>NZ_CP072115.1:0-348000 GCF_017639855.1 Streptococcus sp. zg-86 | reverse complement strand
GAGCTTTTTGAACCACAAGCTGCAAGTGTTGCAACTGATAATAATGTCACACCCGCAAGAGTGAGCATTTTTGTCGACTTCTTCATAAAACACCTCTTTTTTTGTAATAAAGACTTTGCAAGTCTATGAGAGATATTATACCATAAATTTGTTAGAAAAAAAGGGATTTGTTAGAAAATTTTGCAAAAGAAATAATTTTCATTATTTTCAGACTATTTTCATGCTATTTTTAATTCTGCGTCTTCTGCTTTTATGGTATAATAATCCCAATGATAGAATGAGGTATTCCTTAATATGAAAAAACATTTCCTATTCTTGTTCTTTGTTGTAATGCTATTGCTACCATATTTCTCTGTCCATGCAACAGAGAAATATCGTACAGAAGCAGAGCACTCTATTGCAGTTGAAGCAACAACTGGAAAAATTCTCTATGAACAAGAGGCAACTACACCAACTAGCATTGGTTCAATTACCAATTTATTGACTATTTATCTAGTCTACGAAGCAATTGAACAAGGAAAATTAACACTTGATACCCCAGTTCCTATTTCTGATTATGCCTATAACTTGACCATTACATCACCTGTGACAAATATTCCTCTAGACAAACGTTCATATCCGGTCCAAGAATTGATTTACGCCTCCTTGATTGCTTCTGCAAACAGTGCAACTATCGCTCTTGCAGAACAAGTAGCAGGTAGCGAAGCTACTTTTGTTGATTTGATGAAAGAAAAACTGACATCTTGGGGGATTTCAGATGCCACTATTCTGAACTCTACTGGTTTAAGCAAAGATATGCTAGAGGACAAGCAAACTTCCGAAGAAAAAGAACCCATCGAAAATCGCCTATCTGCAATCGATGTTGCTATCATCGCCCGCCATCTAATCTTAGATTATCCGCAAGTTTTGAAGGTTACTTCTCAATCTCACTTTTCAATGAATGGAACCACTTACTATGGTACAAATCCCATGTTAAAAGGGGGAATTTATGAAAGAAGTGGATTGGACGGACTCAAGACTGCTTCTGGAACCTCTATGGTAGCAACAAGTTTAGAAAATGGCATGCGCGTTATTACCGTTGTCTTACATACAAAAGAAGGAGACCTCTATCCCGAGAAACGTTTTCTCGAAACAACCAATCTGATGAACTATGCCTATCAATATTTCACATGGACTCCTATCGTTGAAGCTGGGCAAGCGTATCAAGATAGCAAAGTCAGGGTATTCAATGGAAAAAAATCAACCATTCCTGCTGTAGCCAAGCAAGATCTCATGGTTGCAAAACGAAATCGTTATAAGAAAGAGACCACTGCAAAAACAAACGGACTTGATACTGTACTTGATGCACCTCTTAGCAAGGGGACAGTCCTTGGAACACTAACCTTAAACGACACTGATTTAATCGGACACGGCTACATTGACGAGCAACCGAGCATTGAACTAGTTGCTGCTAAAGATACTGCTACTGCAAACTGGCCATTTTCTTGGTGGAACCACTTTGTGAGGTATGTGAATGAGAAGTTATAATAAAAAAGGAAATCTCTCGCGATTTCCTCAGAACGTAGACAAACCTCACAATTCAGAAAAACATTACAATGATATTTAATTTTCTGTAGTTTTAAGGTTAGAAAATTTGCGAGCGTAGCGAGCACAATACCGCCACCTCCGCCGTGCTAAAAGTGACAGAAAACGTTATTAAATGAACGTTTTCTGTCACTCGGCATCTTCGAGACCTTAGACTCGAAGATGAATCATGGAATTCCGAAGGAAGTCGCTGATGTCCGAAAGCACATGAGGATGGTGGCAATAAAAAGACTTTTTCTTCAAGCTGAGGAAATCTCTCGCGATTTCCTTTTTTTGTTAACTTAAGAACATGAAAAATCACAGTATTTCCTCATTTCTAACTTCTGTCGGCAATATCACGAGGCTAAGACAAAAATGTCCAGCCTCGCTTCTTTTATAGATTTAACAGTTTGACTTATATCAATAGTCAGGGGAGTGACGATTGATACCTGAGCCTAAAAATTCAAAAGTGAGGATTGTCGGGGTGAGAGTAAAATAATCCAGTGAATTATTTTAGACCAAACCTAGAAATAAAGGAGTGAGGATAATCGATTTCTTCGAAATGACGATTTTTATTTCACTCCTCGGTATATTAGCCGACTGAACCTTCCATTTCATAAGCAATCAAGCGGTTGAGTTCGACTGCGTATTCCATTGGAAGTTCTTTGGTAAATGGTTCAACAAATCCCATGACAATCATCTCTGTAGCTTCACCTTCTGACAGACCGCGGCTCATGAGGTAGTAGAGCTGTTCTTCAGAAATCTTAGACACTTTAGCCTCGTGCTCCAAGGCCACTTGCGAATTGTGGATTTCATTGAAGGGAATGGTATCTGATTTTGAAATATCATCCATGATAATAGTGTCACACTCGATGTGGCTGACTGATTTTTTAGAATTCCGGGCAAAAGTGACTTGTCCACGGTAGTTTACCGCTCCGCCACCTTTAGCAATCGATTTGGACACAATTGATGAGCTAGTATGCGGCACATTATGGATCATCTTGGCACCTGTATCTTGGTGTTGTCCCGTATTGGCAAAAGCGATAGACAGCATGGTCCCACGCGCTCCTTCACCGTCCAAGTAGACAGACGGGTATTTCATGGTGGTTTTAGCTCCCAGGTTGCCATCAATCCACTCCACTGTCGCATCTTTCATCGCACGAGCACGTTTGGTAACAAGATTGTAGACATTATCCGACCAGTTCTGAATCGTCGTATAGCGCATGTAAGCTCCGTCAAGGGCAAAGATTTCAACAATTGCCGCATGCAAACTGTCACTTGAATAGGTCGGCGCTGTACACCCTTCAACGTAATGCACACTTGCACCCTCATCTACAATGATGAGGGTCCGCTCAAACTGTCCGGTACTTTCGTTATTGATTCGGAAATAGGTCTGCAAAGGAATATCACATTTTACACCTTTTGGCACATAGATAAAGGTGCCTCCAGACCATACTGCACTATTGAGAGCAGCCAATTTATTATCGGTTGGTGGCACTAATTTGGCAAAATACTGCTTGAACAAATCAGGGTATTCTTTCAAAGCTGAGTCGGTATCTGTAAAGATAATGCCCAGCTTCTCAAATTCTTCTTTCATATTGTGGTAAACCACTTCTGATTCGTACTGAGCAGCAGCACCTGCAAGATAAGCACGTTCTGCTTCTGGAATTCCGATGCGTTCAAAGGTTTCCTTTATTTTCTCAGGCACATCATCCCATGAACGAGCTGGTTTGTCAGATGCCTTTTGGTAGTAAATCAAGTCATCAAAATCAATCTCAGACAAGTCTGCTCCCCACGTTTCAAGGGGCATTTTTTTGAAAGCCTCATACGATTTTAACCGAAATTCTAACATCCATTCTGGCTCGTTTTTCGCTGCAGATAAGGCTCGAATTACGTCTTCGTTCAATCCTTTTCCGGTTGACATAATAGGCTCTACATCATCATGAAAACCGAATTTGTATTCACCGAGGTCAATCGGTTTTGGTTCTACTCTTTCCTCTGTCATTCTTTCCTCCTCTATTTCTTTGAGATTTTTCTACTCTTCATTTAAGCCTTTTTTTAGCGCATTCCAGGCCAAGGTCGCACATTTTACTCGCTGTGGAAATTTAGCAACACCTGCTAGAAAAGCAGCATCCCCCAATTCTTTTTGTCGCGCATCTGTCTCTCCTTGAACCATCTCAGAAAAGACCTGTGCTAATTCCAGCACTTCTGCCTTTGTTTTTCCTAATACTAGATCTGTCATCATGCTAGCTGAAGCGGTTGAGATGGTGCAACCCGCATTGACAAAGGCAATATCTTGAATGGTTTCACCAGTTTCATCTAATTGCAGCGACAGATGGATAACATCTCCACAAGTAGGATTGTTCAAATCCACCTGATGAGCTCCAGCAATTTCTCCTTGATGATGAGGATGTTTGGAATGGTCTGCTACCACAGCCATATAGAGGCTTTCTAATTTAGAAAGTGCCATTGAAAAACTCCTTTGTCTTCTCTAGTGCTTCAAGCAATCGATCGCAGTCTTCCTTGGTATTATAAAGAGAAAAACTAGCACGAACCGTTGACTGCACACCCAAATAAGCTAGAAGCGGTTGAGCACAATGATGACCTGCTCGCACAGCTACTCCTTCATAGTCCAGTGCCGTTGCTACATCATGCGGATGCAATCCCTTTATATTAAACGAGATGACACCTGAACGTTTTGCCAAGTCTGCTGGACCATAGATTTCAATCCCCTCCATGGCCTGTAATTTTGGAAAAACATAGGCTAGCAAGTCTGCTTCGTGAGCTGCAATGTCCTCCATCCCCACTTCTTCCAGATAGTCGATTGCCTTAGCCAATCCAATTGCTCCTGCCATATTTGGCGTACCAGCTTCGAATTTCCAAGGTAATTCCTTCCACGTAGCAGATTGCTCATAAACAAAGTCAATCATTTCACCGCCAAATTCTACTGGATTCATTTGAGATAGCCATTTTTCCTTCCCATAGAGAACACCAATCCCTGTCGGACCTAGCATCTTATGGCCTGAAAAAGCAAAGAAATCCACATCTAAATCCAATACATCAATAGCCATGTGTAGAATGGACTGGGCTCCATCTACTACCATAATGGCATCAACTTCGTGCGCCAATCGAGTAATTTCTTTGATTGGATTGATTGTTCCTAAGACATTGGAGACATGGGCCAAAGAGACAAATCTTGTTTTTGGTGATAGTTTGGACTGCAAATCCTCCATATCTAAGAGCCCGTCTTTCAGGTAGACATAGACCAACTTTGCTCCCGTCTTTCGACAAGCTTCTTGCCAAGGGATAATATTGGCATGGTGTTCCATAATGGAAATCAAAACCTCGTCCTCTGGTTGCAAGATTTGGGCTGCAAAATGTGCCACCCAATTGAGACTAGTCGTAGTCCCCCTTGTAAAGAGCACTTCTTTTGTTGATTTGGCACGGATAAATTGTCGCACACGCTCACGCGCCGCCTCATAGCGGCTAGTCGCTCGTTCCGCTAAGGTATGCACGCCTCTGTGAACATTGGCATTATCCGTCTGGTAATAGTTTAGGATTTCTTCTAAAACAACTTGGGGTTTCTGCGTCGTTGCGGCATTGTCTAGATAGACCAAGGGCTCATCATGGACCAACTGGTCTAGGATTGGAAACTCTTTTTTGAGAGCATGGCTATCTACTGACATCTCTCTTACCTCTTACTTAACTTTTCTTCAATTCCGTCAATCATTTCATTGCGGACTTCTTTAACTGGAATTTCCGTAATAACTGCTCCTAGGAAACCACGTACAACCAAGCGCTCTGCTGTTGCCTTGTCCAAACCGCGACTCATGAGGTAATACATGTCTTCAGGATCAACCTGACCAATAGAAGCTGCGTGTCCAGCCGTTACATCATTTTCATCAATTAAAAGAATAGGATTGGCATCACTTCGCGCTTTATCTGACAACATCAAGACGCGGCTTTCTTGTTGGGCATCTGCTCCCTTAGCACCTTTAATAATGTGTCCAATTCCATTAAAGGTCAGCGTTCCTTTTTCTAAAATAACTCCATGCTGGAGGATATTTCCGATTGAATGGCGACCATAGTTCGTCACACGAGTATCAATCCCCTGTACTTGCTTGCCACTTGAGAGAGCTACGACTTTCATATCTGCATGGCTACCATCGCCAAACAAATTACTATCAAAATCAGCTACAACGTTGCCCTCATTCATCACACCGATTGCCCAATCAATACTTGCCTGATTACCTAGCGATGCGCGACGGCGAAGGTAGGTTGTAACACCTTGTCCCAAACGATCAATCGCCGCAAATTTAATCTGACTTCCAGCTCCTGCAATGACTTCTACCGTGATATTAGCTGTTGCTTTTTCACCACCATCTCCAATACTTTCAAATCGTTCTAGGTAGTTTAATTTGGTATGTTTACCAGTAATCACAAGGATATGTTTGTTAAATGGAACATCGCTTGTACTATCTTGGTAAAAAATACCTTCGACTGGCACCTTGATTTCAACATTATCAGGGACATACAAGACCGCTCCGCTATTGAAATAAGCGCTATGGTAGGCAGCAAGTTTATCCTCATCATAGGCTACTGTCTTATTGAAATACTGCTCTAGTATCTCTGGGATTTCTTCCAAAGCTGTGTAAAAATCTGTAAAAATCACACCTGCCTCTGCCAATTCCGGAGACAATTGCTCAAAAACGGTCTGAGTTCCCACTTGAACTAGCTTAGGATTATCTCCCAAAGCTGTAAAATCAGGAACATTGCTAGTTGCTTCTGATTCTGTGATTCTACCATCTCCAAGGTTCCAACGGTGGAATTTCACTCGTTCAATCTTTGGTAAATCTAATGTGTCTATTTTTTCAAAAGCTGCTTGACGAAGATTCCTCAACCAAGCTGGTTCTGCGTGTGCTTGTGAAAACAGTTTAATGGCTTCTTTGGTCATTATTTTCTCCTTTCTGAACAAGTTTCGCCTTAAACTTCCTCTTCGTAAGTCAAGCCTAGTTCTTCAGCAATTTTTGCATAGCCTTCTTTTTCAAGACGGATAGCAAGTTCTGGACCGCCTGATAGAACCACGCGTCCTTCCATCATAATATGAACCACATCTGGTGTAATGTAGTTTAATAACCGTTGGTAGTGGGTAATAATCATGGCACCAAATCCTTCTCCACGCATGGCATTGACCCCTTTTGAAACAACTTTAAGGGCATCGATGTCAAGACCTGAGTCAATTTCATCAAGAAGAGCAAAGGTTGGCTCCAACATCAAGAGTTGTAGAATTTCATTGCGCTTTTTCTCACCACCAGAGAAGCCTTCATTGAGGTAGCGCTCTGCCATTTCTTCTTTCATGTTGAGCAATTCCATTTTCTCATCGAGTTTCGTAATGAAATCACGGACAGAAATTTTCTCATCCTCTTCTTTTCCAGCATTCATTGCAGCACGTAGAAATTCTGCATTGGTAATGCCTGGGATTTCACTCGGGTATTGCATAGCAAGGAAGAGTCCCATACGAGCACGCTCATCGACCTCTAATTCCAAGACATTCACACCATCGAACAAGACTTCACCCTGAGTAACTTCATAGTTAGGATTTCCCATAATCGCTGCTGAAAGGGTTGATTTCCCTGTTCCATTTGGTCCCATAATGGCAGCAATTTCCCCTGTTTTCAAGGTCAAGTTAACTCCTTTTAAAATTTCCTTTCCTTCGATTGCCACATGCAAATCTTTGATTTCTAATACCGACATAGATACCTCCATTTAGTTTTTATCTGATTTATTATACCAAAAAAGAGCCTAATTGGCTCCTTCTTTGTTTAGAAACATTCTTATTTGTCTGCTTCTTGTCTTTCATCCTTTTTCGCTCGTTTTTTAGCTAAATATTCCTGCCGAACATCGCTATTGCCAATAAATCGCAAAAGGTTCAATATAGGCGTTCGATTTTCACCAAATATTCCAATCATTTCACTTAAGATTTCTACGCCCAGTAAGAGAGCAATCATCAGCAGAACTCCTCCTATTCTACTCGATACATTTAATAATAAGGAGGTTAGTGAGAAAATAAAGGATATGGCATAAATGACTAAGACAGTCCCCCGATGCGTCAATCCAAGCGACAAGAGACGGTGGTGCAAGTGCATGCGGTCTGCTTCATAGATTTTTTGACCGGACAAGGTTCTTCGAATAATCGCCACCACCGTATCCGTAATGGGAACTCCTAAAATAATCATAGGAGTCACCACAGCAACTGCTGTCGAATTCTTCAGGCCCTGCAAAGACAGAACTCCAATCATAAATCCGATAAATAACGCCCCTGTATCCCCTACGAAAATAATTGCTGGATTGTAATTATAGGGAAGAAAGCCAGCTATTGCAGCAACCAAGACAAAGACTGTTAGGGTCAAGTAAATATTGCTATCATGTAGGAAAAAATAGGAAACAATCCCCATGGTCGTCAGGGAAATAATCGACACCCCAGACACCAGCCCATCCAAACCGTCAATCAGGTTAACTGCATTGGTAATCGCTACAATCCAGAGAATCGTCAATGCAAAAGCCAACCAATTCGGAAAATGCAACATCGGCCCACCAAAGGGAATTTTAAAATTATCAAAATGAAAATCCGTAAAGAACCAAATAATCATTGCTGCAAGCAGAATACCAAGCAACTTGGGTAGAGGACGCAGCTCTTTAATATCATCAAGTAGACCTGTCGCGATGATGATACCGCCAGCAATGATAACTGGGAGGATATACTCCAAATACGTCCCTCGAGGCTGCACATGCGTCACGATAGGAGCCAAAAAACAGGTTGTTCCTAGCACAAAAGCGGTGAAAATTGCTAACCCTCCTGCAGTTGGCATCGGTACCTTGTTGATACGACGAGCATTTGGGTTATCCACTGCTCCAATTCGAAATGCTAAGAAGCGAACTAGAGGTGTCGCAATAATCGACACAATCATGGTCGAAACAACGACAATGATATACTTCAAAGCAAATGGAATCATGCTAGACTCACCTTCCCAAGCTCCTCAATTGCAGCAACTGGGAGTAGTAGAATACCATGCTCTTGAAGGACTGCACGTGAAATAGAAGTATCATCTGCATGCTCTAACATTCGTGACAAAATGTAGTCTGGATAGCGTGTGGAGCGATTTTCAATATTGATCAAAACTGTCATATAGTAGCGATCATTCATCTTGTACAATTCTGATTCCTCAACTGTAAAATCAACAAGGGACACAAACTGAACAGCCTCCTGAAGACTCGCAAAATCAAGGATATAGTAAATATAATTACGGATGTCCTCTTCCTCTTCTTCATCAAGCTCAGCTTCTTCTACCTGCTCCAAATGTTGAACAGCTTGGTTATCACCTGCACTCTTTTCGCGAATGGTTTTCTCAAGTGTCTTCAAAAATTCATCTGGTGTCATGTGTGACAGTTCATCTAAATCTGCCATATCCGCAAAATCATCAAAGTTCAGTTGCTGATCAATGTCTGATTTTGTCACAAAAATATCAACCTTATCTGGTTTTGGCGTCACACGAAAACTCAGCATCCCACTTTCACGGAAGGTTACTGGTAATTCTAATTCATCTAGCACGGTATAGAAAAATTCTTCTGTCTTTTCCTGTGGTACTAGAAAATCTGCCAATTCCATTCCACGCTCTTCCAAATCTTCCATTTTTATCGTGATTTTCAAGGTTGAATCACTGATTTGTTTCATCTTCATCTCATTACCTCATACTATTCCAATCCCTCCCAAACGACACGTTTGAGAATACGTATTTCATTCATTATACAAAAAATCAGACTCTTTTACAAAAGAAAAGGGAGGATATTCCTCCTCTTCCCCTCTCTACTTAAACGAAGGTGACCACTAATTCATTGAGATAGACAAAAAACAAAAATGTTTTAGTGTCCAACCGAAAAACACCCCCGAAAGGAGTTAGGTTCAACTATTTCACTGCGAAAAGAGCTTACTTGAACATTAGCCAATCTGTTTTCGATGCGAAACACCCTTACTACTTTGTTAGACAGGATTTTTTTATCAGAGAAAGTAATACTTGAGAGCTAGAAAGACAATTTTCGATAAGAAAAAGCAGCCCTTCTAGCAGATCCCGGATATTTTACTGAAAAACAAACCCACTAAGAGCTCATTTCGATTTTTTCAATGAAGAACAGCTTCACTTAGAAGCCAGACAAACATTTTTCAGCAAGAGAAGCTTTCGCTAGAAACTAAATCTGAACAAAAAATTTGTTTTTTCTATTTACTCAAATTACTTTACAGTACCTGATAATTTTCTCAACTGTTGATTTCCGAGCTTAAAAATAAAAAAGCGAGGATTTTAAGTTCCTCACTTCCTAATTTCTCAGTTCGGGTTAGAATAATCCACTGAATTATTCTAATCCCACTCCCTTTACTTCCTAAAAGATAAGCGTGATTAGATAGTAAATCACTAAAATTGTTCCTAGAGCGATGCGATACTTTCCAAAAAAGGTGAAGTCATGTTTTTTTACATAGTCTGTCAAGAAACGAATCACGACAAGCGAGATGAGAAAAGCTGTTACCATCGCTACTAATAACAACATCCATTGTCCAGCTGTCACACTTAAGCCTTTCACGAGCAGTTTAATCACCTTTAAAAAGCTGGCACCAAACATGATTGGAATCCCTAAGAAAAAGGTGAATTCTGTTGCTACTGCACGGCTCGTACCTAAAAGAATACCACCGATGATTGTTGCCCCTGATCGACTAGTCCCCGGAATCAAAGCAAGGACTTGGAACAATCCAATCGAAAGGGCTGTTAGATAAGACATCTTCGCCAAAGAAGTCACCTGTGGCTGACGATCTGTCTGTCTTTTTTCTACGTAGATAAAGGCCACACCATATACAATCAGCATCACAGCAACGACGATAAAGTTGTACAAGTGATCGTCTAACCAATCGTCAAATAAAAATCCCAAAACTGCTGCTGGTAAAGCTGCAATCACCACTTTCACCCATAATTGCCATGTCAACCGAATCTCACGACTGGACTTGCCTGGCTGAAAGGGATTCAGACGGTCAAAATAAATAACCATAACCGCTAATATTGCACCTAGCTGAATGACAACATTAAACATGGATGTGAAATCTGTACTGACATTTTTAAAGGAAACAAACTCCTGTATCAAAATCAAATGCCCTGTACTCGATATGGGCAACCATTCGGTTATGCCTTCAATCACTCCAAAAAAAATAGCCTTAAGAATCTCAATCACCATATTCTACTCCTTTTCGCCTCTCATCAATTATATCACAAAAGCGACTGAAACCGTATAAAATTTCAATTAGTTTGCAATTTGTCAGAATTTTTTATACAATGTAACTACTTTTAAAAAAGGAGAGACTATGAAAAAACGACTGTTGCTATTGCTTACGACACTCATGGGAATGTTCTTTCTCTGTACCGGTGTCAAAGCAGATGATTATCTACGTGTCGGAATGGAAGCCGCCTATGCTCCATTCAACTGGACACAAGAAACGGATGAAAATGGAGCTGTTCCCATCGAAGGAACCACTCAATTTGCAAATGGTTATGACGTTCAGGTTGCCAAAAAAATCGCAGACAAAATGGACAAAAAAGTGCTTGTCGTCAAAACCAAATGGGAGGGCCTTGTCCCTGCACTCACTTCTGGAAAAATCGATATGATTATCGCAGGAATGAGTCCAACAGAAGAACGCAAAAAAGAAATCGCCTTTTCTTCCAGTTACTATACCTCTATTCCTACACTCGTTGTCCGCTCAGATAGTAAGTGGGCAGACGCAACTAGTATCACTGAGTTTGTAGGTGCCAAAATCACAGCCCAACAAGGCGTTTATCTCTATAATTTAATTGATCAGATAACCGGCGTTGACAAACAAACTGCTATGGGAGATTTTTCTCAAATTCGTCAAGCACTCGAAGCTGGAATCATTGATGCCTATGTTTCAGAAAGACCAGAAGCTCGGACAGCCCAAGAAGCAAACCCTGCTTTTAAAATGGTTGAACTGACAACCGGCTTTGAGACACAGGCAGAAGATGTGACCATTGCTGTTGGAATGCGAAAAGACGATGCACGCATTGCACAGGTCAACCAAGTGTTAGCTGCCTTTACTGAAAAAGAGCAACTCGCTCTCATGGATGATATGATTGAAAATCAACCAGTTGAAAAAAACGAGACAACTGAAAAACCTTCTTTCTTTGCTCAAGTATGGAATATCCTTGTGAACAACTGGCCACAATTACTCCGCGGAACAGGCATGACCTTGCTCATTTCTATCTTAGGAACGATTATTGGTACCGCAATTGGCTTGCTCATCGGAGTTTTCCGTACTGCGCCACAGGCAGTAAATAAAGGACTTGCTTTTCTCCAAAAAGTCCTTGCTATTCTCATCAATATCTATATTGAAATCTTCCGTGGTACACCGATGATTGTACAATCTATGGTAATCTACTACGGAACCGCTCAAGCATTTGGCTTGAACCTTGACC
The DNA here is from genome assembly GCF_017639855.1 of Streptococcus sp. zg-86. Lineage (NCBI taxonomy): Bacteria > Bacillati > Bacillota > Bacilli > Lactobacillales > Streptococcaceae > Streptococcus > Streptococcus zhangguiae. The sequence goes on along the minus strand of NZ_CP072115.1, from coordinate 335,914 downwards.
GAACTTTGGCTGCCATTTTCATCGTATCCATCAATACCGGTGCTTACATGAGTGAAATTGTTCGTGGAGGAATCTTTGCCGTTGATAAAGGACAATTTGAAGCAGCAACAGCTCTTGGCTTTACCCATAATCAAACCATGCGTAAAATCGTCTTACCGCAAGTCATTCGCAATATCTTGCCTGCTACCGGTAATGAATTCGTCATCAACATCAAGGATACTTCGGTATTGAACGTTATCTCAGTAGTAGAACTCTACTTCTCTGGAAATACTGTTGCAACGCAGACTTATCAATACTTCCAGACCTTTACCGTTATCGCTATTATCTACTTTATCTTGACTTTTACGGTTACTCGAATCCTACGCATGATTGAAAAACGCTTTGATACAGATACTTACACAACTGGGGCTAATCAGATGCAAACGGAGGTGCTTCATGACTAATACGATTTTAGAAATCAATCATCTAAAAAAGGCATTTGGCCAAAATTTGGTTCTAAGAGACATTTCCATGACAGTAAAAAAAGGAGAGGTTATCTCCATCATCGGCTCTTCTGGATCTGGAAAATCAACCTTTTTACGGTCAATCAATCTGTTAGAAACACCTAGTGAGGGAGAAATCCTCTATCATGGGCAAAATGTTTTGGAAAAAGGCTATGATTTGACAAGCTATCGCGAAAAATTGGGTATGGTATTTCAATCCTTTAACCTCTTTAACAACTTGAATGTCTTAGAAAACGCTATTGTCGCCCAAACAACAGTCTTAAAACGTAGCCGCGCAGAGGCAGAAACCATTGCCAAAGAAAATCTAAATAAGGTTGGAATGACAGAGCAATACTGGACTGCCAAACCAAGTCAGTTATCTGGTGGCCAAAAACAACGGGTTGCCATCGCCCGCGCTCTTTCGGTCAATCCAGAAGTTATCCTCTTTGATGAGCCGACTTCTGCCCTTGACCCTGAAATGGTTGGAGAAGTTTTAAAAACAATGCAAGACCTAGCTAAGTCAGGATTAACCATGATTATCGTAACCCATGAAATGGAATTTGCCCGCGATGTTTCAGACCGTGTCATCTTTATGGATAAGGGAGTGATTGCGGAAGAAGGCAGTCCTCAGCAAATCTTTGAAAATCCTCAGGAAACACGGACAAAAGAATTCTTACAACGCTTCCTTGGACATGCTCTATAAAGCAAAAATGGAAGTGAGACTCAATCGGTATTTCGCAGAAATCGATTATCCTCACTCCTTTATTTCTAGGTTCGGGCTAAACTGTTAAAGCTATAAAGAAAATGAGGCTGGACACTTTTGTCTCAGCCTCATTTTTATACGAAGTAAAAGAGGAGACAGAATCTCCTCTTTTTTCACGCTTAAAATTAGTTCTCAAATTTTTTATGATTTTTATCATAAAAATCAATAAGTCCCAAAGCGGTAGCAAATGAAATGTTGTCAATTTTTGCACGGCCTTGTGCAAGGGCAATAACTGACATCTCACGTGCGTTTGTCTCTTTACTGATACGGTATCCAGTAATTTTCTTATCGCGTACCCAACCGACAACTGCGGCCACTTTTTCATAACTAGTCATGAGAAACCCCTTTCTTTATTATTCGTTCAATTCAGTCTATTATATCTTTTCTATCTTGTCAAGTAAAATGCGCAATAAATAGGCATTATTTAGCTTTCAAAGCAGACAATATCTGAGTACGAATATCTTCCATGCCTTCAGGACTTGCTGGCAAGAAAATGGTGCTATTTCCTGTATGTGAAAAATTATTAAGGGTATCAAGATATTGGTTGGTTAAGAGGATTGACATAATCTGCTCTTCTGTCAAACCAATATCTGATTCTTTTAACTCCTTGATAGAATCTGCTAGACCATCTACAATGGCTTTCCGTTGTTGGGCAATCCCCACACCATGAAGACGATCTTTTTCAGCTTCAGCTTCTGCTGCTGTGACAATCTTAATCTTGTCCGCTTCTGCCAATTCCTGAGCAGCAGCACGTTTCCGTTGCGCAGCATTGATTTCATTCATGGACTGCTTTACTTCTGCATCAGGCTCGACTTTGGTAATCAAGGTTTTCACAATAATGTAACCGTAAGTAGACATTTCTTCTGCTACCTGTTTTTGTACTTCAAGGGCGATTTCATCCTTTTTCTCAAACAATTCATCCAGCGTTAACTTAGGCACAGAGGAACGAAGAGCATCTTCAATATACGACTTAATTTGTGCTTCAGGACGTATCAATTTATAGTAGGCATCTGTAACATTATTTTCATTGACCCTGTACTGGGTTGCCACATTCATCGTTACAAAGACATTATCCTGGGTTTTGGTTTCCACGACAATTTCGCTCTGCAATAAGCGTAATTGAATCCGAGCTGCAATGTGGTCAATACCAAATGGAAGTCGTAGATGAATCCCACTCGAACTCAACTTCTGGTATTTACCAAAGCGTTCGATAATCACAACCGATTGTTGTCTAACAACATAGAGTGAGCTGAGGACAACTACTCCAACCAACAAAACAAGCAACACAAACACGATGCTAATAATACTAATCATCATAGAGCATCCCTCCTTTTCTTTGTAGGATATTATACTCCTTTATTTGAGACTTATCAAGTAAAAATAGGGGATTTTTACACTATTTTACCGCTTACACAAGAAGATTATATAAGGTTTCATTACCGCGAAGATTGATAAAGGACGGATCAAATGTTTCCATGCGTTCAATCAATCCTGCATAATCATGCTTGTCACCTAAAGCCACCCCAATCAAGACCGGACCTGTTCCCTTACTAGCACGCTTGATGTATTCAAAACGCGTAATATCATCATTTGGTCCCAAGATATCTGTTACAAATTCTCGCAAAGCTCCGGGACGTTGAGGGAAATTGACAACAAAATAATGTTTGATACCGTCATAAATCAGCGCCCGCTCTTCCATTTCTGGCATGCGGTTGATGTCGTTGTTCCCACCTGAGATAATACAGCAGACAGTCTTTCCTTTGATATACTCGCTCAAGACATCTAGAGCTGCAATACTGGCTGCACCTGCTGGCTCTGCCACAATCCCTTGTTTCGAATACAAATCAATTAAGGTTTCAGAAATCAAGCCTTCATCCACACCAATAAGATTCTCCACATACTGACGTGTCACTTCGTAGGTTAATTGGCCTACTTTTTGTACGGCAATGCCATCTGCAAATTTATCAATTTCCTTTAGCTTTACAGGACCTCCTGCTTCAAAGGCAGCCTTCATACTCCGAGCACCTTCAGCTTCTACCCCAATGACTTCAATGGCTGGATTGGTTTCCTTGATATAGGTAGCGACTCCCGCAATTAAGCCACCTCCACCAACTGGTACTAAAACTGTGTCAAAATCAATAGATTCGCGCTCTGCTTCTTCCATAATTTCATAGCCTACCGTACCTTGACCAGCCTGCACATGGATATCATCAAAAGGTGCAATGAAGGTACGGTTTTCACGCTCCGTAAAATCCTGTGCTGCTTTGGCTGAAGCATCAAACGTATCTCCGACCAACTTGATATCCACCATCTCACCACCAAAGAAACGGACTTGACCAATTTTTTGTTGGGGTGTGGTAATCGGCATGAAAATCGTCGCAGGAATTCCCAACTCATTACAGGTAAAGGCAACTCCTTGGGCATGATTTCCCGCACTGGCACAGACCACACCACGCTTACGCTCCTCTTCTTTCAGTTGGGAAATAGCGTAGTAGGCCCCACGAATTTTGAAGGAACGAACACGCTGGGCATTCTCTCTTTTGAGATAGATTTTCGCTCCATATTTTTCTGACAAATAACGGTCATAATCAAGTGGAGTATACACCACCACATCCTTTAATACCTTATGAGCACGTACAATGTCCTTAGCTGTTAACATAGTTTCTCCTTATCCATCCGTGAAAAAAGTGAGGAGCTGAGCATCTTGCTAGCCCCTTCCCTCACTTTCTTTCTATCTTTGTCTGATTTTTCAGTATCTACATCCTATCCGACTTGACCAAGCTCAAGCTTAATTGTAGATTTTGAAGGCATCGTCATCATTTTTACCAACAAATGGCATTGCTTTACGCAATTCAGCACCTACCTTTTCGATTTCAAGCTCCGCTGCTGCCTTGCGGTATTCTTCCATACGTGGACGACCTGCCTTGTAGTCTTCAACAAAGTCATTGGCAAATTTACCAGATTGAATATCTGCAAGAACAGCCTTCATGTTTTCTTTCACTTGGTCTGTAATCACACGTGGTCCTGATACGTAATCCCCAAATTCTGCCGTATTTGAAATAGACTGACGCATTTTCTTGAAACCACCTTCGTAAATCAAGTCCACAATTAGTTTCATTTCATGCAACACTTCAAAATAAGCTAATTCTGGTGCATAACCTGCTTCTGTCAAGACTTCAAAACCAGCTTCCATCAATGCAGTTAAGCCACCACAGAGAACAGCTTGCTCACCAAACAAGTCTTCTTCAGTTTCTTCCTTGAAGGTTGTTTCTAAAAGTCCAACACGCGCTGAACCAACACCTTTTGCCCAATCCATCGCAATGTGCTTGGCGTTACCCGTTGCATCTTGATAAACGGCATAGAGAGCTGGCACTCCAAAACCTTCTTCAAAGGTACGACGCACCAAGTGACCTGGACCTTTCGGTGCACACATGAAAACATCGACATCTGCAGGGACCTTGATAAAGCCAAAATGAATATTAAATCCATGGGCAAAACCGAGTGCATTTCCTGCTTCCAAGTTTGGTGCCACCTCTTCTGCATAAAGATCTGCTTGAATTTCGTCTGGAGCAAGAATCATGATGACATCTGCTTGTTTTGCAGCTTCTGCTACTTCAAAGGTTTCAAAACCATCTTCTTTTGCCTTGTCAAATGACTTACCAGCACGAACACCAATAATAACATCATGGCCTGTATCACGCAAATTTTGCGCATGGGCATGTCCTTGTGAACCATATCCAATAACGGCGATTTTTTTGCCATTAAGTGCTGCTACTGTTACATCTTTTTCATATTGCATTTCTACTGCCATAATCTGTTCTCTCTTTTCTAGTTTATTTTCATTAAATTTACTATTTTTGGATATTTTCTTAACTGTACGAACGCAAGCAAACTTCTCCAAATTCAGAGTGTCAATTGCTCCTATTCCAATTTCAGGGAGTATTAATCTCTACTGAATCCTGTCGCTCCTGTGCGAGCAATATTTTTAATTCCATAAGGTTGAATGACTCTAAGAAGCGCTTCAATCTTATCTCCATCACCCGTCATCTGAATAGTAATCGAATGAGGGGCTACATCAACGACACTTGCTCGGAAGGGCTGAATAATGGCTAAAATTTCTGCTCTCTTAGCAGGCGGTGCTACTATTTTAACAAGAAGCACTTCGCGTTCCAAGTGGGGAATATCCGTAATATCCCTGACACGCACTACGTCAATTAAGCGATTGAGTTGCTTGATGATTTGCTCGACCTCATCCATGGTCTTGACATCAATAATGACCGTCACCCTGGAAATTTCTGCTACTTCAGTCGGTCCCACTGAGATGGATTCAATATTAATCTGTCTACGAGATAGGACACCTGTAAAGCGGTTCAATACCCCAGATGAATTTCTCAACTTTGCTGTTAGCATTCTACGCATTGAACTTCACCCCCAACATTTCTGCATTGCTCTTGCCTGCTGGAACCATTGGTTGCACATGTTCTTTATTAGAAATATGAACTTCTAGTAAGAGCGGTCTATCTTCTTTTAGCACTTGTAAATCTTCGGCTAAAGTCGCTGGATCTGTACAACCTTCATAGCGAATGCCATAGGCTTCTGCTAATAAACGGAAATTCGGCTCTGCGTCAAAGACGGACTGGCTGCGGCGTTCTTCATAGAAGGATTCTTGCCATTGGCGCACCATTCCAAGGGAATGATTATTGAGCAGCACCACCTTAATAGGAACTCGGTAACCATTCAAAATGGCTAATTCTTGGTTAGTCATTTGGAAACCACCATCTCCAACGAAGAGAATGACTTCTCGCTCTGGATTGGCCAATTTTGCACCAATAGCTGCTGGAATCCCAAATCCCATCGTACCCATACCACCAGAAGTAATCAACTGCCTTGCATGTTTGTAAGGATAAAACTGAGCTGCCCACATTTGGTGTTGACCTACGTCCGTCACGATAATCGCATCGCCATTCGTTATTTCACCAATCAGCTCAACAACCTTTTGTGGCTTAATGTGGTCCGAATCCTCATCGTAGCCAAAGGGTGCCTTGCGCTTATTTTCCAAGGTCAGATTGGTCCATTCTTCATGGTCAGTTTCTACGGTTTCAAGAGCTAGTAGAGCTTCAAGCGTTGCTTTGGCATCCCCTACAACTGGAATATGCGTTTTAACTACTTTTCCAATTTCTGCTGGGTCAATATCAATATGTGCCACTGTCGAATGAACTGCAAAAGTGCTTGGATTACCAGTCAAACGATCATCAAATCGTGCCCCGATATTAATAATATAGTCCGCATCGGTCAAGGCCATGTTTGACGCATAAGAACCGTGCATTCCACCCATTCCTAGTGATAATTCATGCTGAATCGGAATGGTTCCCAGACCAAGAAGGGTTGATACAACCGGAATACGATAGCGCTCTGCAAAGGCAACTAATTCTTTTGTAGCATTAGCATAATTCACTCCACCACCTGCAAGAATAACGGGCTTTTTGGATATGGAGAGCCACTGCAAAATCTTCTTCACTTGCAAGCCATTTGGTTGAATCGTTGGCTGATAACTTGGTAATTGAACCGTATCATCATAGTAGAAATCAACTACAGCTTCTTGAATATCTTTTGGAATATCAATGACTACTGGACCTGGACGACCTGTTGTTGCAATATGAACCGCTTCAGTAATCACACGGGGAATATCTGCTGCATCTCGCACTTGATAATTATACTTGGTAATAGGCATGGTAATTCCAATAATATCTGCCTCCTGAAAGGCATCCTTACCAATTCCTCGAGTAGCAACCTGTCCTGTGAAGACCAATAGCGGTACGCTATCTCCCATCGCATCAGCTATTCCGGTAATGGCATTGGTTGCCCCTGGTCCACTCGTAACGAGCGCAACACCAATTTTCCCAGTTGACTTGGCATAACCTTCTGCTTCATGGGTTGCTCCTTGCTCGTGACGTGCCAATACATGCTGAATTCCGTCAAAGCGATAAATCTCATCATAAAGCGGCAATACTGCTCCACCTGGATAACCAAAAATGATGTCAACACCTAACTTTTTCAGGGTATCAAGTATCAGATAGGATCCCGAACGTACTTCATCTAATTGAACTTGGTTCAACTCTCCTCCTCCTCTCGTCTGTCGTTTTATATTTATCTTCTATAGTATCATGTTCTGAACAAAAATACCAGATGAATGTTGCTTATGTACTATCATATCATAATAGTTGCTAAAGTCAATAGAATTTTCTGAAAATTCCTAATTTTATTCGTTTTTAGAAACTTTTTAACATAATTCTCTCTCCAAATGTATTTTTAATTTTCTTTCGAAAGAAGGAAATGTTAGAATTTATAAAATAATTGAATTTTCAGAAATTACTAATTTTTTAATCTTATCATTTAATAAAACGCAAATCTATGCTATAATATAAGGAAAACTATAGAGAAAGAATAGGACGAGCCGATGACAGCTAAAGAAACACCGCAAGATTTGAGACACCGTAGTTCTGTCTATGATTCCATGGTTAAATCACCAAACCGTGCCATGTTGCGTGCTACAGGTATGCAAGATGAAGATTTTGAAAAACCAATCATCGGAGTGATTTCAACTTGGGCAGAAAATACACCTTGTAATATCCACCTGCACGACTTTGGAAAAATTGTCAAAACAGGAATTAAAGATGCGGGTGCTTGGCCAGTCCAATATGGAACCATTACTGTTGCAGACGGGATTGCAATGGGAACTCCTGGAATGCGTTTCTCCCTCCCTTCTCGTGATATTATTGCTGACTCTATCGAAGCAGCTATGGGTGGTCACAACGTTGATGCCTTCGTAGCAATTGGGGGCTGTGATAAAAATATGCCTGGCTCTATGATTGCCATTGCCAACATGAACATTCCTGCTATTTTTGCTTACGGCGGAACGATTGCCCCAGGAAACTTGGACGGCAAAGACATCGACCTTGTCTCTGTTTTTGAAGGAATCGGGAAATGGAATCACGGTGATATGACCGCTGAAGAAGTGCGTCGTCTTGAATGTAATGCCTGCCCAGGACCTGGTGGATGTGGCGGAATGTACACGGCCAATACCATGGCCTCTGCTATCGAAGTTCTTGGAATGAGCTTGCCAGGTTCTTCATCACACCCAGCTGAATCAAAAGAAAAGAAAGCAGATATTGAGGAAGCAGGTCGTGCAGTTGTCAATATGCTAAAACTGGGATTAAAACCGTCTGATATCTTAACACGAGAAGCCTTTGAAGATGCCATTACTGTCACCATGGCACTCGGTGGCTCAACCAATGCCACTCTTCACCTCCTTGCCATTGCTCACGCAGCCAATGTTGATTTAACTTTGGAAGATTTTAATGATTTCCAAGAAAAAGTACCGCACTTGGCTGACCTGAAACCATCTGGAAAATATGTTTTCCAAGATCTTTACGAGGTCGGTGGCGTTCCTGCGGTCATGAAATACTTGCTGAAACATGGCTTCCTACATGGAGATCGAATCACCTGTACTGGTAAAACTGTTGCAGAAAATCTCGAAGCCTTCGATGATTTGACACCGGGTCAACAGGTCATCATGCCACTGGAGAATCCTAAACGCGCAGATGGTCCACTGATTATCTTGAAAGGGAATCTAGCACCTGATGGTGCAGTAGCCAAGGTATCAGGAGTGAAAGTCCGCCGCCATGTCGGTCCTGCTAAAGTATTTGATTCTGAAGAAGAAGCAATTGAAGCTGTCCTATCTGACGAAATTGTAGACGGGGACGTTGTCGTTGTGCGTTTTGTTGGACCAAAGGGTGGTCCTGGCATGCCAGAAATGCTCTCTCTATCTTCTATGATTGTTGGGAAAGGGCAGGGGGATAAGGTCGCTCTCATCACAGATGGTCGCTTCTCAGGTGGTACTTACGGCCTTGTTGTCGGTCACGTTGCACCTGAAGCTCAAGTTGGTGGTCCAATTGCTTACCTCCGCACAGGCGATATTGTAACAGTTGACCAAGATACCAAAGAAATCACAATGGCTGTATCCGAGGAAGAAATCGAACGCCGAAAAGCAGAAACAACACTCCCACCACTCTACTCGCGTGGCGTACTTGGAAAATATGCTCATATCGTATCATCTGCTTCCAAAGGAGCCGTTACAGACTTCTGGAAAACCGAAGAAACAGGGCAAAAATAGACCAAAAAACCAGTCATTTCACTAACTGGTTTTTGAGAAAGGATAATATGAACTACAAGGTTGAACTGACTCGCTTTAAAGTTAAGGAAGGAAAGTCTGCAGTCGTTGATGAGTGGATGAACTTTCTAAATAGTCATATGGAAGAAACCCTACTAACTCTTGAAGATGAGAAAATGTATGTCGAAACGATTTTTAGAGAAACCCTAGACGGGCAAGAATACCTCTACTGGTATGCTGTCCAAGGTCTAGGTGGTATTGATGTCGAAGATTCTGAATCTGAAATTGACAAGAAACATCTGGAATACTGGGAAGAATGTATCGATAGCAGCTTTGGCTTCAAAGATTTAGATACACAGGTCGTCATGATTCAAAAGCCAATTATCGAAACCATGGAAAAACTAGATTCTGATGATAAGTGACACGATAAAAGAGACTGAAATAGCTATTTTCAGTCCCTTTTATTTTATCCATAGACACTTAAATGAATGACCTGTCCTTCTCATACTCTATAAAAATCAAAATCTGACTAGCTTCCACAATTGAGAATTGTGGAAGACTGGAAATAGAACGAGCACAGCTCGCCCCTTGCTTGCAATTGAGAATTGTGGAAGGTAAGAAATAGAGCGAGCATAGCTCGTCTCTACTGAACCACTAGTTCGAACTAATGTTAGCCGAGGATTATGATATAATCCTTCAGCTTGAAGAAAAAGTCTTTTTATTGCTACCCTCCTCATGTGCTTTCGGAAATCACGACTTCTGTCTCACTCCCACTTTTAGCACGGCGGAGGTGGCGGTATTGTGCTCGCTACGCTCGCAAATTTTCTAACCTTAAAACTACAGAAAATGAAATATCATTGTACTGTTTTTCTGAATTGTGAGGTTTGTCTACATTCTGAATCCTTATTTCCAACCTTCAACAGTCCACCGGACTGTTGAAGCAAGGTAGTGAACGACGTCAGACTTTGATTTTTGATGAGTATCACCTTTTATTTTGGGCTGATTCCCAACGTAATACGACCAACTCGGCTAATACGTGTCATTTTCCAGACAGGAGACCAAACAACTTCAATCCCAGCATTTTCAATGCCGTCAATCTTTTTTAACGCATCTATTAGCTCTTCTGGCAAGGTTTCCGAGCAGGTACAGCCAGCATCTGTGAACGTCATGACTACTTTACAAAATCCATTTTCATCCAGATGAATTTCATAAATCAGACCTAGATTATAAATATCCAGCTCAATTTCTGGATCATAAATGCTTTCTAAGGTTTGAATCAATTGATTTTCCAAAGCTAAGGCCCGATCGTTGATTTTAATATCTTCTCTCATTCTACCCCTCCACAATCTTATTTCTATAGTGGATTGAGAAAGGAATAGGACAGGCGATAGAACTAGCAATCATCAAACCGACTGAACGATGTCCTAACCTTTATTCAATTCACTATATTATGTCAAAAACCAACGCAGCTAATCTAGTTGATATTTATTGAGTATTATTCTCTCATATTTCATACAGATTTTCAAGAAGAATGAAAATCGTTTCAAAAGGGAGTGGGACAAACCAGGATGAGTGCGACGCGCTCACCCACAAAAGAATGTAATCTGGAAGATTACGTATAAAAAATCGTGATTTCGTAGAAATCGATTATCCTCACTCCTTTATTTCTAGGTTCGGGCTAAAATAATCCTCTGGATTATTTTAGCTTGAAGAAAAAGTCTTTTTATTGCCACCATCCTCATGTGCTTTCGGACATCAGCGACTTCCTTCGGAATTCCATGATTCATCTTCGAGTCCAAGGTCTCGAAGATGCCGAGTGACAGAAAACGTTATTAAATGAACGTTTTCTGTCACTTTTAGCACGGCGGAGGTGAAGGTATTGTGCTCGCTACGCTCGCAAATTTTCTAACCTTAAAACTACAGAAAATTAAATATCATTGTAATATTTTTCTGAATTGTGAGGTTTGTCTACATTCTGAAATAATCCTCTGGATTAGTTTACCCCCACCCGCAAGGTTGATTAGCTTTCACAATTCTCAATTGTGAAAGGTTGGAAAGTAAGCGCTCCATAACGAGGTATCTAGTAATCCTCTCACTCCTCCAGTATACTGTTAGTAGAAAACAGAATTGGAGGCTATTGTGATGTCACAACCTATTGTTCCTTTGGAAACGCCCCAATCTCGTCGTTTTGATAAGAAAAACAAAAACGAGATGGTGCTGAAATTGCGTATTGGAAGAGTTGAACTAAGCTTGTTCCAATCTCTTCATCAAGAAACACTGGAAACTATTTTAGATAAGGTATTGCTCTATGGCGATTCATCTCAGTGATCTAGGCAAGGTCTATCTTGTCTGCGGGAAAACGGATATGAGACAAGGTATTGACTCGCTCGCTTATCTTATTAAACGTCAATTTGAATTAGATCCCTTTTCTGGTCAAGTTTTTCTCTTCTGTGGTGGCCGCAAAGATCGTTTCAAGGCCCTTTATTGGGATGGACAAGGTTTCTGGTTGCTTTACAAGCGATTTGAAAACGGCAAACTCACTTGGCCTAATGATGAACATGAGGTCAAAGCCCTCACTTCCGAGCAAGTAGACTGGCTGATGAAGGGATTTTCGATAAGCCCTAAAATAAACCCTACAAACAGTCGTGATTTCTATTGAAATCATGGCTTTCTTTTCGGTATAATAAAGAAAACTGGAGGGTGAGACTATGGAAGAGTTATTAGCCATTATTAAACAACAAGCAGCTGTTAACCAACAACTCACAAATGAACTTGCTCTCCTTCGTGAACAAGTAGCTTATCTGACACAAAAGCTCTATGGCAAGTCATCAGAGAAGGTTGTGTATCAACCTGGTCAGCTAAGTCTCTTCGAAGAAGAACCACTTCCTGAAGAAGACGCTAACTTGCCCAGGTGACACAGAAACGATTACCTATAAACGTAAGAAAACCAAGGGAATTCGTCAGGCTATTTTTAGTCAATTCACTCCAGAGATGGTTCATCATGAACTAAAAGGCGAAGACTGCACTTGTCCAGACTGTCACGGTCAGTTGAAAGAGATTGGTTCAACCGTCCAACGTCAAGAATTAATCTTTATTCCTGCGCAATTGAAGCGGATTGATCATGTCCAACATGCTTACAAATGTCAGGCGTGTAGCGAGAAGAATCTCAGTGATAAGATTGTCAAAGCTCCCGTCCCTAAAGCCCCTTTAGCACATAGCTTTGGGCCAGCCTCCATCATCGCTCATACGATTCATCAGAAATTCAATCTCAAGGTACCGAACTACCGCCAAGAAGAGGATTGGAATAAACTTGGCTTGCCTATCACACGGAAAGAAATCGCCAACTGGCACATCAAGTCTAGTCAGTATTATTTCGAGCCGATTTATGATCTTCTGCACGAGAAATTACTAGAACAGCCCATTCTCCATGCGGATGAGACTTCTTATAAGGTCTTGGAAAATGATAGCCAGTTGACCTTTTACTGGACCTTCTTGTCTGGGAAGCATGAAGAACAGGGAATCACTCTTTATCATCACGATAAAGGGCGGAGTGGCTTGGTTGTGAAGGAGTTTCTTGGAGATTACACAGGCTATGTACATTGTGATATGTGGTCGGCATATAGGCAGTTAGACAAAGCTCAGCTAGTTGGTTGTTGGGCGCATGTCAGAAGAAAGTTCTTCGAGGCGACGCCTAAGAAGGTAGACAAGACCTCTTTAGGAGCTAAGGGATTAAGGTATTGCGACCGCTTATTTGCTTTGGAGAATGACTGGGTTGACCTCTCTACTGAAGAGCGACTACATAAACGCCAGGCAGAGTTAGCTCCCTTGATGGATGAGTTCTTCGACTGGTGTCGTGAGCAGGCTGTTTTATCAGGTTCTAAATTGGGCATGGCCTTAGAGTATAGCCTCAAATACGAAACCACCTTCCGAACGATTCTCTCGGACGGCAATCTAGTCTTGTCCAACAACATAGCAGAGAGGGCTATGAAGACCTTGGTTATGGGGCGTAAGAACTGGCTTTTTTCTCAGAGCTTTGACGGCGCTAAGGCGACAGCCATCATCATGAGCTTACTAGAAACAGCTAAGCGTCATGATCTCAACACTGAGAAATACATGACTTATCTTCTAGAACATCTTCCTAGTGAGGAAAGCCTCGCAAATAAGAACGTTCTAGAGGCTTATTTACCGTGGGCGGAAAGTATTCAAAACAACTGTAAATAGAAAACATTCCAGAGTCCGTCCAGACTTTGGAATGTTTTTCAATATACCTCGTTATGGGGCGGTTACGTTGGAAATAAGGCTAGCGAATTATTCTTCGCTAGCCTCTTTAATAGAATGTTGATTTATCAAGGTTTTACAAGCCAGACAACTACTGCGCCAAACTGTTGAATCTACAAAAATAATGAGGTCAGGGACTTTTGTCCCAACCCCTTTTAATCTTTATTCTCTAACGCGCGCAACATTTGGTCAATCTTGTTCCCATATTCAATGGATTGGTCTTTTTCAAAGACCAGATCTGGGATTTTATACAAGGTGAGCTTGCGGCCAAGTTCCCGTTTAATGGTTCCTTTTGCTTTTTCAAGCCCTGTCTGCGCTTTTTGATTTTCTGAAGCCAAATCACTCATAATAGAGTAATACACTTTAGCCACAGATAAATCCCCAAGCATCTGCACATCTGTGATTGTTACGCCTTGGACACGTGGATCACGGACTTTCTTTTGTAAAATCTCATTGACTTCACGTTTTATTTCCATGCCAACACGGTCTGTACGAAAATGATTTGCCATATTCGTTCCTCCTTTTTAAAGGATTTTCTGATTGAAAATCAAGCTAACACTCTGCAACTGAGTCATCTAATCAAGCCACCTAATAAGATACGGCAAATGGCACGATAGCTAAAACTAAAATACACCCTAAAAACTGTGTGAAACAGAATTGTGTTCTAGCTAAAAGTCGCTATGACAAAGAAACAATACTGTGACTGCTTTAGCAGACTACAGCTTTGGCTCCCTTTAGGGATAGATTCATCCGCCTTCAGCGAACGCTTCACAAATCTCCTAGTTGCCGTAGCTGTTACAAGCTGGGCGCGTTCTACGGACACGGATGCCCTTGGGGTATCAGGACTTTTTTAACGCTCTCACTACTTAGCTAACTGAACACGCCCTAAACACTGTGTGAAAAAGACAAATCTTCCTAGAGCCTACAGGCTCTACGTCAGATTTGCTATTTTCACTTGGTGTTTTACGGGCTTTGTATCTTATTTTTTAATCTCTTCCATGATGTAGGCTTCGATGACATCGTCAACTTTGAGGTCGTTGTAGTTGTCGATCATGAGTCCGCCTTCGCGGCCATTAGTGATTTCTTTGACATCATCTTTGAAATGTTTTAAACTAGCAAGTTTTCCATCAAAGACAACAACACCATCTCGAATGACACGAACGCTTGAGTCACGAGTAACTTTCCCGTTAATCACCATAAATCCACCGATTGTTCCCACTTTCGAAACTTTAAAGGTTTCACGAACGAGTGCTTCACCGATAATTTTTTCTTGGTACTCAGGATCCAGCATACCCTTCATCGCATCTTCCATCTCTTCGATAACCTTGTAGATGATACTGTGGAGACGAATTTCGACATCATCAGCTTCTGCTTGTTGGCGTGCCTGTGGTGTAGGGCGGACACTAAATCCAATGATGAAGGCATTTGATGCTTCTGCCAAGGTTACATCAGATTCATTAATTGCACCAACTGCTGAATGGACGATATTAACACGAACACCTTCTACTTCGATCTTCTGAAGAGAAGAAACAAGTGCTTCAACCGACCCTTGTACGTCGGCCTTGATGATGACATTAACAGATTTGACTTCTCCAGCTTTAAGAGTATCAAAGAGATTCTCAAGACTAACACGTTGAGTAACTTGACGTTGTTTCAAGAGGGCACGTTTTGCACGTTCTTCCCCTGCCGCACGCGCTGATTTTTCATCTTCATAAACTGCAAAATGATCACCAGCCATCGGCGCTTCATTTAGACCTGTAATCGAAACTGGAGTAGATGGTCCGGCTGCTTTCACACGACGACCAAGGTCATTGGTCATAGCACGAACACGTCCAAAGGTATTTCCGACAACGATTGGGTCTTGCACATTCAAGGTACCTTGTTGAACAAGAAGAGTCGCTACTGCACCTTTACCTTTATCCAAATGCGCTTCAATAACCGTACCAATCGCACGAACAGTTGGATCAGCTTTCAATTCTTGAATTTCAGCAACCAGTAAAACGGTTTCTAGCAATTCATCAATATTTTGGTTGAATTTGGCTGAAATTTCGACAAATTCACAGTCACCACCCCAAGCTGTTGAGATAACACCATGCTCCGCCAATTCACCAATTACACGCTCAGGGTTCGCACCTGGCTTGTCAATCTTGTTAATGGCTACAATGATTGGAACATTGGCTGCTTTAGAGTGATTGATTGCCTCAATAGTCTGTGGCATCACACCATCATCTGCGGCAACGACCAAAATCGTTAAGTCCGTAACCGATGCTCCACGTGCACGCATACTTGTAAAAGCCGCGTGTCCTGGTGTATCAAGGAAGGTGATTTTTCTACCACCTTCTTCAATTTGGTAGGCACCGATATGCTGCGTGATTCCCCCAGCTTCACCTGTTGCAACACGTGAATTCCGAAGGGTATCTAAAAGAGTGGTTTTCCCGTGGTCAACGTGTCCCATAATCGTTACAACAGGTGGACGTTCGACCATTTCTTCTTCGTTAAGATAACCATCTTCCACAAAGAAGCGCTCGATATCCGCATTATCCACTTCAATCTTTTCTTTGGCTTCGATTCCGTAGTCCACCATCAACAATTCAATGGTATCACCATCTAAGGATTGATTTTGAGTCGCCATAACCCCCATCATAAAGAGCTTCTTCACAATTTCAGCTGGCTCACGCTTGATGCGTTTAGCAATTTCAGCGACTGTCATACCTGATGTGTATTCAAACTCTGTAGGCAATTCGTGGAACTTACGTTCAGTGACAGGTTTCACAACTGGTTGTTGCTTGCCTTTTTTGTTCTTCTTGTTTGGATTCCAGTTACTATTTTTTTGATTTCTCACTTGATTTTGACTATTTCGATTCTTTTGTTGTTTCCGTGGACCGTCTTCTTCGTGATCAAAATCATCACGACGTTTTTCTGGTCGAGTTTGTTTTTTCCGACGTTTGTCTGCGGCAGGTAGTTCTTCCATAACTGCTGGCACGACCTTCTTAGGTTTTGGTTCCATCACAGGCTCTTCAAACTTAATTTCTTTTGGTTTTTGTGGTTGTTTTTTCGCTTCTTGCGCTTGGCGGAAGCGTTCTTCACTCGTACGGGCATATTCTTGCAATTGTTCTGCTTTTAAAGCGGCCGCCCGTGCTTTAAAATCAATTTTAGCTCTCGTTTCTTCTACTTTTGGAGCTTGCTCTGGACGATTTGGACCTCTGCTCGCTTGAGCTGAACGTTTATCAAAACTTTGTCCCTTATTTCTACGGTCCTGCTCTTTGCGGTCACGATGTGGTTTTTGCTGACCATTTGAGCCTTGCTCTTGCTGACGCCCTTGATTCTTGCCTTGATTTCGTCTAGCTGCTTGCTCTTTGGCACGCGCTTCACGCTCTGCCTTAAAATTTCGACTTTTGGGACGATTTGGAGTAGTTTGAGGGGCGACTGGTTTTGTTTCCTTGCTCACCTGTTCTACCACTTGCTCTGTCTTTTTAGAAGCAACTTCTGGTTTTACTTCTTGAACAGGGGCTTTTTCAACCACTTTATCAGCTACCTTTTCCACTGTCTTTTTCACTGCAGAAAATCCGTCAACAATCCGTTGTGCAACTTCTGCTTCGACACTAGATGAGTGACTTTTGACCTCAATTCCTAATTCTTTTGCCTTGGCGACAATTTCCTTGCTTTCTTTGCCCAATTCCTTGGCAATCTCATACAATCTCTTCTTAGACAATACCTTGTCCTCCTGTTCTATTCCATAATAGACCTCATTTTCTTAGTAAATCCAGCATCTGTCACAGCCAGCACCTTACGTGGTTTGCCAACTGCCGAGCTTAATTCCAGCGTTGAAAACGCGGTAACGACTTCTACCTGATAGGTATGGCTTTTATCTGTCACTTTCTTACTGAGATTTGGACCAGCATCATGCGCCAAAAAGACCAGTTTTGCTTTTTGCTTTTGAATGCTCTCAACGACCAGCTCTTCGCCTGAAATCAAACGACCAGCCCGTTGTGCTAATCCTAGTAAATTTAATAGTTTTTGCTGGTTATTCAAGACCCAATTCTCTCCTTTTGATCTTATGATCAACATAGGCAATCAATTCGTCGTAGAATTCGACAGCTACTTCCATGCTAAAGGCACGGTCAAATGCACGTTTTTTCTTAGCCTGAGCTGCTTCGGTATTATCAAGCTTGATATAGGCTCCACGACCATTTGCTTTTCCTGTTGGATCAATGAAGACTTGGTCTTCTTTATTTTTCACAATACGCAACAAATCACGCTTGTCAATGATTTCTCCAGAAACAACCGATTTTCGTAAGGGGATTTTTCTAGCTTTTGCCATAAGTACCTCCAGACAATCTTATTCGCCTGCTTCGTCTGTTTCTACAGTTTCTACTTCACCATATAAGGCTGCTTCCATTGCTTCGTATTCTGAAGCTGATTTGATGTCGATACGGAAACCAGTCAAATGAGCCGCTAAGCGAACGTTTTGTCCACGACGACCAATGGCAAGTGACAATTTATCATCTGGCACAACAACCGTTGCGTGTTTACCATCTTCTGTGTCAAAGATAACTTGATCGACTTCTGCTGGGGCAATGGCATTGTAGATAAATTCTGCTTCGTCTGGTACCCACTCGATGACATCGATATTTTCTTCGATTGGAATCATACGATCTAACTTAGCATCATAGCGTGCTGGGTGGAATTTCCCAGTAATTTTCTTGATGTTCGAACCACCACGTCCGACAATTGTTCCGATAGCATCAACATTGGGATTATGGCTACGAACAGCAACCTTGGTACGGTCACCTGCTTCACGGGCCACACTCATAATTTCCACCGTGCCATCATACACTTCCGGAATTTCTTGCTCCATTAAACGCTTAATCATTTCTGGATGACTACGGCTAACAAATACGTTAACCCCACGCGCATTATCTTCAACCTTGTAGACATACACTTCAATGCGGTCATGCGATTGGAAAACCTCACCAGGAATCTGATCTTGCTTAGACAATTGTGCTTCGATATTACCCAAATTAACATAGATGAAACGGTTGTCAAAGCGTTCAACAGTTCCAGACATGATTTCTTTTTCATGAGCCTTATAGGTATTATAAGTAATCGCACGTGTTTGCTTGCGCATTTTTTCCATAATGGTTTGTTTGGCAGATTGAGCAGCTACTCGACCAAATTCTGCTGGTGATTCTTCAAACTTAATCTTATCCCCTAATTCATAGGCTGAAGAAATAGCCAAGGCATCTTTTAAACTAATTTCCAGACGACTATCAAAGACTTCGTCTACAACCTCACGGACAGTATAGACACGAAAGTCTCCTTTTTTCTCATCAAACTCAATAGCAGCCGATTCTGATTGACCATAGCGGCGCTTATAAGCTGAGCGAAGCGACTCCATAACCGCCTCAATGATGTCTTCCTTTTTGATCCCCTTGTCTTCCTCTAAAATACGGAAGGCTTCTAGCATTTCTTTACTCATCTTGTTCTCCTTTTTCTCAAAAGGTCCTTTCTTTTAAATTTTTACAGCCAGACGTGCTTTCGCTACTGTCTGATAGGGAATGGTTACTTGTTTCTTTCTTGTTTTATCCATGTATTCTATCTGTAATTCCTGGTTCTCAAAGGAAAGGAGCGTTCCTTCAAACACCTTGTTTTTTTCAATTGCTTGATAGAGCTTTACATGAATGTATTGACCAACAGCCTTTTCAACTGATTCAGCATTTTTTAAGGGTCGCTCAAGACCAGGGCTAGTGACTTCTAGCATATACTGTTCTGGAAATGGATCCGGTTGAATCTGATCCAACAGCGGACTAATCACTTCGGACAGCTCAGCCGTATCATTGAGGGAAATGCCTCCCTCCTTATCTACAAAAATCGATAGGACATAGTCGCCACCCATCTTGCCATACTCCACATCAACAAGCTCATAAGGAGCTACAATGTGAGGAGTAATCGCCTGCGTGACAATGTCTACAATCGTCGCCATGGGAATACCTCCTTCTAGATACATATCGAAAGGGCTGGCACAAAACCAACCCTCCTTTTTCTCTATTTTTTCCTATTATAGCACAATTCCAAGGCTTTGTAAAGGAATATGCGTTTATCGTGGATAAACGCATGAAACAACTATTTCCGAATTATAGTCTGAATAAAAACAATTTATTTTAAGGTTCTTCTATAGTAAAAACACTAAACCATGTTCAATTCTTTATGAAAAATCCGAATTATGAAATACAGAAAACGTTATTTTCTCTCTAAAAGTCTTTCATGTATTTGGCGTGCTGTTTGTCTCACTAGCATTACTGCTTTTGATGAATTCTATTCGCACATATTTGTTAAAATGCTGCTTCGACACGGTAAATGACTTGACCTTTTTTAGAGAATTTTTCTTCATACTCCGTCATGACATTGTCTTCCATGTCACTAGCATGTAAATCCAACCAGACACCATTTAATGTCATGCCATACTGAGAAAAGCTCACGAGGCTATACTCAAACAGTCCACGGTTATCTGTTTTAAAGTGAATTTCACCCTTCTCTGGCAAAATTTCCTTATAAGTATCCAAAAAACTCTTATAAGTCAGACGGCGCTTTTCATGGCGTTTCTTCGGCCAAGGATCCGAGAAATTGAGGTAGAGCCGATCAATCTCTGCTGGCGCAAAATAATTGGTCAAACTCGATCCGTCCACCTGCAATAATTTGATATTTGGTAAACCTGCTTCGACGACACGATCCAAGGCATAGCTTAACACAGTCATCTGGATGTCAATCCCAATGTAGTTAATCTCTGGATTCTGAGCCGCCATTCCCGTGACGAAACGCCCCTTCCCAGATCCAACTTCAATATGAATAGGATTACCATTCCCAAAAATATTGGCCCATTTCCCCTTACAGTCCTCAGGAGTTAGGATAACATACTGAGGATATGCCGCTAGCATGTCGCTAGCTCCTTTACGATTTCTTACTCTCATACTTCCTTATAGTAGCTCTTACGGAAATACCGTAAGGCATAAATTTCTTTATTTGCTGCCTCCATGTCATAACTTTCGACATGTTTTGTAATTTGATTCAAATAGCCTAGTTGACCATACCAGTAAATCTTATTTAAAACCGTTTGGTTGTACTTGTATCCATAGCTTCTGAGCCACTCTTCCCATGATTGTCTTGGAATATAGTGGGTCAGTAAGTAAGCCACATCCAGCATCCGATCTGTCACACAAGCTGTTTCCCAGTCTGTTAGATAGATTAACCCACTCGTTGTTTCTACCCAGTTCGTATGGTGTAAATCCCCATGAACAAAAGTAGCCGTATCTTTCCGAAAACTTGGGAGATGATGTAATAAATCGCTACAAACAGACTGAAGATAGGTGTTTTTAGCCAGACGAGCTGGTGCTTCTTGCTGCCATTTGCGAACCAAATCCTGCGGTTCTTGATAAGTATAATTTAGCTGTAAGGCCTGATTCAGCAACATTTTGGAATAATGCATCCGTACGAGGATTTGCTGAATTTGCTTTCCACCCATATCTGATCGAGTCAGGGTATGACCATTCAACCACTCCTGCTCAACACGTTGCCCAACTCCCAATTCACGATTGGCAGAAAGAACAGGCGGAGTAATTTGCTCATGCGCTAGGGCTGAAACAATCGGAGGCATTTCATACTTGACAAAAACGGGTGTCCCATCTGTTCGCATCCCCTTAAATGCTTTACCACTATTTCCTGCGATTGATTGCAGACGAAGTCCGCTTGTATCAAATTGCATGCCATTTCTCCTTTAAAAAATTCTTTACTATTTTACTAGTTTTCACCTTATTAGTCAATCAATTTCTTTGATTTCACACCTAGGTAGACATGAGTTAAAACAAGACCCATTCCGACTATGACTACAAGGTAAATTTTCTCTCTTAAAACCATGAAGCCCACTCCTAATTGTAAGGCTAGCAGTCCATACATAAGTCCTCGAATCACACGCTGAAAACTCATTCGTTTAGCTTGCGCAGAAATCGGATAAAGTCGACTCACATATTGATAATCATAGACATGATACAAAGCTAGCAACTGAAACAACAAGAGATAATCAAAGAGGACCGTCAACCCAGTTGCCAACCAGGATTCTTGAATCAAACAAAGGCTGGCTAAAGTCAAGGCAAGCAAGCGAACACTCAACCAGAAAAAATCCCCCGACCGTAAAAAACCACGTAAAAAGAGATAAGCCCATGTGCTATCCTGTCTTTTCTTGACCAGATTTAACACAAAATCCAGATACTGACGCCGCTTGACATCACTGCTAATTCCCTTGACATGGGTAAAGAGGGAGTAGAATTGCAAGATATTTTGCTTCCGCTTGATTTCATACTGAATTGCCCTATCCCAATCAAGACCACCTTGTGCTGTTGCAAAACCGGTCGTAAAGGTTACCCAAACAGATTTCCCCACCGATAACAGACAAAGATAAATCACAAAGATAGGAACTGTCCAGCCTAATTTCAAATACAAGGGAAATAGCAAGCCTTGCCCCACCACTTGAATACTCCCCCACAAGATAATGGCACGCAGTCGAGCAGTTTTAATTTGCTGGTCAATGGCCATTTCCTTGGGCAACAAAAACTGTCGATCCGCTGGCTCGATATAGGTCGCTATTCGTCCAGCAAAAAAGAGCAAGGCGGTGACGAGAACAAGCAAGATAGAAACACCCCAAGGATTGGCTGGGAAATGTTCTAAAAGTTCTCGGTATTGCAAGGCCAGAAAACCAAGCAAAACCATTAAGACCAAAACAAAATGATCATTTAAGACATAGCGGAGATACTTCAGACAACGCTCGATAAACGCTCGTCTACGCTCTTGAAAGAGTTCTGTCATGCCTGCTCTCCTTCTTTAGTAAGAGCAAGATACAATTCATTCAAGCTAGCTTCTTTTCGACCAAATTCTGCCTGTAAGGTTGCTAAATCTCCCTGTGCACGTACCTGTCCTTGGTGTAAGATGACAAAGCGATCACACATTTTTTCAGCTGAATCAAGAACATGGGTTGACATCAAAATAGAAGTCCCCTTGGCCTTTTCTTCTTCTAACAAGCGAATCAAATCATCAATCGCTACCGGATCCAAGCCCAAAAATGGCTCATCAACAATCAACAAAGTAGGATTGACCATGAAAGCACAGATAATCATGACCTTTTGCTTCATTCCCTTAGAAAAATTTACTGGAAACCAGTCGAGTTTTTCATCTAAACGAAAGAGTTCAAGCAACTGCTGTGCACGAGAAAGGGCCTGTTCGACATCCAAATCATAGGCCATAGCCACCACTTCCAAATGCTCTTTTAAAGTCAACTCTTCATAGAGGCTTGGCGTTTCTGGAATAAAACCAATTTTCTTCCGATAGTTTTGTGGATTCGACTGAAGACTCTCTCCATCAATTAAAATCTGTCCCTGATACGGCGATAAGAGTCCGATAATCTCTTTAATCGTCGTCGATTTTCCTGCACCATTTAGACCAATCAAACCAACCAATTCTCCATCTGCCACTTGAAAGGAAATATCTTTCAAGACCGGAATATTGACATAGCCACCTGTCACATTTTTTACTTCTAACATACATTTTTTCCTATAATTTGATATACTTATTATAACAGAATTTCAAAAAAGAGGTTTACTTTATGTCAGATTGTATTTTTTGTAGCATCGTTGCGCGCGACATTCCCTCATCAACTATTTATGAAGATGAAAATATCCTTGCTTTTTTAGACATTACCCAAGTGACAAAAGGACATACTTTGGTTATCACAAAACAGCATTTCCGTAATCTGCTTGAAATGGACCAAGCAGCAAGTGCTACCTTATTTGCCAAGATTCCCGTGATTGCAAAGCATCTCAAAGATACCCTCGGAGCAACTGGCGTCAATCTGATTAGTAATATGGAAGCAGCTGCCGGTCAGACAGTTTTTCACACCCATATCCACCTCTTACCTCGCTTTGATGAGCAAGATGGACTGCACATTGCCTTTGAGACCAAGGAACCCGATTTTTCAGCCTTAGCTCAACTAGCCGACCAATTACGTTTGGAGAAATTATGAAAGTAACACACCTCATCGCAGCAGGAACAGCTGCTACTCTCTCCTATCTAGCAGTTAAAAACCGCGATAAAATCGCTCAAGAAACAGCTGAAACCAGAGATATCATTCACCGGATAAAGGACCACTCTCAAAAAGTCCAAGACAGTCTCGCCCTTATCCAATCCTATCAAGAACCTCTACAGGAAATGGCAGAAGAAATCCAATATAAGGTAAAAGTCTACCAACAAAGCATTGCTGGCAATATCAGCGAAATTCAGAAAGTGCAAAAGAAATACCAAGAAAAATAAAGATGCTACTAGCATAATATCTTCCTAAATAACAAAAAGACGATCTGCATCGTCTTTTTTTGCTGTATAAATACTAGAAAATCGAACTACTATGTTATGGTAAATTGCATAAAGGTTAGGCTCCCCAATTTGTAAAAACAACTTGACGGAGCTATTAATCGCCCTCTTTATTGTGAAGAATCAAGTCCTGTTTCTCCTACAAATGTGGTGCTACCTCCAATCGGAGCTGTTACTCCAGGTAAACCTGTATAAGCATTAATTAATGGGATAGAAGCTACCGAATCAGCTACCCTAACATTAGTCTTCAATTCAGTAGACGTCGGTAAGCCTAGGGAACTCTTAATGACATTTTGAATTTCTAGCAATTCTTCACTTGTCGGAATTTGGTAGTATAGTTCATCTACTAACTGACCATTTCCGACTAACTGATAGGTTTCAATATTCTTTAAGGAATCCTTATAGCCTAATAAGCCCGGCAAACTTGACGGAGTAATGGCTACATTGGTACGCATATTATTGGAAACAGCATTTAAAATCGGCTTGTATTGGGTAATCCCGTCTAGTTGCAATAACTTTCCAACGACCGCTTGAATCACTTCACGCTGCCTTTTTTGGCGACCAATATCTCCTTCAGGATCATCATAACGCATACGAGAGTATACAAGAGCCTGATTTCCATTAATATGCTGAACTCCTGGGTCAACAACTGAAGTATAGACCGGTTCATGCTCGCTGATTGAAATCGGAAAACCTAAGGTATTATTTACCGTAATGCCCCCAACTGCATCAACCAACTCAATCAGACCATCCATATTGATTTCAACATAGCGATTAATGTTAATATCAAGCATTTTTTCAACCGTTGCAATGGCCATCGGAGCTTGACCATAACTATAGGAATGGTTCAGTTTTTCTACTGTTCTGCTAGACGTTCCATCTGCATTTGCAATCTCAACCATAATATCGCGTGTCAAACTGACCATTGTCGTCTTTTGGGTCTTGGGATTAACGGTTACCAAAATCATGGAATCGCTCCGTCCATCTTCCCAGTTCCCACCACGGCTAGCCTGGTCCATATCAACCCCCATCAGAAGAACAGCAAGAGGTTCTGTTGCTTCAATGACCTTGTCCTCTTCTTGTCCTTCGATGGACTTATAGGTTTTTGAAAAACTCTCAGTTGAATAATTCAAAACAGTTGTTGCATATAATGCTCCCGCACCGACAGTCAAGCCAATAATGGCGAGTAGCATGAGAAAAATTTTCTTACCAATACTCATTTATCATCTATCAGCTTGCCCATATAATACAGGTCAAGCCATTCCCCTTCATCTGTTCTTGCACCCCATTTTTGAGTGCCTTCTATTTCAAAACCCACCTTCTGATATAAGGCAACAGCTCGCTCATTTCGAGCTTGAACCGTCAGCTCTAGCCGTTTGATGATACCGTAGCTTTTTGCCCATTCAATCACTTCTTCTAGTAAAATACGTCCGATACCATGTCCCCAATAGTCCTTTCGTAGAGCGATAAAGACATTCCCGATATGACTGATTCGGTACTGCTTTGAAGCACGAACGGTGACCGCTCCAATCACCTCTTCCCCGCATAAAGCAAGAAGATGAAGTTGGTTTGGACTACTCAGACTATTTTCAAAAATAACTGCTAGCTCATCTGGCGTAAACTGAAAACCCGTCTCATCCATAACAAGAAAGTCTGTCTCAATTGCCACCTGATTCATAAAATCAATAAAGGCTGCCGCATGTGTGCTGTCAGCTTGTTCAAAAAAGATTTCCTTCTCAATCTGTCCCATGTTCAATCTCTTCTACTAGCATTTGACTGCGTTTCCCATGAGCCTGCAAGGATAGTTGGCGACCAAAGCTAGTCTTTTCAATCACAATCGTGAGAAAATCATGCAAGAGGGAAGCCTCTAACAACTCTCCCCACTCAATCACTGTCACACCATCTCCATATAAAAAATCATCTAAGTCAATCGAATCTGGATCATCTCCAATACGATAAACATCCAAATGATAAAGCGGCAGGCGCCCCTCATATTCACGAACAATGGTATAAGTCGGACTTTTTATCATCTGCTGAATCTCAAGACCTAGAGCAATTCCCTTGGTTAGCGTAGTTTTTCCAGCCCCTAAGTCTCCTGTTAAAACAAGGACATCTCCTGCCTGCAACTGCTGACCAATCCGAGTGCCTAGCGCAATTAATTCTTCTTCGTTATGGCTTTTCATGCCCTATATTATACCATAGAAATAAGACTTTGTCATTTGATTATGGAAGACTTTAGTGAATTGAATAAAGGTTAGGATACCGTTCAGTCGCTTTACTTCAATAGTCCAGTGGACTTGTTGAAGGTTGGAAATAGGGATTATGGAGTAATCCTCAATTAACGCCAGTTCTATCTGCAGCTCCTTGCCTTCTTCTATTTCTTTCTCAATCCACTATAAATATAAAAAACGAATAAGCCTGTCAAGACCTATCCGCTTCAATGATATATACCCCATTCTTTATAAAATGGCTAAGATAATGAAGTTCAGAATGAACAGAGCTGTTGCTCCCCAAAGAATTGGGTGAATTTCTTTCGTCTTTCCAGTTGATACTTTGACCAAGCAATAGAAGATAAAGGCTGCTGCAATTCCGTATGAAATGGAGAAGCAAAGTGCCATGAAGAAGGCTGCAAAGAAAGCTGGTAGAGCATCTTCAAAGTTGCTCCAATCCACATCAAGGAAAGAAGAAACCATCATGACCCCAACGATGATAAGTGCTGGAGCAGTTGCAGCGGCTGGAACAATCCCTACAAATGGCAAGATTAAAATAGAAAGTAAGAACAAGACAGCTGTCGTAACTGCTGTCAAACCAGTTCGACCACCTGCTGAAATACCTGCAGCAGACTCCACATAGGTTGTTGTATTTGAAGTTCCGAAAATCGCACCTATAGAGGTACCAATGGCATCCGCAAAGAGGGCCTTATCCATTTTTGAATTGAAGCCTTTTCCGTTTTCAAGAGCTGCTTCATCTTCTGCTGAGAAAATACCTGTCTTACGACCAGTTCCGATAAAGGTTCCAAGCGTATCAAAGGTATCAGACAAACTGAAAGCGAAAATTGTCATAAGGACCAATGGCAAGCGTTCTGTATTGCTGAAGAGAGAAGCCATGCCACCAAAAGCTGCAAGGAAGGTTGTTCCCAATTCTGCAAAGGCACTACCGATATGATTTTCTGCAAAATTAATAGAAGAAATATCGACTACACCGATTGGAATTCCCGCAAGAGTTGTTGCAATAATCCCAATAAGAATCCCACCGCGAACATTTTTAATAACTAAGATAGCTGTTAAAATCAAACCAAAGACGGTTAAGAGAACACTAGGATTTGTAAAGGTTGAAATCGCTGGAACAACTCCACCACCTGCAAAAACAGAAAAGACACCATTTGAGAAAGTATCTGCTGTTGCATCAGCAGGAGCCACACCATTGACTGTAATAATATCAGAACCTGACGTTAAAAATGTGATGAGGTTAGCATTTTTGAAACCAAGATAGGCAACGAAAACCCCAATACCACCACCAATCGCATGTTGTAAGCTAACTGGAATCGCCTTGATAATACTCTTACGTACCTTTGTAACCGTGATAAAGATGTTGAACAAGCCACAGAGGAAGACCATAGCAAGAGCTTCCTGCCAAGTAAAGCCAAGACCGATAACAACGGTATAAGTAAAGAAGGCATTCAATCCCATCCCTGGTGCTAGCGCATATGGAACATTAGCAAATAAGCCCATGATTAAGGTAGAAACCGCGCTGGCAATAATAGTTGCCAAGAACACCGCTTGAGAAGGCATTCCTGCTACACTAAGTACACTTGGATTGACAAACAAGATATAGGACATGGCAAAGAAGGTCGTCATACCCGCCATTATTTCTGTTGAAACTGTTGTTCCATTTTCTTTTAGACCAAAATAGTTGTCCATTTTTCAAAAAATCTCCTTTATTTACGAACGATAAACACATTATAACCTAAAAATATTCACTTTTCAAGTCTATTGTTCGTGAAAATGTTTTCTTTTTTTACTATTTCCCTGTTTCTACTCTAAAACGTTCGGTTTTTCCGATGCTTTTTTCTAATTATAGACTGATAAGACGAACTCTTTTCAATTTCCTTCCAACTCTCTATGTTTTGCCAGACAGAGCTTAATCTGTTATACTGAAATGTATTAGCTGACTGAAAGGAGTTCCTGTATGACAAAAAAAATGATTGCTCTCGATTTGGACGGAACCTTGTTAAACAACAATAGCCAATTAAGTGACCTTACTATTGAAACCATTCGACAGGTCCAAGAAGCAGGCCATACTGTAATTATCGCAACAGGTCGTCCCTACCGCATGGCACGCCAGTATTACCAAGATTTAGGACTTTCCACTCCCATGATAAATTTTAATGGCTCACTGATTCATATTCCTGAACAGCGCTGGAAATGGGAGAAAAATATTCTCATCGATAAGCATTATCTGATTGACTTTCTAAAAGAAGAAGAACGATTTGAAGCCGATTTTATTGCCGGAGAGTACAAAAATAAGTTTTTCATCACCCAAAATTATTTAGATCATTTCAATCCTGCTCTTCTAGGAGTCGAGCAAATTACCCCCGATACTCTGATGAAACCAGAACGTATTACAACAGATCCTCACTCTATCTTGATGCAGACACGAGCAACAGATAAATACGCCCTAGCCGATGAAATCAGCCACCATTTCAATAATGAGCTGGAAATCAATACTTGGGGTGGTCCTCTCAATATCCTTGAGACCTGTGCAAAGGGCGTTACCAAAGCCTCTGCCTTATCCTATCTCCTCGACCACTACCGTATGGACGCAAAGGATCTCATTGCCTTTGGCGATGAACAAAACGATGTCCAAATGCTCTCCCTAGCAGGTATTGGCTATGCCATGAAAAATGCAAGTGACACTCTTCTTCCACATGCTGATCGTCTGACAGAGTTAACAAATGACCAAGACGGCGTGGCAAGAGAGCTACGCAAACTATTTTTAGACTAAGGAATCAATTCCCTCTTTGGGCGTTGATTTTTTGTAGGCTGATGATGATCCTACTCAGTCAAAATCACCGTTCACATTTTTGATATAGTGAATTGAATAAAGATTAGGACATCGTTATACTCTATAAAAATCAAAATCTGACTAGACAACGAAATCGTAGCTAGAACTGAAGTTCAGCAAGGTGAGTTAACGACGTCAGACTTTGATTTTTGACGAGTATAAGTCGCTTTGCTTCAATAGTCCAGTAGACTGTTGAAGGTTGGAAATAGGGATTATGGAGTAATCCTCAATTAACGCCAGTTCCATCTGCAACTCCTTGCCGTGTCCTATTCCTTCATAAGATACGAGAGCGTATAAAGCACAAAGTGAAAATAGGAAATCTGACGAAGAGCCAAAGGAGAGTTTGCTCTGCAAACTCCTATCACTCACCTCCAAAGGTATACTATACCTTTGGAGCTAGGAAGACTTATCTTTTTCACACAGTGCTTAGCCCGTGTTCAGTTTCATAAGATACAAGGGCGTCAAGAGCAAAGTATACCCATAGGGCATCCGTATCTGTAGAACGAGCAAGCTCGTAACAGCTACGGTAAGATAGGAGATGGACGATGTGTTCGGTGAACACAAGGCAATCTATCCCTAAAGGGAGCCTCAGCTGTAATCAACTAAAGTTGGAACATCTGAGTCTCTTTTTTACATAGCTCTTAGTCCGTGTTCAGTTCTCAATCCACTATTATTGTTCTCAGAAATAGGGACATGAATACCCCCAACAATGTAGAGAAGTGTTGGAGTAATCGGATGTCACACTTCTCTGTCATCTTTTTTTCTTATTTCAGAATCCTCCAATTCCTTTATTTATCAACTCTCATGCAAACTTGTTTGTAAATGTATAGACCATTTTTCAGAAATCCTTGAAAAATTTACTTCCAAACAGCACATATCTACTTGACAGAGGATTTGAAAACGTTTTATAATAAGACAGTTCGGAAATGTCGGCTCAAAATAGCAACATGGAGAACTTTAGTCATTGATTTAGACTACAACATTCAGAAACTGTAGATAGGCACAATATACTGAAGGTAGCTTGTTCAATGATTGGAAAATTACTTAGGAGGAAACATAATGAGTATCGGAATCATTATTGCAAGCCATGGTGAATTTGCTGCAGGTATTCATCAATCTGGTTCGATGATTTTTGGCGAACAAGAAAAAGTTCAAGTTGTAACCTTTATGCCAAACGAGGGGCCAGACGATTTATACGCTAAATTCAACGATGCCGTGGCTACTTTTGATGCGAATGACGAAATCTTGGTTCTTGCTGACCTATGGAGTGGGTCACCATTTAACCAAGCAAGTCGTGTTATGGGAGAAAATCCAGACCGCACCTTCGCTATCATTACTGGCTTGAATTTGCCAATGTTAATTCAAGCCTACACAGAACGGATGATGGATGCAAATGCAGGCGTTGCCGCTGTCGCTGCTAACATCATCAAAGAATCTAAAGACGGAATCAAAGCCCTTCCAGAAGAATTGAACCCTGTAGAAGAAGCAGCCGCTGCACCAACAGTTGCAGTCGCACAAGCTGCTATTCCTGAGGGAACAGTCATCGGAGATGGGAAATTAAAAATCAACCTTGCTCGTATTGACACACGCCTCTTGCACGGTCAAGTTGCAACTGCTTGGACACCTGATTCAAAAGCAGACCGAATCATCGTTGCTTCTGACTCAGTAGCTGCTGATTCACTTCGTAAAGAATTGATCAAACAAGCTGCACCAGGAAATGTCAAAGCAAATGTCGTACCAATCCAGAAATTGATTGACGTTGCAAAAGATCCTCGCTTCGGAAATACCCATGCCCTTATCTTATTTGAAACACCTCAAGATGCACTTCGTGCAATCGAAGGCGGTGTGCCAATCAAGACCTTGAATGTCGGCTCAATGGCGCATTCAACTGGTAAAACCATGGTCAACAATGTACTTTCTATGGACAAAGAAGATGTCGCAACCTTTGAAAAATTACGTGATTTAGGCGTTGAATTTGACGTTCGTAAGGTGCCAAACGACTCGAAGAAAGACTTGTTTGACTTAATCAACAAAGCAAATGTGCCCCACTAATTTCTAATTAGAAATTGTGGTCTGATTGACGGTTTCATTCATCGGCAAACTTGAGCTGTTCGCCTATCACACTTGGGTATGCCTATCCAGATGAACCCAATTCAATCATTCTTGGCACAATAAGAGGAAGAAACAATCGTTTTCAACCTCATCTTATATCGTTATGAAAAGAAAGGATTTATCATGTCATTACTTTCAATGATTTTGGTCGTCGTAGTTGCATTCCTTGCTGGTATGGAAGGTGTCCTCGACCAATTCCAATTTCACCAACCAATCGTTGCTTGTACCCTTGTCGGTCTTGTAACAGGTAACCTTGCAGCTGGTGTTGCACTTGGTGGT
Organism: Streptococcus sp. zg-86; assembly: GCF_017639855.1. Classification (NCBI taxonomy): domain Bacteria; kingdom Bacillati; phylum Bacillota; class Bacilli; order Lactobacillales; family Streptococcaceae; genus Streptococcus; species Streptococcus zhangguiae. Next base: position 304,356 of record NZ_CP072115.1, on the reverse strand, counting down.
GCACTTCAACTTGTCGCTCTCGGCTGGTCTAACATCGGAGCTGCTATCGCTCCTGATGCTGCTCTTGCTTCTATTGCTGCTGCTATCATCCTTGTAAAAGGTGGCGACTTCTCACAAGGAGCTATCAGCGTTGCTCAAGGGATTGCTATCCCTCTTGCGATTGCAGGTCTTTTCCTTACAATGCTCGTTCGTACTGCTTCTGTTGCTCTTGTGCACGGAGCTGATGCTGCTGCTGAAAAAGGAAACTTCGCTGCAATTGAACGCTACCACTTAATCGCTCTTTCACTTCAAGGACTTCGTATCGCGATTCCTGCCGCTCTGCTTCTTGCGATTCCTGCTGAGTCTGTCCAAGCTATGCTTAACCTCATGCCTGAGTGGCTCAAAGGCGGTATGCAAGTCGGTGGTGGTATGGTAGTAGCTGTTGGTTTTGCTATGGTTATTAACATGATGGCAACCCGCGAAGTATGGCCATTCTTTGCGATTGGTTTCGTACTTGCTGCTGTCACTCAAATCACCCTTATCGGTTTTGGTGCTCTTGGTGTTGCCATCGCCCTTATCTACCTTCACCTTTCAAAAACAGGTGGAAATGGTGGCGGAGGTGCTACCTCTAACGACCCAATCGGCGATATCTTAGAAGATTACTAAGAAGGGAGATTTACAATGTCAGAAAAACTACAACTTTCCGTAAACGACCGTAAAAAAGTATGGTGGCGTTCACAATTTCTTCAGGCTTCTTGGAACTTCGAGCGTATGCAAAACTTGGGTTGGGCTTACTCTTTAGTACCTGCTCTTAAAAAATTATACACGAACAAAGAAGATCAAGCTGCGGCTCTGAAACGCCACATGGAATTCTTCAATACGCACCCATACGTAGCTGCTCCTATTATCGGTGTGACACTTGCTCTTGAAGAAGAACGTGCAAATGGTGCGGACATTGACGATGCTGCAATCCAAGGGGTAAAAATCGGTATGATGGGACCTCTTGCTGGTATCGGTGACCCAGTCTTCTGGTTTACTGTTCGCCCAATCCTTGGTTCTCTTGGTGCCTCTCTTGCCCTTACAGGAAACATCATCGGCCCACTTCTCTTCTTCATCGCATGGAACTTGATTCGTATGTCCTTCTTGTGGTACACGCAAGAAATCGGCTACAAGGCTGGTTCTGAAATTACCAAAGACATGTCAGGTGGTATCTTGCAAGACATCACAAAAGGAGCTTCTATCCTTGGTATGTTTATCCTTGCTGTCTTGGCACAACGTTGGGTATCTATCAACTTTGCCTTCAAAGTATCTGAAGTGCCACTTGCGAAAGAAGCATACATCCATTGGGATCAATTGCCAGCTGGTAGCGAAGGAATTCGCCAAGCCTTTGAACAAGTTGGTCAAGGACTTTCACAAACTCCTACTAAGGTCACAACCTTCCAAGATAACTTGAATGGTTTGATTCCAGGATTCATGAACTTGCTCCTTACCTTCCTATGTATGTGGTTGTTGAAGAAAAAAGTTTCTCCAATCACTATCATCATTGGACTCTTTATCGTTGGTATCCTTGCTCGTGTAGCAGGTATCATGTAATACTCGCCAAACATCAAACTCTGACCTTGTTCACTCACCTTGCTGAACTTCAGTTCTAGCGGTACTGCATTGCATAGTCAGAACGTTAAGGTTTACAGAGTATCAAAAAAGAAGGTTTCGGCCTTCTTTTTATGATATAATAAGAAGAGCAACACGAAAGGATGACTCATGGCACAATCGCAAAATAAACAGGTCGATTTTCAGACAACTGGTGTTTCCTACCTTGGCATCGGAGGAAAAGTCGGCAAATTTTTAGTTGGTGACAAGGCTCTAGAATTCTACGCCGATGCCAATGTGGAAGACTATATCCAAATCCCTTGGGAAAATGTCCTACAAATTGGTGCAAATGTTTCTGGAAAAAATGTCAGCCGGCATTTCCAAGTCTTTACCGATCAGGGGAAATTTCTTTTTGCCTCTAAAGATGCTGGTAGCATTCTCAAACATGCTAGAAACTATATTGGTAATGAAAAAGTCGTTAAATTACCCACTCTTTTACAAACAATCGGTCACTTTTTTAAAAATCTATTTGCCAAAAAGTAAAAAATCAAGTATAATCATCTCAACGGATAAGTAGTATCAGGCGTTTTTCAGAAAGTCTGCGGTCGCTGTGAGCAGATAAACAAGTGATATGAAATTCTACCGTTTAAACCACTTTAATAGAAAAACAAGTGCACTCATGTGAAGTTGGATGGAACCGTGGCTCTGTCACTCCAACACGTTCATGGGTGTATTTTTTATAGGAGGAAAATCATGTTAGATATCAAACGTATTCGTGCCGATTTTGACGGTGTCGCTACAAAACTCGCAACCCGTGGAGTAGCAACTGAAACCCTAGCTCAAATCAAAGAACTCGATGCCAAACGCCGTGAGGTATTGGTCAAGGTAGAAGAGCTCAAGGCCGAGCGCAATACCGTATCAGCTGAAATTGCCCAAGCAAAGCGTAACAAGGAAAATGCAGACGATAAGATTGCAGCCATGCAAACACTCTCTGCAACGATCAAGGAACTCGATGCTGAACTCCTTGCAATAGACGAGGAATTACAAGCTATTCTCGTCATCTTACCAAATACACCCCATGATAGCGTACCAGTTGGGGCAGACGAAGAAGAAAATGTCGAAGTGCGTCGTTGGGGAACACCGCGCGAATTCGACTTTGAACCAAAAGCGCACTGGGATCTAGGGGAGGACTTGGATATTCTTGACTGGGAACGTGGAGCCAAGGTAACCGGCGCTCGCTTCCTCTTCTATAAGAACCTCGGTGCTCGCTTGGAACGTGCCCTCTATAACTTCATGCTTGATGAGCATATCGCTGAAGGTTATCAGGAAATCATCACTCCTTACATGGTCAACCACGATTCTATGTTTGGAACAGGGCAATATCCAAAATTCAAGGAAGATACCTTTGAACTTGACCAAACCAACTTTGTCCTTATCCCAACAGCCGAAGTACCGCTTACCAACTACTACCGTGATGAAATTTTAGACGGTAAAGACTTGCCTATTTACTTCACCGCTATGAGCCCATCTTTCCGTTCAGAAGCTGGCTCTGCTGGCCGTGACACTCGTGGTTTGATTCGCCTGCACCAATTCCATAAAGTTGAAATGGTCAAATTTGCCAAACCAGAAGAATCTTACGAAGAACTAGAGAAAATGACAGCCAACGCAGAAAACATCCTTCAAAAACTAGGACTTCCTTACCGCGTTCTTGCTCTTTGCACAGGCGACATGGGCTTCTCCGCTGCGAAGACCTACGATTTAGAAGTCTGGATTCCTGCCCAAAATACCTACCGTGAAATTTCTAGCTGCTCTAATACTGAAGATTTCCAAGCACGCCGTGCCCAAATCCGCTACCGTGATGAGGCAGATGGTAAGGTCAAACTCCTTCATACCTTAAACGGTTCAGGACTGGCTGTAGGTCGTACTGTCGCTGCCATTCTTGAAAACTACCAAAACGCAGACGGCTCTGTGACTATTCCAGAAGTCCTTCGACCATACATGGGCGGGGCAGAAATCATTGCACCGAAATAAGACCGTTTTATAGAATAGAGGAAGAGCTATCCTCTAGCCCTTCTTCTGATTTTAATTCGCGACCTCACAATTCAGAAAAACAGTACAATGATCTTTCATTTTCTGTAGTTTTAAGGTTAGAAAATTTGCGAGCGTAGCGAGCACAATACCGCCACCTCCGCCGTGCTAAAAGTGGGAGTGAGACAGAAGTCGTGATTTCGCTGAAATCGATTATCCTCGCTCCTTTGTTTCTGGGCTCGGGCTAAAATAATCCACTGGATTATTTTACTCCGAAGGAAGTCGCTGATGTCCGAAAGCACATGAGGATGGTGGCAATAAAAAGACTTTTTCTTCAAGCTGAAACCAGTTGAGCAATGCTCAACTGGTTTGATGATTATAAATGCTGCCACATTCCCCTATTTCATCTCTTTTTGGCGAGACTGAGAAGCTAAAGAACTATGTTTGCGTGAAAGAAAATCCGACTCGAAACTTAGGGAATGATTTTTTACAGAAAAATGTAAGACTGGAAGTCTAGGAAGCGATTTTTCTCGAAAGAAGGCAAAACTTAGAAGATAGGGAGCATATTTTTCGTGAAAAAAGCGAAACTTGAAACTTAGGGAACAAATCTTTCATGGAAGAAGACTAGACCTGAAACTCAGAGAGCATTTTCTCACAGAAAAATGTAAGACTGGAAGTCTAGGAAGCGATTTTTCACAAAAGAAGGCAAAACTTAGAAGATAGGGAACTATGTTTGCGTGAAAGAAAGTGAAACTTGAAACTTAGGGAGCAAATCTTTCGTGAAAGAAGGCTAGACCTGAAACTCAGAGAGCATTTTCTCACAGAAAAAAATGAAACCTGAAAGATAGACACTTGACGATAGAAAACTAGATACGTTTGTATAGTGAATTGAATAAAGGTTAGTCGCTTTGATGAACGCCAGTTCTATCTGCTGATCCTTGCCTTGTCCTATTTCTTTCTCAATTCACTATAATGTAGGAAGTAGCAGAAGAACCCAAAAGTGAGGATAGGCGATTTCGATGAAATCACGCTCTTCCTCACTTTTTAATATTTTCGGAAACGCTCATACCGTTCTGCGACTAATTGTTCTCTTGAACGAGATTGTAACTCTGCAAAGCTAGCAATCAACTCTTCTTTCAAGACTTCCACAACTTCTGTTTGACTGCCTTTTTCTGAAATAACCTTGTCAACCACTCCCATTTCCAATAACTCATAGGAGGTGATTTTCATGAGCTTGGCAGCTTCCATAGCACGACTGGCATCTTTCCATAAAATAGAGGCAAATCCCTCTGGACTAAGCACTGCATAGATTGCATTCTCTAACATCCAGACTCGGTCTGCTACTGCTAGGGCGAGTGCGCCACCTGATCCCCCCTCACCGATGATCAGAGCAATAATGGGAACCTTTAAATCACTCATTTCCATGAGATTACGAGCAATCGCCTCCCCTTGGCCACGCTCTTCCGCACCGATTCCTGGATAGGCTCCAGCCGTATTAATCAACGTCAGAATTGGCCGACCAAATTTCTCAGCCTGCTTCATCAAGCGCAAGGCCTTTCGATACCCTTCTGGATGTGGCTGACCAAAATTGCGCTTGAGATTATCCTGCAAGCTTTTCCCTTTTTGGATGCCCACAACTGTCACAGGCTCTCCACCCAAAAAACCGACTCCACCGATGACCGCACCGTCATCACGAAATTGACGATCACCATGCAATTCCATAAAGTCATCTAGGAGCAGACGCGCATAGTCCAGACTGGTCAATCGAGCCTGATCACGTGCCTGCCGAATGATTTTTGCTATCTCCGTCATCTCTTTCCTCCATGCAATCGGACTAGGTAGCCAATGGTTTCCCGTAATGCTTGCCGCTTGACAATCGCATCGACAAATCCATGTTCTTGTAAAAATTCAGCCTTTTGAAAATCATCTGGTAGCTGCTCTCGAACAGTCGTTTCAATCACACGACGGCCCGCAAAGCCTACTAAGGCTTGTGGCTCAGCTAGGATAATGTCACCCTCCATAGCAAAGGAGGCGGTTACCCCACCTGTCGTTGGATCGGTCAAAATGGTCAAATAGAACAAACCTGCATTGGAATGGCGCTTAACAGTTGCAGAAATCTTTGCCATTTGCATGAGGCTCATAATCCCTTCCTGCATCCGAGCACCGCCCGAAGCTGTAAAAAGGACGACCGGCAACTGTTGCTCTGTCGCATATTCAAACAAACGGGTGATTTTTTCGCCGACCACGGTCCCCATACTAGCCATGATAAAGGAGGCATCCATAATACCGAGTGCTACTTCCTGACCTAAAATCTCTGCCTTTCCTGTCAATACCGCTTCATCCAAACCTGTTTTCGCACGGACTGCTGCTAACTTTTCGGTATACTGGGGGAAATTGAGAGGATTGGTCGTTTCAATACCTGTAAACAATTCTTCAAATGTTCCCTCATCAACAGTTAAGGCCAGACGCTCATAGGCACTAATGCGAAAGGTGTAGGAACAATGCTGGCACATTTTCTCCTGACCCAACTCTTTCTGATAAATCAGACGTTTGCAGGCAGGACATTTTGAAAATAGGGCATCCGGCACTTCGGGCTTATTCTGAGAAGTTGTGTTAATGAGCGATCGATTGGGATTGATGCGAATGTATTTATCCTTTTTTCTAAATAAAGCCATTGGCTCCTCCTTCTTTACTACTGATTAGCCTCACTTCTACTCGTCAAAAATCAATATCTGATGTCGTTAACCCTGCGGTTTTTAGGACACAAGCTACGCTAGTTTTATCTATCACCTTCCACAATTCTCAATTGCAAGGGGCGAGCTGCGCTCTTTCTATTTCCAGCCTTCCACAATTCTCAATTGTAAGGGGCGAGCTACGCTCTTTCTATTTCCAGCCTTCCACAATTCTCAATTGTGGAAGTTAGTCAGATGTTAATTTTTATAGTGTATTACTCTACTACTCCACGATAACGAGGTAAAAAGTCTTCCATGAGGTAGGCTGTGTCATAATCTCCTGCTACCACACGTTTATCCGCAATCAAGTCCAATTGGAAATCTGTATTGGTCACCAGTCCATCAATCTCTAACTCATACAAGGCACGTTGCATTTTCATCAGGGCTTCAAAACGATTGCCACCATGAACAATGACCTTAGCAATCATGCTGTCGTAGTAGGGCGGAATTGTATACCCTGGATAAACCGCCGAATCCACTCGCACTCCGACACCACCACTCGGTAGGTAAAGATTGGAAATCTTCCCGGGACTTGGGGCAAAGTTAAAGGCTGGATTTTCAGCATTAATGCGACACTCAATGGCATGACCCTGAATCCTAATCTCGTCTTGAATCACACTCAATTCTTGCCCTGCAGCAATACGAATCTGCTCCTTGACAATATCAATGCCCGTGACAAATTCTGTTACAGGATGTTCTACCTGAACACGGGTGTTCATTTCCATGAAATAAAACTGACCACTTGCTTCGTCTAGCAGAAATTCAATCGTTCCTGCATTTTCATACCCAACAGACTGGGCTGCTCGTACTGCTGCTTGGCCAATCTGTTCACGAAGGGTTTGCCCAATAGCAATGGACGGAGCTTCTTCAAGAACCTTTTGATTATTACGCTGCAGGGAGCAATCTCGCTCTCCTAAATGGACAACATGACCGTATTGGTCTGCTAAAATTTGAACCTCAATATGTCTTGCTGGGTAAATGACCCGCTCAAGATACATAGCCCCATTTCCAAAAGCGGCCTTGGCTTCGCTAGAAGCAGACTCAAAAGCTGTACTCAGGTCTGCTGCTTTTTCCACCTTGCGGATTCCTTTTCCGCCACCACCAGCCGAGGCTTTTAGCATGACAGGATAACCAATTTTTTCAGCAATGGCAAGGGCTTCTTCAGCTGTAAATACTTCTCCGTCTGAGCCTGGAATCACAGGGACATCTGCTTCAATCATCTTTTTTCGAGCATTGATTTTATCCCCCATGGCATCCATAACTGCTCCAGACGGTCCGATAAATTTAATTCCTACTTCGGAACAAAGAGTCGCAAAGGTAGAATTTTCACTTAAAAAGCCAAAGCCTGGGTGAATAGCTTGCGCCCCTGTTACGACAGCTGCAGAAATAATGGCATTCATGTTTAGATAGGAATCTCTCGAACGAGCTGGACCAATACAAATAGCTTCATCTGCTAACATCGTATGCAAAGCTTCCTTATCAGCCGTTGAATAAACTGCAACTGTTGCAATTCCCAATTCGCGTGCCGCACGAATAATCCGCACAGCAATTTCTCCACGATTTGCGATGAGTATTTTTTGAAACATGTTCTCCTCCTTCCTCTTCGTACTCTATAAAAACAGCACTATTTGACTAGAGTTTGGGACAAAAGCCCCGTATCCCATTACATTTTATCGTTTTAACAGTTTGACGCAGTAATTGTCAGACTTGTAAGGGAGTTTGGAACCTCAAAAGGGTTCTCACTCTCTATTTTCCAAACTCAGACACCTACCGCAAAGGTTAGGGTTCCACTTGCTGCGAGTACACCGTCTACTTCCGCTTTGGCTTCAACAACTGCAATCGTCCCACGGCGTTTGACAAAACGAGCTGTCATGATGAGCTGGTCTCCTGGCACAACTTGCTTTTTAAATTTTACCTTGTCCATACCTGCGTAAAATACCAATTTCCCCTTGTTCTCTTCCTTAGACAGTTCCAAAACACCTGCTGTCTGCGCTAGGGCTTCCATAATCAGAACTCCTGGCATAACAGGATGGTCTGGAAAATGCCCATTAAAGAACGGTTCGTTCATGGTCACATTTTTTAGCGCTACAATTTCATCTTCTCTAACCTCCAGCACCCGATCAACTAAAAGCATCGGATAACGATGAGGAAGAGCTTCTTTTATTTCTTGTATCGTCATCATACAATCCGTACCAATCCTTGTCCAAATTCAACCACAGCTTCATTAGCAACCAAGACTTCTGCTACTACACCATCACACGGTGCAGGAATTTCATTCATCACCTTCATAGCCTCGATAATCATCACGGTTTGACCTTTTTTAACAGTATCACCAACTGAAACAAAGGCTGCCTTATCTGGTGACGGAGATAGATAGGCTACTCCTACGAGCGGACTGTCCACAACTGTCCCTTCGCTCACGGTTTCAGGAGCCCTTTCTGCTACTCTTGCTGTACTGATTGCTTCAACTCTCAGCTCTGACATACCTCCTGCTGGGGTAGCTGACTGAATACTTGATCCAACCGACTCAGCCTTGTGTTCATTTTTACTAAAGACGAGTTGAATACCGTCGTTTGTATAAGAAAATTCCCGTAGACTTGATTGATCAAATTGGGCCATCAAGTCCTTAATCTCAGTATTGTTCACTTAATCCTCCCAACGTTTAAAAGCAATCACGGCATTATGGCCACCGAAACCAAAGGTATTTGAAATAGCATGGCGGATTTCCATATCACGACCTTGACCATAAATGACATCTGCTTCAATGTAATCGGACAATTCTGTCGTTCCCGCTGTCTTTGGTGCATGAGAATGGCGCATGGCCTCAATCACCGCAACCGCCTCAACGGCTCCTGCTGCTCCTAAGAGATGACCAGTGTAAGATTTGGTAGAAGAAACTGGCGTATTCGTCCCAAATACTGCTACAATCGCTTGGCTCTCGCCCTTCTCATTAGCTGGAGTAGAAGTTCCATGGGCGTTGATATAATCAATATCTTTAGGTTCTAAACCTGCTTCACCAATGGCTAACTTCATCGCCTTAATGGCACCAAGTCCTTCTGGATGAGGAGAGGTCATGTGGTGGGCATCGCAGGTATTTCCATATCCTACGATTTCTGCTAAAATAGTCGCTCCACGTTTTGTGGCATGCTCCAAACTTTCCAAAACAAGGACAGCTCCTCCTTCCCCCATGACAAAACCATTACGCTCCTTATCAAAGGGAATAGAAGCTCTCTCTGGATCTTCCGTGGTGGAGAGGGCTGTTAAGGCTTGGAAACCGCCGATTGCAAACGGTGTAATCGCAGCTTCTGAGCCGCCTGCTAAAATGACATCTTGAAATCCAAATTTGATTTCACGAAAAGCTTCGCCTATCGCATCATTAGATGAAGCACAAGCGGTAATCACACATTTACAAATGCCATTTGCCCCAACCTGCATAGCAATATTGCCAGCAGCCATATTCGGAAGAGCCTTAGGAAGGGTCATAGGTCGAATTCGCTTTGCGCCCTTGGTATTCATTTTTTCAACCTGCTCTTCAATCTCCTTGATTCCACCGATACCTGTTGATAAAATAACACCAAAACGGTCGCGATTTAGGTTATCGGTATCTAAAGCAGCATGAGCAACTGCCTCGTGAGCTGCATATAAAGCATATAGAGAATACAAATCATAGCGGTTGCTATCTTTTTTGACGAAATACTTATCAAATGGAAAATCGGTCACTTCTGCAGCATTGTGGACATTGTAGTCGCTCGTATCAAATTTGGTAATTGGTCCAATTCCGACTTTTCCAGACTTCAAGCTATTCCAAAATTCTTCAGGTGTATTTCCGATTGGCGATGTTAGGCCATATCCTGTTACTACTACACGGTTTGTTGTCATATCTTACTCCTTTATTGCATGGTTAAGCCACCATCTATGGCGATCACTTGACCTGTGAGGTATTCTTGGCGAGCGAGAAATACAGCAACTTCTGCTACTTCTTGTACCAACCCAAAACGTTTCATCGGAATTTGCCCTAACATAGCTGTCTTAATCTTATCCGGTAAAACAGCTGTCATATCTGACTCGATAAAACCTGGTGCAATCGCATTGACACGGATATTTCGACCGGCAACCTCACGGGAAATCGACTTGGTCAATCCAATCACGCCTGCTTTAGAAGCTGCATAATTGGCCTGACCGGCATTCCCTGTCAACCCCACGACACTAGACAAATTGATAATTGCTCCAGCTTTCGCCTTGGTCATCGGTTTCAATACAGCCTGTGTCATATTAAAAGTCCCTGTCAGATTAACCTTCAGTACCCCTTCAAAATCATCTTCTGACATCCTTAGTGCCAAACCGTCTTTGGTAATACCAGCATTGTTAACCAAAATATCGACAGAACCTGCATATTCAATGGCTTCTGCTACCATACGCTGTGCTTCACTAGAGTCCGCAACATTGCCTAGCACTACATGGACTTGAACACCATAAGATGCAAAACTCTCTATCACCTCTTCTGAAATACTATTGCGCCCATTTAAGATAATATTAGCTCCTTGTCTGGCAAATTCATGGGCAATACCCAGTCCAATTCCACGACTAGATCCTGTAATCAAGACATTTTTTCCCTTTACTTCCATTTTTTACTCCTCTGCCATAAATATTGCCAGTGTAGCGAGATTTTCGACCTGATGGACACGTGCTGAGCGATCAATTTTTTTCAAAAAACCTGACAAGACTGCTCCTGGCCCAATTTCAACAAATTCTGTTACCCCAGCTGCCTGCATACAAGCAATCGAATCATAGAAACGAACAGGTTCCATCACCTGGCGCGTCAAAAGAGGAACGATTTCTTCTTTGGTCATCACCTGAGCCAGCGTATTGCCAACCAAGGGAAGGGTAAAATCATGAAAGGAAACCGTCGCCAAGGCTGTTGCTAATTGCTTTGAAGCAGGTTCTAATAAGGCTGTGTGAAAAGGTCCTGATACATTGAGGGGGATCAAGCGCTTCACCCCTGCTTCTTTCAGCAAATCTAAAGCCCTATCGACTGCAGCAACTTCACCACCAATCACGATTTGAGCAGGTGTGTTGTAGTTAGCAGCTGCCACAATGCCATATTCTGAAGCTTCTTGACAGGCTTGTTCAATTATATGTAAATCCGCATTCAGGACGGCCACCATTTTACCACTACCTGCCGGCGCAGCAGTCTCCATATATTCACCACGCTTAGCTACCAGGGCAACCGCCTCTTTAAAATCTAAAGCACCTGAAGCTACCAGGGCACTATATTCACCTAGAGAGAGACCGGCCACCATATCTGCGCTTGCTCCCTTTTCCTGCAACAAACGCCAAATGGCAACTGAAGTCGTCAAAATCGCTGGCTGAGTATAGCGAGTTTGATTCAGTTTTTCCTCATCTGAGTCAATCAAGTGCCGTAAATCATAACCAAGAACACTTCTTGCTTCATCAAAAGTTTGTCTCACAATTTCATACTGGTCATAGAGGTCACGCCCCATTCCAAGATATTGAGCACCTTGACCAGCAAATAAATAGGCTCTTTTTGTCATCTTATTCTCCACTTATTGCCCAACGTGTAGCCTGTTCCTTGATGACACGAGCTGCTCCGTCATAAATATCACGCACAATCTCCGCACATGACTCTTCTTTTCTAATCAAGCCAGCAATCTGTCCAGCCATGACTGAGCCATAATCCACATCACCGTCTACAACCGCATTACGCAAAGCGCCAGCTCCTAAGACTTCAATGTCTTCGCTTGTTTTTTCCCCACGTAGAAAGTCTTTTTCCGCGCTTGCATAAGCTGTTGCCAACTTATTTTTGATAGCACGTACAGGATGACCTACGACTTGAGCGGAAACAGTGGTATCAATATCTTTTGCCCTGAGAATCTTAGCCTTGAAGTTTGGATGAGCATTGGATTCTGTTGCGACAACAAAGCGTGTCCCAACTTGTACTGCCTCCGCTCCTAGCATAAAGGCCGCTGCCGCACCAGCACCATCTGCAATTCCTCCTGCCGCAATAACAGGAATGGATACTGCCTCAACTACCTGTCGGACCAAAGTCATAGTCGTCAATTTTCCAATATGGCCACCAGCTTCCATACCTTCTGCGATGACAGCATCAACACCTAGTTTCTCCATGCGTTTTGCAAGGGCAACACTTGGAACAACTGGAATGACTGTAATTCCCGCAGCATGAAACCGTTCCATATACTTCCCTGGATTTCCAGCTCCAGTCGTTACCACTTTGACACCTTCTTCAATGACTAAATCAACAATGTCTTCTACAAAAGGTGATAAGAGCATGATGTTGACTCCAAATGGCTTGTCAGTTAATGATTTAACCTTGTCAATATTGGCTTTGACAACCTCTTTTGGGGCATTTCCGCCACCGATAATCCCTAGACCTCCTGCATTGGATACCGCACCAGCTAGATCACCATCTGCGACCCAAGCCATTCCACCTTGGAAAATAGGATAATCAATACCAAGCAGTTCTGTAATTTTTGTTTGCATACTGTCCTCTTTCAATTCTTCATTTGCTTAGTTAATCATTTGATATTCAAACAATTAACTAAACAAGGAAGTGAGTATCTTTCACTCACTACTTTTTTATAAATACTTTGATATATAGATGTTTTGAATGTCAAAGTATATACCCTAGTAAAAATGCTAGAAACTAGCATTTGACTACTCCTACTCAATCACAATCAGCACCTAAGTAGCTTTTACAATTAAGAATTGTGAAGATTAGAAAGCGTTCTAGCAAAGCTAATCTCTGCTAGAACTGACATTCACTCAATGTTAGCGACTGATTTTTGACGAATATTATTTTGTTTGTGCTTCTACGTAAGCCACTAAATCAGCTACCGTGTTCAACCCTTCTTCTGATTCGATTTGAATATCAAATTCATCTTCGATTTCTGAAATAACTTGGAACAAGTCCAATGAATCTGCATCTAAATCTTCAAATGTTGTTGTAAGGGTCACTTCTTCTGCATCCTTACCAAGTTCTTCAACAATAATTGCTTGTACTTTTTCAAATACTGCCATGATAGTTCTCCTTTAAAGAAAATATAAAATTTTTTAATAACTGTAAAAACAGTCCATTAACTAAAGTTTTAATAGAATAGCTCCCCAAGTGAGGCCTCCGCCAAATCCACTCATCACCAAAGTTTGGCTGCCGTCAAGGAGAATGCTACCCTGTTCTACACACTCCGATAGTAAAATCGGAATACTTGCTGCGCTGGTATTGCCATACTCGGCCATATTGGCTGGAAATTTCGCTAGATGACTGCCTAATTTCTTAGCCATTTTTTCCAAAATCCGTCGATTGGCCTGATGTAATAAATAATAATCAATCTCATCATCTGATAAATCGTGACTGATGAGCAAGTCTTGTATGGTCTTGGTCACATCTCGCAGCGCAAATTCAAAGATAGAGCGCCCTTCCATTTTCAGATAGGGATGAGGAACACTTGTTTCTGAAAAAGGAGATGAAAGTCCTAACACACCCGATTGTAAATCCATTCCTCTGCTACCATCTGTCCGATGAATTTCCCCTAGAAAATGCAGTTGCTCTGCCACATCTAAGAGGACACCTCCTGCACCATCTCCAAAGAGAACAGCCGTGCTTCTATCTGACCAATCAAGGGTTTTGGAAAGTGTTTCTGCACCAATGACCATCCCTCTTTTGTATCGACCCGAAGCAATCAACTTTTCAGCAGTTGATAAAGCAAAGACAAAGCCTGAACAAGCTGCAACCAAATCATAGGCAAAGGCTTGACTTGCACAAATATTGGCCTGAACTCGTGCTGCTGTTGACGGCATAGCAGAGTCGGGTGTAATCGTTGCAAGGATAATAAAATCAATCGTTTCTGGAGCATAGCCACTCTTTTGCAGCAACTGCTTTGCTACTTGTGTGGCTAAATCACTCGTATCCTCATTCCTTGTGATATGGCGTCTGCGAATCCCAGTCCGAGAGGCAATCCATTCATCACTCGTATCCATTAGCTGCACCAATTGATTATTTTCAATGACTTGCTTAGGAACATAATGGGCTACATGACTGATTTTTGCAAAGCTCGTCATTTTAAGTCCTCCAAGAAATGATAGAGTTTCAAGAGGCCCTTTTTCATGACCTTATATTCGGCTTCATCCATATCTGAGGTAATTTGGCGCACCATTTCTTTGTGAAAGCGTTGGTGCAATCGATAGACCAATCTCCCTTTTTTTGTCAAATGAAGATGAATCACACGGCGATCTCTAGTTGATCTAACCCGTTCAATATAGCCTTTTCGTTCCAAATTATTCAAACTGGTTGTTACTGTACCGAGTGTGACCATCAAAGAACGGGCTACATGACTAGGAGTTACACCTTCTCTGTCACCAATGACATCAATCGTGTGCATTTCCTTGATTGAAATATCCTTAAAACGACTACCGCGCAGGCTGGTTTCTTCAATAATCAATACATTATTAAAGATTGCAGTCAGATATTCATTTATCTTTGCTTCTTCCACAATTGAATGCCTCCTCACATACTTTGACTCTCAAAGTATACGATAAATTAGTTTGATTGTCAAATATTTTCTGTTACATCGGATAGCAACTATGGAACTATCCCTATCCAAAACAAGACATTATTTACCTGTAAATTGAGGTCTCCGTCTGTCAAAATGCGCCCGAACTCCTTCCTTAAAATCCTCTTTAAAGGCAAGTTCTCGTTGCAAGTCCAGCTCCAACCGAGTGTATGCTTCCCACTGCTCAAACTCACTTTTCCACATCAATTCTTTGATCGCACGGTAGGAATTTGGAGAATGGCGCAAGAGACGTTTGACCAATTGTTGACAGGTCTTTTCCATTTTTTCCTGCTCTACCACTCGGTAGACAAGTCCATAATCATAGGCTTTTTCTGCTGTAAGGCTTTCTCCTGTCATGGCCAATTGACTCGCGCGAGTCGTGCCAATACTGCGACTCAAGAGAAATAAGCCGCCCGCATCAGGTACTAGACCAACTCCTACAAAAGCTTGGATAAACCTTGTCTTATCTGAAGCAATGACAAAATCAGCTGCAACTGCCATATTGGCTGCCGCGCCCGCTACCGCACCGTCTGTCAACATGATGACTGGCTTTGGACATTTCTTTATTGCAAAGGAAATCCGGTTGACCAACTCTGCGATGCGAACTAAAGAGGCAATATCGTCTTCATCCACCGCTCGCTTCATTTCGACCAAATCTCCACCAACTGAAAAAACTGTTCCTTCTGCTTGGATAATGAGAACCGCAACTTCCTCTGCCAAACTTGCTTTTTCAATAGCATCTAAGATTTCCTCACACATGGGAATATTAAAGCCATTTGAGACTTCTGGACGACACAAGGTCAGTCTAGCAAGGCGATTTTTAACTTCATAACGAATGGTAACGTAGGTCATCTGCTACTCCTTTTATCTTAAAAGTATTGGAGCTATTCTATCACAAATTCTTTCAGAAAAAACTGTCCCTAGTGTGACAGCCGAAAAAGATATAGTGAATGGAATAAAGGTTAGGACATCATTAAGTCGCTTTGATGAACGCCAGTTCTATCTGCAGCTCCTTGCTTTATCCTATTACAAAGGACATCAAGAGCAAAGTATACCCATAGGGCATCCGTATCTGTAGAACGAGCAAGCTCGTAACAGCTACGGTAAGATAGGAGATTGACGATGTGTTCGATCAACACAAGGAAATCTATCCCTAAAGGGAGCCTCAACTGTAACCAGCTAAAGCTGGAACATCTGCGTCTCTTTTTTACACAGCTCTTAGTCCGTGTTCAGTTCTCAATCCACTATAACTAGCGATTAGCGGATTGTCTTCTAGCTTAGATAATCGTAAGAGCTTGGGACAACTTGGGACAAACATTCATGGTGACTTCGTTCTCACCCACAAAAGAATGTAATCTAGGAAGATTACGTATAAAAAGTCCCTGACTTCATTATTTTTGTAGATTTAACAGTTTAGCGTATATCAATAGTTAGGGGAGTGACTATTGATACCTGGGCTTGGAAATCAAAAAGCGAGGATTGTCTGGTTTGTAAAATGCTGATAAATCAACATTCTATTAGAAGATGCTAGCGAACATTTCTTTTCTAGCCCTATTTCCAACCTGTCACAATTCTCAATTGCAAGGGGCGAGGACAGTCCAGTGGACTGTTAATACTTGAGCCTAGAAATTAGAAAGCGAATTTGACAAAATTGATTTCTACGAAATTACGATTGAGTCCCACTCACAACTTATCATACAAGTCACTCAAACTGTCTAAAAAATCATCTGCTTGTGACTGATCCAAATCGAATTCTTTGTCTCGAATCGCCCAAACAGTAAGACCTGCAGCTTTCCCTGCCTCAATTCCCTTGGGGCTATCTTCAATCACTAGGATTTCGGATTTAGCAAATCCTAGCGCAGCACAGGCTTTTTCATAGACTTCAGGATCCGGCTTACAGGCACGGCATTCTATCCCAGAAAAAATATAGGAAAAATATGAATAAATCCCTGCTTCTGTCAAGGCTCGCTCAATCTCCCTACGATTGGTATTCGAAGCAAGAGCTAACTCTATTTTCTGTTCCCTTAGATAAGACAATACCTTTGACACATCTGGAAAGAGAGAATCGCCGTAGGGCGTTGGTCGCCCTTCTTTGTACTGCCTGTATTCTTCTTCTAAAGCTTGAATATCCCACTTATCATCGTCATCTTGCAAGACCAACTTCCAGACCTGGTTCACTCTTCCTCCTACAAAAATAGCAGGGTCTAAATGAGCAACCGATAAACCTTTTGTCGCCAAAAAATCAGCCCGTCGTTGATAATAGAAGTGCTCTGTCTGAAATAAAACACCGTCCATATCAAAAATAATTCCTTTATAGGTCATCTGCTACTCCTTTTCTCAATCTTTTAACTGTTATTATAACATAAATCAGAACATTCAAAAAATTTCGCACAAAGTCTACTGACAAGCGTAGTAGTTTTTGCTATAATGATGAAAAGTATAAAAGGAGATTGAAAATTTCTATGAAAGTGACCAAATTTGGCGGTAGTTCTCTCGCATCAGCTACCCAACTTGAAAAAGTATTCGCTATTGTCCAAGCAGATTCAGAACGTCGATTCATTGTCGTATCTGCTCCCGGTAAACGAGATAGTAACGACACTAAGGTAACCGATGCCCTTATTAAATATTACAAGGAATACATAGACGGTAAAGATGTTTCTGCTAGCCAAGAATGGATTATCAATCGCTATCAAGCCATGGTGGAGGAGCTAGATTTCCCAGGAAAATGCATGAAAAAAATCACAGATAGCATTCTGGGACTGGCAACACTACCAATTGAAGACAATGACTTTCTCTATGATGCTTTTTTAGCAGCAGGAGAAGATAATAATGCCAAATTAGTTGCCGAATATTTCACCTATAAAGGCGTTCCTGCCCGCTATATTCACCCTAAAAAAGCAGGTATCATTGTTAGTTCAGAACCTGGGAATGCACGCATTTTGCCTTCTAGCTACGATAAAATCGAAGAATTGAACAAGGCAGACGAAGTCCTTGTCATTCCTGGATTCTTTGGGGTAACAGTTGATAACCAAATCTGTACCTTCTCTCGTGGTGGATCAGATATTACTGGTTCTATCGTTGCTGCTGGTGTTAAGGCTGATCTCTATGAGAACTTTACAGATGTTGACGGTATTTTTGCTGCTCACCCTGGAATCATCCACAATCCACATTCTATCAAGGAATTGACCTATCGTGAAATGCGGGAGTTGGCCTATGCTGGATTCTCTGTCCTTCACGACGAAGCCCTACTTCCTGCCTACCGTGGTCGCATTCCGCTCGTCATTAAAAACACCAATAACCCTGACCACCCTGGTACACGTATTGTACTCAAACATAGCGACCATACCTTACCAGTTGTCGGAATCGCAGCAGATGACGGCTTTGTCAGCATCAATATGTCGAAATACTTGATGAACCGAGAAGTCGGTTTTGGCCGGAAAGTCCTAAACATCCTCGAAGACCTCAATATTCGTTGGGAACATATGCCAACTGGAATTGATGACCTCTCACTTGTTTTGCGCAGCCGTGAATTAACACCAATCAAGGAAGAAGAAATCCTCCGTCAGCTCACTTCTAAACTAGAAGTCGACAAGGCAGAAATAGAACATGGCCTGTCGATTATCATGATTGTTGGTGAAAACATGAAGAGTCATGTCGGGGTAACAGCTACCGCAACAGCTGCCCTCTCTCAAGAAAATGTCAACTTGACCATGATTTCTCAAGGTGCTAGCGAAGTATCTGTCCTATTCGCTATCAAAACCGAAGAAAAAGAAAAAGCCCTCAAAGCCTTGTATGCAGCCTTTTTTGGGTAAATCTATCCTGACTAAAAATCCAACTCTGACATGAGAGTTGGATTTTTTTACTTTATTTTATATAGAACGTTACTTGACTTCTACTTTATCAAGCCAAGAACTTGCAGTCGTTTCAAGGACACCATTCAATTCTTCCATATTCTGACGACCTTGGTCTGCCAACCATGCCTTAGCCGCAGCTTCTCCTTCTTTCGCAAAGACAGCCACTGCATCTTTCCATGTTGCACGACCACACAGCACACCATTAAAGCTAGAACCTGCTTCTTTAGCTACCACAAGTGTTTCTTGGAAGAGTTTAGCGGATACACCCGCACTCAAGAAGATAAATGGTAGATGAGTTGCTTCTGCTTGTTCTTTAAAGTATGCTTTTGCTTCTTCTAGGCTATAAACAGGTTCTTGATCCGTATAGCCTTCCACAAAGTTCATATTAACTGGAACTTCCACCTTCAAGACATCAGCATTGTAGCGAGCCTTGCTAAATTCACGCATCGCACCATTTACTTTATGAGGTTTCAAGGCTGCATATTCACGAGATGTCACATCCATATCGCTAGCATCATAGGTCAAGATTTCCACAAAGTATGGAATATCTTCAGCAATACACTCGCTACCGATTCGTTCGATCCAGGCATGCTTGATATCGTTAATTTCTGGCTTATCATCTACATCATAGTAAAGCAAGATTTTCACCGCATCTGCACCCAATTCTTTGATCCGTTTTGCAGACCAATTTGGAAGCAAGTCTGGTAAGCGACCTGGTGTTGACGCATCATATCCTGTTTTCTCATAAGCCGCAATAAACCCACAATCTGGATGGCGCAATTCTGAAGCTGGTACACCATATTCCGCATCCAGTAAGATAGAGCTTGCATACTGAGTCAAATCACTTGAAATGACTTTTTTGAAATCAACCAAAATCTCATCTCCAAAATCAGCATCTGCCGCTGCCGACAAGAGCCGTTTCAAGGCACCACGTTGGTCAATTGCGAGGGCTGCAATCACTTTTTCATCATTGGATAGACGAACTAAATGATCATACTTAGCCTGTGAAAGTTGTAATTTTTCCATTATCTTCCTCCTAGATAAAATAGAATATCATTCATTATTTTAGCTTTCGCCAATTGAATTGCCGTTAGATATCAAAGAACAGGCTAGACACCAAAGCGTTTCACACCATCTAAATACGTAGCCTGTAAGTGGCCTTCATCATCAACCACAATGAAGTCCGCTGCCCGACCTGCTACAATTTGTCCACATACATGATCAATGTTGACAGATTTTGCTGGGGCAAGTGACGCCATACGGACAGCATCTGGTAAACTTGCCAAGCCCCATTCTACAATATGTTCTACTGCCTGAATCAATTCCAAGATAGAACCTGCCAGACTACCATTATGTTTCAAACGAGCTGTTCCGTCTTTGACCACAACCTCAAATTCACCCAAACGAGAATCTCCTTCCCCTTGGCCTCCTGCACGCATACAGTCAGTAATGAGAACTGTTTCTTCTACCCCACGCGCTTTCAACACAATATCTACTGCTGCTGGATGGACATGGTGACCATCACAGATAACCTCAGCAAAGACATTTTCTAAATCAAGCGCCGCACCGACCATGCCTGGTTCTCTATGATGAAGCCCACTCATCCCATTGTAAACATGGACGAAGATATTGGCCCCTGCTTCAACTGCCTTTTTAGCTTGATCATAGGTTGCATCACTGTGGGCAAGGGCAGTATGAATCTTTTTCTCATTAGCAAAGTGGATAAATTCCTCTACTCCATCACGTTCTGGAGCAATCGCAATCTTATTGACCAAGCCTTCTGATAAACGGTGCCATTTGTCCAATTTCTCAACAGACGGATCCCCCATATACTTAGGATTTTGTGCACCCTTGTATTTCTCAGTAAAGAACGGTCCCTCTAGGAAAATACCTTGAATTTTTGCTCCCGTTTCTTCACCTGCATGGCGACCAATGGTTTCACAAACCGCATCCAAATTCTCTGTTGAATCGGTTAAGGTTGTTGGTAACCAAGAAGTAACACCACAAGACAAGAGCCCCTCTGAAATCACCTTAATCCCTTCAAAATCATTGTCCATAACGTCATACGAAGCATAGCCATGGATATGGGTATCCACTAGACCAGGGCCAATATGATAGTCTGAATAATCTACAATTGTTCCTTCTGGTTTTTCCGTCACAATCTCACCAAATTGACCATCATCTGTAATCTCTAAATAGGCATTTTCTACCTCTTGATCTGACAAGATAATGGATTTTGCAAAAATATAATGTGCCATGTTGTCTCCTTTCTAAAAGACTCGATTCTACTAAATTAACATATTAACCGAAAACTGGTTATAACCTCTCCCCTTTATTGTACTCACCTTTTCGCAAATTGTCAAGTTATTTCTCAATCCTAGCTAGCTTTTTCTGACACTAAAAAGACAATTCCCTCTTGGCCATTTCAACGAAGCAGACAGAACAAGATCCACCTAATACTCTATCAAAATCAAAATCTGACTAGCTTCCACAATTGAGAATTGTGGAAGGCTGGAAATAGAAAGAGCGTAGCTCGCCCCTTGCAATTGAGAATTGTGGAAGGCTGGAAATAGAAAGAGTGCAGCTCGCCCCTTACAATTGAGAATTGTGGAAGGTAAGAAATAGAGCGAGCATAGCTCGTCTCCACTGAACCACTAGTTCGAACTAATGCTAGCTGAGGATTATGACGTAATCCTTATTTCCAACCTTCAACAGTCCGCCGGACTGTTGAAGCAAGATGAGTTAACAACGAAAGAAGCCGATTGTTGACGAATATCATACTAAAATAACTAACTTATCCACCTATAATAAAATAAAAAGAAAGCACCTTCCTACTGAAATCTAGACAGACAAAAACTGCTGTTTCCATCTTACAAACAGCAGCTCTCTTTTAATCATAATAGCGAGGAATCCGATCTGACAAGCTACAAACTACCTCATAGTTAATCGTTTTGAGATAATCCGCCCAATCCTGTACCTCTATTGATCTATCACCACTGACACCAATGAGCGTAACAGGGGTTCCTAAAGGATAATTTTTCGGCAAACGCACCGTAATTTGATCCATGGAGACACGGCCAACAACCGGACAATATTCACCTTCTACTAACAGTGAAAAGCCCTGCATAGCACGGAAAAAACCATCTGCATAGCCGATTGGAATCGTACCAATGTATTCTCTTTGTTCACTATGATAGGTCGCACCATATCCGATACTAGTTCCTGCTTCTACTTCTTTCACATGAACCAATTCAGAGGTTAATCGTAAGGCCGGCTGAATAGAGTAGGGCAAATCTAGAGCATGACCACTCGGATTCAGACCATACAAGATATTTCCTAGTCGCACCATCGTAAAGACCGTATCCGCATGCCAAATACTAGTGGCTGAATTACTAGCATGAATGCAGGATGGCACTTGGTTCAACTCTGAAATCAGCTCCTTAAATCGCACTAATTGTGACTGAAATTGACGGTCATCTTTCTCATCAGCCGTCGCAAAATGAGTGAATACTCCTTCGATTGTGACACCATGTTGCCTCAACTCATCCATGGCTTGATTGAGGGATTGACTATCCCTAAAACCAATCCGCCCCATACCGGTATCTATTTTCAAATGAACCTGCAAACCGTGTAAGGAAATACCTTGTTGTAAGAGCAATTGTATCCATTCAAGACTAGCTACTGTCACCATAATCTTTTCTGAAATAGCAAGAGGCACCGCTTCTACGGGTATAATTCCTAATATCAATACTGGTTGAGCAACCCCTGCTTGTCGTAATTCCAGCGCCTCGTCCATATTGGACACACAAAACCCATCTACCTGATTCTCCAAATGCCTGGCAACTGCAACAGCTCCGTGGCCGTAGGCATTAGCCTTAACGACCGCAAAAACCTGTGGCTGATTGGGCAATCCTTGTCTGACTTGCTCTAGATTCTCTGAAATAGCTGCTAAATCAACCTGAATGGTTGTCGGTCTATGAATGCTTGCTCTCATCTACTTCCTCCAAAATAACACTTGCCTGCACAAAACCGGCCGAGTGGCTAATGCTAATCCAGGACTTGGCTTGAATAGGGGACTTGGCGATATAGGGTGCCCCTTTTTTATCTGTTAAAATTTCAATATCGTGAAAACCGACTTGCCCAATCCCTGTTCCAAGTGCCTTGACAAAGGCTTCTTTCGCTGACCAACGGCCTGCTAAATACTCGACTTGCCGTCGGTGTTTCAACTGTCGAAAACGATCTAATTCATTTTCGGTCAATACTTTACTGGCAAATCGTTCGTGCTTCTTCATCGCTACTTCCACAGCAGCCATTTCTTGTATGTCTATTCCGTGTCCTATTATCATTTCCCAAAAAAGAAGTGGGAAACCCCATATTCTTTCGAATACTGGATAACCTCACTCCTCCCTCATGTTTTCTTCATTTACTTACGACCATGACAGTTCTTGAATTTTTTGCCTGACTGACATGGACATGGGTCATTGCGATCCACACCTTCAAAGCTTACTCGTTCTCCTGTTGCCGCTTGCGCTTGAG
Organism: Streptococcus sp. zg-86; assembly: GCF_017639855.1. Taxonomy (NCBI): domain Bacteria; kingdom Bacillati; phylum Bacillota; class Bacilli; order Lactobacillales; family Streptococcaceae; genus Streptococcus; species Streptococcus zhangguiae. The sequence continues at coordinate 281,052 of NZ_CP072115.1, read as the reverse complement.
CAGGAACAATATTCTTCGTAGCTGTTGTGTGGGCTTCTGGTGTTGTACGTTCACGTTCAATATTATCATGAATCTGTGCTTTCATCATCAGACGTGTCACATCAAACTCAATCGAAGCAATCATATCATTAAAGGTTGTGAAGGCTTCTGATTGGTATTCCACAACTGGATTGTTTTGAGCATAGCCACGAAGACTTACTGCATTGCGGAGTTGATCCATCATGTCAATATGGTCTGTCCATTTATTGTCTACAACACGGAGAATCAATACCTTTTGGAATTCTCTCACACGGTCTTCATCACGCAATTTTGCAACTTGACTGTCATAGACTGCTAAGGAACGCTCATACAAGTCTGCTACGATTTCTTTATCTGACTTGCCTTCCAAATCTGCTAAATCGATAGACTCTTCCGGAACAAGATTCAACTGAGCAAAGTTCAGAATAGCCTGCAAATCTTTCTCGCGTTTTCCTACAGTATGGTCTGCTACCTGACGTTCAATAGTCCGCAGAATCATCGCCTTGATTTCAGGTGCTAAGTCGCGATTGGCTGTGATGACATCATGGCGTTGACGATAAATAATCTCACGTTGTTCACGCATCACATCGTCGTATTGAAGGACTTGTTTACGAGAATCATAGTTATTTCCTTCGACACGTTTTTGCGCCCCTTCTACCTGACGGGTTAGCATTTTTGACTTAATCACAGACTCTTCTTCCGTCAAATTCATGCGTTCCATGAAGGCCTTGATTCGCTCTGAACCAAAACGTTTCATCAAATCATCTTCCAGAGAAAGATAGAATTGTGACTCACCTGGATCTCCTTGACGACCAGAACGTCCACGAAGCTGATTATCAATCCGACGACTCTCATGGCGTTCTGTACCAATGACACAAAGCCCACCAAGTTCACGGACACCCGGGCCCAACTTGATATCCGTACCACGTCCAGCCATATTGGTGGCAATCGTCACCGCACCACGTTGACCAGCATTCATGATAATTTGTGCTTCACGGTAGTGGTTTTTCGCATTCAATACTTCGTGCGGTACACCCGCAGCAACTAAGCGTTTTGAAAGGTAATCAGAAGTTTCAACAGCTACTGTACCAACCAAGACAGGCTGTCCTTTTTCGTAGCGTGCCTTCACATCTGCCACAACTGCATTGAACTTGTAATCCAAACTTGGATACAGCAAATCTTCATGGTCAATACGAGCAATTGGGCGATTGGTTGGAATTGGAATCACACGAATATTGTAAATTTCACGGAATTCTTCTTCCTCTGTCTTACCAGTACCTGTCATTCCGGATAGTTTTTTATACATACGGAAAAGATTTTGATAAGTGATAGAGGCGCTGGTTTTTGATTCATTTTGAACAGGAACACCTTCTTTGGCTTCAATCGCTTGGTGAAGACCGTCTGAATAACGACGACCTTCCATGGTCCGTCCTGTAAATGGATCAATAATCATGACTTCTTGCTCTTCATTTACGAGATAATCAATATCATAAATCATGATGTAGTTAGCACGTAAAGCATTGTCAATAAAGTGAGTCAAGGCAACATTTTCAATGTCATATAAATTGCTCAACCTAAAGAAACTCTCTGCCTTATCAATCCCAGAATCCGATAGACTAATAGTCTTTGAAGGAACATCAATAATGTAATCCTCGTCGTTTAATGATTTCACCAAATTGTCGGCAAGGAAATACAATTGATTGGTTTCAGAAGATGTTTGACCAGATACAATCAACGGCGTCCGTGCTTCATCGATTAAGATAGAGTCAACCTCATCGACCAAGGCGTAATTAAGTGGACGTTGCACCATATCTTCTGCACGAACGACCATGTTATCACGAAGGTAATCAAAACCAATCTCTGAGTTCGTTGAGTAGGTAATATCGCAATTGTAGGCTTCCCGTTTTTCAAAGGAAGACTTAGCAGCCAAGTTAATTCCAACAGACAAACCAAGCCATGAGTACAGCTCACCCATTTCTGTCGCATCACGTTCTGACAGGTACTCATTGACTGTGACAACGTGCACTCCTTCTCCAGACAAGGCATTTAGATAGACTGGCATGGTCGCTGTCAACGTTTTCCCTTCACCCGTACGCATCTCAGGAACATCCCCATGGTGGAGAACAATCCCTCCCATTACCTGCACTTTATAAGGAAATAGACCAAGAACACGTTTTGCTCCCTCACGGACTACCGCAAAGGCTTCATAGAGCAAGTCATCTAGACTTTCCCCATTGTGGTAACGCGCTTTAAATTCTGCTGTTTTTGCTTGTAGTTGCTCATCTGATAAGGCTGCCATTTCATCTGCATAAGCAAGGACCTTATCAGCCATCTTTTCTAATTTTCGTAATTCACCTTTATCATTTTCGATAATTGTTTTTAAAATATTTGCCATTGTTTTCCTTACTTGTATCGATTCTTATTTTTTGTGTTCTTTTCATTATAGCATGTTTCCCCACTACTTTCAAGAATGAGCGACAGTTTAAACCGATGAAGCAACTGCCCATCGGTTCTATTTCTAGCATATTTTTGTGCTTATGGATGACTAGCAATAATTTCTAATTCTTGCCCCTTCAAAGTCCACTCAGTCACATCTGCAGGTAAGATAAGGTGGTCACCTTTTCCAATTAGATAGACCTGACCGTCAATAATAAGTTCCCCTTGACCAGTCAAGACACTAACCAAATAATAGTCAGCTGTTTGCTGCATATGAACTTGACCAGTTAACTCCCACTTGTAAACACTGAAAAAGTTATTAGCAACAAGCAGGGTTGAGAGTAAATCATCTACGTGTAGGGTAACCGGACGGCTATTTGCTGGCTCTCCAATCCTTGTCACATCAATGGATTTTTCCAAATGCAATTCCCTCAGATTCCCCGCATCATCCTTTCGGTCAAAATCATAGACACGGTAGGTGGTATCGCTTGATTGCTGGGTTTCCAAAATCATAATACCCTGTCCAATAGCATGAATAGTCCCACTTGGGACATAGAAGAAATCGCCAGCTTTGACAGGAACCTTCTGCAACAGCCCTTCCCAATCTTTCTGATCAATCTTTTCACGGAGTTCTTCTTTTGAGAGAGCCTTGTGCCCGTAAATAATTTCAGATCCCTCATCAGCTGCTAAAATATACCAACATTCGGTCTTGCCAAGCTCTCCCTCATGCGCCAAGCCATACGCATCATCTGGGTGAACTTGTACGCTCAACCAGTCGTTGGCATCTAAAATTTTCGTCAAAAGGGGGAAAACTTCTTCTGTTCGATGAGCAAAGAGTTCGCGGTGTTCATGGTACAAATCATCTAATTTCCAACCTGCATAAGTCCCATTTTTAATCAAAGAAACACCATTTGGGTGGGCTGAAATCGCCCAATATTCACCGACATGATCACTAGGGCTTTCATAGCCAAATTCGTCCCGAAGTCTAGTTCCGCCCCAAATTTTTTCCTGCATAACCGATTGTAAAAATAATGGTTCCGCCATAATGATTCCTCATTTCTATTTCTTACTGCTATCATAGCAAAAATGAGATGAAAAAGCGAATTTTCCTCAAAGATTTCTCAAAAAAGGAGAGAAAATGTTACTTGCTAGAAACGGAAAAGGAAGCTGGGCAAAAACTCAATTTTTGACCTTCCTCTTAAAAACTGAACAATATAAAATGGCTTAGAATCAACGTTTCTTGACAACGTTAATCTAAGCCATTTACTCTTTTTAAGACTTTTTGCCCAGCCTCACTTCTATTCCTATTTTTCAGAGACTTGCTTTGCCAAAGCAAAGTTTCCAAGGGTTGCTGAGCCATTTTCAGCAACGGCTGGTGTTACGATATACTCTGTCACATCTGGCGTTGGTACATAACCATTCATCAAAGCGGTAAATTTATCACGTACACGTTTCAGCATGTGTTCTTGCCCCATGACACCACCACCAAAAACAATGACTTGTGGACGGTACATCAAGGTTGCCTGTACTGCTGCTTGAGCAATATAGTAGGCCTGAACATCCCAGACATCCGCATTTTGCTCAATCAATTCTCCACGAATACCTGTACGAGCTTCCAATGACGGACCTGCTGCCAAGCCCTCCAAACAGCCATTATGGAAGGGACAAACACCCTTAAATTCTTTGGCAACATCCTGTGGATGCAAAGCAAGATAAGTATGACCAGCTTCTGTATGCCCTACTCCACCAATGAATTCTCCATTTTGGATAGCACCAGCTCCAATTCCTGTACCGATTGTATAATAAACGAGGCTCGTTACTCCCTTACGAACAAGAGCTTCCCCAAATGCAGACGAGTTCACATCTGTCGTAAAGTAAAAAGGAATCTTAAATTCTTTGGCAATCAAGCCTAACAAATCAACATTTGCCCAATGAGGTTTTGGAGTCGTTGTGATATAGCCGTAGGTAGCTGAATTTTGATCAATATCAATTGGCCCAAATGATCCAATTGCAATCCCTGCCAAACGATCTTCATAGCGCTTGAAAAATTCAACTGTACGCTCAATCGTCTCATAAGGTGTCGTCGTTGGAAATTGCGTTTTTTCAATGACTTGAAAATTTTCATCTCCTACAGCACAGACAAATTTAGTCCCTCCAGCTTCAAGGCTACCATACAATTTTGTCATCTTTTATCTCCTTTTGAAATCAGTTTCATTCTAGTTTATTATACCATAATTTTAGGCGTAAGAAAAAGGCGAAACGCCTTTTTCATGTGATTATTTTACAACTTTAAGGAAGGCATCTCCATGCGCTACTGTCGCATTTGCAAGAGCTTCAACGGTTGTAAATTCTGCTGTATTTGTCACGATGACCATAGTAGTATCATCAAGACCTGCTGCTGCAATTTTACCTGCATCGAACTTAGCAATCGGTGTACCTGCTGCAACTGTATCACCTGCTGCAACTAATTTCTCAAACCCTTCACCATTCATTGATACTGTATCAATACCAATGTGGATAAGGATTTCAGCACCACTTGCGGTCTTCAAGCCATAAGCATGACCTGTTTCAAAGGCGATAGTGACTTCTGCATCTGCTGGTGCATACACAACACCTTCAGAAGGTTTAACTGCAAGACCTTTCCCCATTGCACCTGATGAAAAGACAGGATCATTAACATTTTCAAGGGCAACTACTTCACCTGAAAGTGGTGACACAAAGGTTTCTTCGTTAACAAGAGCTACTGGGACTTCTTTTGCTGTTTCAGTAGCTTTAGCAGGAGCTTCTTCATCTTCAAATCCGAACATGTAAGTAAGAGTGAAACCTGCTACGAATGATACAGCAACCATCAAGAGGTAAGAGAAAAGTTGTCCATTCAAGTAAAGGAGGGTACCTGGAATAATCGTAATCCCAAATGCAGTACCTGCAAGTCCTAGGAGAGAGGCAACGGCTCCACCGATTGCACCTGCAATCAATGAAAGGAAGAATGGTTTACGGAAGCGTAAGTTTACACCAAAGATAGCTGGCTCTGTAATTCCCAAGAAGGCTGCAAGAGCTGCTGGGAAAGCAAGAGCTTTCAATTTAGGATTTTTTGTTTTCACACCAACTGCAATGGTTGCCGCACCTTGTGCTGTCATAGCCGCAGTGATAATGGCGTTAAATGGGTTTGCTCCCGTATTTGCCACCAATTGAGATTCCAACAAGTTGAAGATATGGTGAACACCTGATACCACGACAACCTGATGCAAGCCACCAATCAAGAGACCTGGAAGACCAAATGGAAGGGCAAGAAGAGCATTTGTCGCTGCCAAAATATAGTTTTCAACCACGTGGAAGACCGGACCAATGACAAACAACCCAAGAATAGACATCACAAGGAGAGTCACAAATGGTGTTACCAAGAGATCAAGCACTTCTGGGACATACTTGCGGACTAATTTTTCAAATTTAGCACCAACAATACCGATAATGAAGGCTGGAAGAACAGATCCTTGCAAACCAACGACTGGAATAAAGCCAAAGAATTGCATTGGCGTCACATCCCCACCTGAAGCTACTGCCCAAGCGTTTGGTAAAGAACCAGAGATGAGCATCATTCCAAGTACGATACCAATAGTTTGGTTTCCACCAAATACACGGAAGGTTGACCATACTACAAGGGCTGGAAGGACGATAAAGGCTGTATCTGTTAAAATTTGAGTATAGGTGATAAAGTCAGGGTTGTACTCCGCTATGCCAAAGAAGGACATAATCGCTTCTTGTGTCAACAAGCCACGGAAGCCCATGAACAAACCGGTTGCTACGATTGCTGGAATGATTGGAACAAAGACGTCACCAAATGTACGAATAGCACGTTGGAAGGCATTTCCTTGCTTAGCAGCTTCTGCTTTCATATCGTCCTTTGAAGAAGTTGGCAAACCAAGTGCTACGACTTCATCATAAATCTTATTTACTGTACCAGTACCAAAGATGATTTGGTATTGACCTGAGTTAAAGAAGGCACCTTGCACCTTCTCAATATCTTCGACACGTGCTTTGTCGATTTTATTTTCATCTTTTACCATGACACGTAGACGAGTTGCACAGTGAGCTACACTGTTGACATTCTCACGTCCACCCAAGGCTTCGATGACACTTTTTGCAATTTCAGTATTATTCATCTTTGCAAAAATCTCCTTTAATTAACTATTTTCTTTTTTGAAAGCATTTTCAAACTTTCTATGTTTTTTATTATACCATTTTTTATCAATATGTCAAACGCTTGACATAAATTTTCGTTATTTTTTAAGTTTTAAAGGTAAAACCTTGCTTTTTGACAAGCAAACGTTTACTATATTACTATAACTAATAGAAGAAATACGTACAAGATAACATAAGGAGACAACATGGCCTTCACAACTGAAGAACGCTACCGCGCTTATGCGGATTGGCCAGCAGACTATATTGACAAGATTACCCAGAATACCAAACATTCCCCTTGGAGAACCAATTTCCACATTGAAACACCTCACGGCCTCTTAAATGATCCCAATGGCTTTTCTTATTTTAATGGAAAATGGACCCTCTTCTACCAATACTTTCCATTTGGGGCAGCTCATGGATTGAAATCATGGGTTCATACCGAGTCAACCGACTTGGTTCACTTCGAGCCAACAGGAACCATGGTCTACCCTGACACACCACTCGACAGCCACGGTGCTTATTCGGGATCTGCCATGCAGTTTGGTGACAAGCTTTTCCTCTTTTATACAGGAAATGTTCGCGATGAAAACTGGATTCGCCACCCTTACCAAATCGGCGCTCTCATGGATACAAAGGGGGAGATTCAAAAAATCGATCACATTTTGATTGATCAGCCAGACGACACAACAGACCACTTCCGCGACCCACAAATTTTTAACTTCAAAGGTGACTACTATGCGATTGTCGGCGGACAAAATCTGGACAAAAAAGGAATCATCAAACTCTACAAGGCTGTGGACAATGACTACCTCAACTGGGAGTATGTGGCTGATTTAGATTTCGCTAATAACTTGACTGCCTATATGATGGAATGCCCAAATCTCGTTTTCATCGATGAAAAGCCTATCCTTCTTTATTGCCCGCAAGGACTAGATAAAAGCGTTCTTGACTACGACAATATCTATCCAAATCTGTATAAGATTGCACAGTCCTTTGACCCAGAAACAGCTATAATGGTCGATCCAAGCCCCCTTCAACAACTAGATTATGGCTTTGAATGCTACGCCACTCAAGCCTTCAATGCTCCTGACGGACGAGCGCTTTCCGTCAGCTGGCTTGCACTACCAGATGTGGAATATCCGACAGACCGCTACGATTACCAAGGCTGCCTGTCCCTTGTCAAAGAACTGACGCTTCAAGACGGTAAACTCTACCAATACCCTGTTGAAGCGATTACGAGCCTCCGTACAGATAGCCAGATTTTCGCACCAAAAGTAGCAACAAACAATTGCTACGAATTGGAATTGACAGTAGAAGCGGATAGCAAGATTGACTTGGTTCTCTTTGCAGACGCAAACAAAAAAGGACTTAAACTCTCTATTGACCCTGCCAATGGACAGGTAACTCTTGACCGTAAGGACTGTGGCGAAGCCTTCGCCCTCGACTTTGGTACTGAACGTCATTGCCAAATTGCCAACCAAGTAACAATCGCTAACATCTTCATCGACAAGTCTGTCTTTGAAATTTTCATCAATAAAGGAGAAAAAGTATTTTCCGGACGTGTCTTTCCTCACCAAGATCAAACAGGTATTGCGGTGCTAGCAGGTCAGGTAACCGGAAATTACTACTCATTAGATTATGGTCGCAAAACTCACTGATGTCGCAAAACTAGCCGGAGTCAGCCCTACGACAGTCTCCCGTGTCATCAATAAAAAAGGCTATCTGTCCGACAAAACGGTCAAAAAAGTCACCGATGCCATGCGAGAATTAGGCTACAAACCCAACAACCTCGCTCGGGGCTTGCAAGGGAAGTCGGCAAAACTCGTTGGACTCATCTTTCCAACTATCAGCAATATCTTCTACGCAGAATTGATTGATTATCTCGAAAGAGAGTTATTTAACCGAGGCTACAAGGCCATTATCTGTAACAGCCAGCACGATTCTGACAAAGAACGAGAATACCTAGAAATGCTGACAGCTAATCAGGTAGACGGCATTATTTCAGGTAGCCATAATCTGGGAATCAAAGACTATGACCGCGTATCGGCGCCCATTATTGCCTTTGACCGCAATTTATCACCGTCCACTCCGATTGTCTCTTCTGATAACTACGGCGGAGGGGTCTTAGCTGCTGAAACACTCCAAAAAGCAGGGTGCATAAAACCGATTATGATTACAGGAAATGACGATTCCAATTCTCCTACAGGCCTTCGGCAAACGGGATTTTCTAGCATTTTTCCACATGCAGCCATTCACCATATTTCAAGCGATTTCTCCCCTGTTCGTAAGGAACTGGAAATCAAAACCATTCTCCAAACAAGCTCAACAGACGGTATCTTTGTTTCGGGGGATTTGACAGCTATGTTGGTCTGGAATATCGCCCAATCCTTGGGCTTGTCTATTCCCCAAGATCTCAAACTCATTGGCTATGACGGTACCTATTTTATCGAGACCCATTATCCGCAACTAACTACAATCAAACAACCCCTAGCAGATATAGCCAAACTCATGGTCGATCTTCTCGTACAAAAAATCGAGGGAGCAACCCTCGAACAACATTATTCTCTACCTATTAGCCTCTTGGCAGGTCGGAGTGTCTAATATAGTAAATGGAACATCGTTAATGCAATTTGACCAACTTAGATACATAAAAAAGGAAGCCGCTTAGGCTTCTTCTTTTTTGATAAACTGACTTAAGACACCATTGATAAACTTTGCAGAAGCAGGGTCTGAAAATTCTTTGGCTAGCTCAATCGCTTCATTGACTGCTACGCGGTCTGGTGTTTCTTCAAAATACAACATTTCAAAGAGACCCAAACGCATAATATTCTTATCAATCAAGGTCAAGCGATCCAAGGTCCAACCTGCTTTCAAACGTGGAGCTAATTGAGCATCAATCTCATCCTGCACACCTGCAACTCCTGTGACCAGGTTGAGCAGAAAGAGCGGAATCTCCACTTCTTGCTCTTCTTCATAATCATACAGGTAGGCAAATTGAGCTGCTTGAACAGGTTCCTGCCCAAACTCCAAGGATACAATCGCTTGAAGCGCACATTGGCGCAAGTAATGCCGTGATTCGTGTTGCTTATTCTTCATCTAAGAAGTCCTCACCAAACAAATCCTTTAAGTCTGGTTTTGGTGTCTTGTCTGGCACGATACCATCCACATGGATATTCACGGTTTTCACTGTGACATCCGCATAGTTTGCAACAGCTGTTTTTACCGCACGTTGAATGTTCATTGATACTGTCGGTACATTCACGCCGTATTCCAAATAGACATAGATGTCCGCCGTCACTTCGCCTTCTTCATCTGTTTGGAGATAAACACCACGATTTAAGGCAGTCTTTGACAAACCATCTTTAACACTTTTATTATGAAGAGAGTGCACACCTTCTACCTTTGCAGAAGCAATTCCTGTGATCACTTCTAACACGCGAGGTGCAATCACAATTTCGCCTACATTTTCTTTTGCCATTCGAAATCCTTTCTAAGAGGAATGCTATTAAGCACGTGATACGTATGTTCCCTCTGCTGTGTTGATAACCAATTTTTGACCAGCTTCAATGAAATCTGGCACATTCACCACAAGTCCTGTTTCCATTGTCGCAGGTTTTCCTGAACCAGTAACTGTTGCACCCTTGATAGAAGGTTGTGTTTCAGCAACGACCAATTCAACCGTAGTTGGAACAGTCACACCAATCACTTCTGTTCCGTAGAACTGAATTTTCACTTCTGAATTTTCAAGAATGTAGAGTAATTCTTCTTTGACACTTGCTACTGGAATTTCATATTGATCAAATGACTCTGTATCCATGAAGTAAGCTGTATCATCCATTTGGTAAAGGTAGGTTGCTACACGTGTTTCGATAATAGCTTGTTCAAATTTTTCATCTGGACGGTAGGTTGTATCAAAAGTTGAACCAGTACGAACATCACGCAATTTCATCCGCATGATAGTATTTCCTTTACCTGGTTTGTGGTGACTCGCCTCCAATACACGGAGAAGTTTTCCGTCTGGTGCGATAAATGTCATACCTGCTCTTAATTTACTTGCATCAATCATGTTTATGATTACCTCTTCATTATTTTATTATTCGTTTTATTCTATCACAAATTGGCCGATTTCTCAAATAACAATCAACTCTTTTGGCGCTAGGGTCAAGATTTTACAACCTGTTTCTGTAATCAAAAGATCATCCTCAATCCGGACACCATACTTTCCTTCCAGATAAATCCCTGGCTCATCCGTCAAGACCATACCAGCTTGAATTTTATCCGTTGCAGTTTGTCTAAAATAAGGAATTTCATGGACATCAAGCCCCATCCCATGGCCAATCCCATGCGTAAAGTAAGGTCCATAACCCGCCGCTTCAATCACCTGACGAGGAACTCCGTCAAATTCACGGTATTCCATGCCAGCCTTTGCCGCTGCAATCAGGGCTTGGTTGGCTGCTAAAACAGTCTGGTAGATTTCTGCTTCTTCATCGCTGACAGAACCAATATAGATGGTACGTGTCATGTCGCTCACATAATGGTCATAGATACAGCCAAAATCAAGTGTAAGAGCATCACCAGCTTCGATGACCTTCTCAGACGCACGTCCGTGCGGCATAGCAGAGCGGTAACCCGATGCAGCAATGGTATCAAAGGATACGGCCTCAGACCCCATTTCCCGCATGCGAAAATCAAGGAAATTCGCTACTTCAAGCTCTGTTTTTCCTGGTTTGATAAAGTCCAATGCGTCTAAAAAGGCTTGATCCGAAATCTGACAGGCACGTTGAATGATTGCAATCTCTGTCTCATCCTTAATCATCCGCAAATTCATCACCATATCTGTCGTTGGCACTAAGCGTATTCCTTCAAAGACTGTCTGCATAGCTTGGTAGTAGGCTACTGACACCTCATCTTCAAAGGCCAACTCAGTTACCTTGCTATCTTTTAAGATTGCTGCAACCACTGAAAGGGCATCTCGGTCTGATACCACCTCAAAATCCTTGACCACAGACTGGGCATAGGTAATATAGCGATCATCAGTGATCAACACTTGTCGTTCTGCTGTAATCAAAACCGTTCCAGCCGAACCCCAGAAACCTGTCAGATAGTAAATATTCTTCAAATTCGTGATGAGGAAGGCAGGTAGCTCCTGAGCAACTAATTCATTGCGTAGCTTTGTTAATCGTTGTTCCATCTTCTATCTCCTTACAATTGATTAGTATCATTGTAACATAAAATCGCGGAAATTGGAGCAGCACAACCGTCCTTCGTTCACAGAAAACAAGTCATACTCTATAAAAATCAAAATCTGACTACCTTCCACAATTGAGAATTGTGGAAGGTGAGAAATAGAGCGAGCATAACTCGTCTCTACTGAACCATCGGACTAATGCTAGCTGAGGATTATGACATAATCCTTCAGCTTGAAGAAAAAGTCTTTTTATTGCCACCGTCCTCATGTGCTTTCGGACATCAGTGACTTCCTTCGGAGTAAAATAATCCAGTGGATTATTTTAGCCCGAGCCCAGAAACAAAGGAGCGAGGATAATCGATTTCAACGAAATCACGACTTCTGTCTCACTCCCACTTTTAACACGGCGGAGGGGCGGTATTGTGCTCGCTACGCTCGCAAATTTTCTAACCTTAAAACTACAGAAATTTAAATATCATTGTAATGTTTTTCTGAATTGTGAGGTTTGTCTACATTCTGGAGGATTATTACATAATCCTTATTTCCAACCTTCAACAGTCCGCCGGACTGTTGAAGCAAGGTGAGTTAACGACGTCAGTCTTTGATTTTTAACGAGTATCAGTAGACTGCTTACGGGCAAAAAGCAGAGGCTCAGTCAGCACTGAACCTCCATTAAAGTCTATCATTTAGGGAAATAAGGATAAGGGCAACATGATTATTTTTCAGCTATTTTGCCTAAAAGGTGGATTGCAAGCCATTGAGATAGGACAATGCTAGTAAACATCAGCAGAAAGAACTGATCAACCGCACTCGTATTTTTCGCTAAAGCAAGAGCTAAAAATGGAGATAGCAAATATAGAATAATTTGTAGCCATGTTATCGTCCGTTTGTTCATCATCTGAATACCTAACTTTCTAGTGAAATTTCCCAAAATAATAGCCGCTTGCAGTTTTTAAAGCTACCAATCCAACCGGATAGTAACCTAATAATACTATTAAAAAAAACGGCATCGCAACTAAAACGCTGCTATTCAGTCTACCCTTTTTACTGATTCTCAGGCAAGGAATCGGTATCTTCCTCCGCATTTTTCCCTCTCGTTAGAAGGTAGATAAAATAAATCGGAGCAATGAGATACAACCCTAGATAAATCAAACGTGAAAAAACAGCGGGAAGTTTCCATTTCCTATCCTCTTCAAAGTCTTCTAGAACAAAGGAAAAACAAATAGTAGCCGCTAAAAAATAGAGGGTGGACAGTATTTTAGGAAAGGTCAAAAACGACTCCTCAAACATCATGATATACACGAATAAAAACATGCAGCCAACAATAAATGCAATAATATCAAACCTTAATTTCTTCATACGACCACCACACCAACACTCTAGTCGGTTTCACCTTTCAACGATTTTGAAGCTGAGACAATAGTGTCTGTCCTTTCTTCTTTCATAGCTTTAGCAATTTGACGCATATCAATAGTCAGGGGAGTGACTATTGATACCTGAGCCTAGAAATTCGAAAGCGAGGATTGTCTGGTTTGTAAAACGTTGATAAATCAACATTCTAGTAGAAGAGGCTAGCGAACATTTCGCTAGCTCTATTTCCAACTTTTCACAATTCTTAATTGCAAGGAGCGAGCTACGCTCGTTCTATTTCCAGCCTTCCACAATTCTCAATTGTGAAAGCTAGTCAACTTACTCCCACCCTTTTCTCGTTGATAGCCATTTTTTCAGTATTTCTTCAGATAGGTCTACTCCAAGCATCTCTGAGATACCAAGCAAATAAATAGCACTATCGGCCAATTCTTCTGCCATATTTTCTTGGTCACCCTTCAAATAGCCTTTAAATAGTTCTGCTATTTCACCATGTAATAATAAAAGTTCAAATTTGATGTCTGTCGTATTAAAACCATGATTGACCTTATTTTGGATTACACGTTTTTGTAGCTCTGATACATCAAGCTTCATCTCGATTTCACCTTTTCATACATGCTCCAGTCTGATTCAGTACCTATCTGCAATATTCAGATATCGTCCTAAATTCTTGGAATCAACTTCCCTTTCAAATACTGGCCTGTATAGCTGGCTTCGTTTGCAGCTACTTCTTCTGGTGTTCCAGTTGCGATAATCATACCGCCACCGACACCGCCTTCTGGACCTAAATCAATGATGTAGTCCGCAGTCTTAATCACATCGAGATTATGCTCAATGACCAGTACGGTATTTCCGTCATCGACAAAGCGTGCCAAAACTTTTAATAGCTGGGCAATGTCTTCTGTGTGGAGACCTGTCGTTGGCTCGTCCAAAATATACAAGGATTTCCCAGTTGAGCGCTTGTGGAGCTCACTGGCTAGCTTCATCCGCTGGGCTTCTCCTCCTGAGAGAGTTGTCGCTGGTTGTCCCAAGGTGACATAACCTAGACCGACATCTTGGATTGTCCGCAATTTCCGCTCAATTTTTGGAATATGCTTGAAAAACTCAACTGCATCATTGACAGTCATATCAAGGACTTCCGCAATATTTTTTTCCTTGTAATGGACTTCTAGAGTCTCTGAATTATACCTGCGACCATGGCAGACTTCACAAGGGACAAAGACATCTGGCAGGAAGTGCATCTCAATCTTGATGATACCATCTCCCGAGCAGGCCTCACAGCGTCCACCCTTGACATTGAACGAAAAACGTCCTTTCTTGTAGCCACGAATCTTAGCTTCATTGGTCTGGGCAAACAGGTCACGAATATCATCAAACACACCCGTATACGTTGCCGGATTAGAACGTGGTGTGCGCCCAATCGGACTTTGGTCAATGTCAATCAAACGATCCAAGTGTTCAATCCCAGAAATCGCCTTAAATTTCCCTGGCTTTTCCGAATTGCGGTTGAGTTTCTGAGCAATGGCTTTTTTCAAGATAGAATTGACCAAGGTGGACTTGCCAGAACCTGATACACCTGTAACAGCAACGAATTTACCGAGTGGAATCCGTGCGGTCACCTGTTGGAGATTGTTTTCAGAGGCTCCTGTTACCTCGATAAAACGACCATTTCCAATTCTCCGCTCCAAGGGGACTGGAATTTCGCGCTTACCAGATAGGTATTGGCCTGTGATTGACTTTTTGTTTTTTGCAACCTGGCTTGGAGTGCCTGAAGCGACAATCTCCCCACCAAAGACACCTGCACCCGGTCCAATATCAATCAGATAATCCGCTGCTCGCATGGTATCCTCATCATGCTCCACCACAATCAGCGTATTACCCAAATCTCTCATTTTCTTAAGACTAGCAATCAAGCGGTCATTATCTCGCTGATGAAGTCCGATTGACGGTTCATCTAAAATATACAAGACACCACTCAAGTTTGATCCAATCTGGGTTGCCAACCGAATCCGCTGACTTTCCCCACCCGACAAAGTTCCAGCCGACCGTGATAAGGTCAGATAGTTAAGACCAACATTGTTCAAGAAGGTCAAGCGGTCCTTGATTTCCTTGACAATCGGTGTCGCAATCGTCGCTTCATTAGCAGAGAGCTGCAAGTGCGATACGACTTCCAAGTGGTCAGCTACAGATAGTTCCGACAATTCTCCAATGTGAAGCCCCTGTTCACCGCCCACACGAACCGACAAGGCCTGGTCATTCAAGCGATAGCCATGGCAGGTTGCGCAGGCCAACTCATTCATGTAAGTCCGCATAACTTGACGCGTGTAATCGCTGTTGGTTTCACGATAGCGCCTGCTAATATTGCTAATCAAGCCTTCAAATGGAATGTCAATATCTCGTACACCACCAAATTCATTCTCATAATGAAAATGGAATTCCTTCCCATCTGAACCGTGGAAAATCAAGTCTTTCTCTTCAGCAGACAAATCCTCAAACGGCGTATCCATATCGATACCAAACTGGGTCATGGCTTGTTCTAACATCTGCGGGTAATAATTAGACGAAATTGGATTCCAAGGCGCCAAGGCCCCTTCATGCAAGGTCTTTTGCCGGTCTGGTACAATCAAGTCTTCATCCACTTCCAACTTCATGCCGAGACCGTCACAGTCGCTACAAGAGCCAAAAGGAGCATTGAAGGAAAAGAGGCGTGGTTCTAATTCTGGCACTGTAAAACCACAGACTGGACAGGCATAGTATTCCGAAAAGAGCAATTCTTTCCCATCCATGGTGTCAATAATGACATAGCCTTCCGCAATGCGCAGAGCTGCCTCAATCGAGTCAAACAAACGAGAACGCACTCCATCCTTGATCACAATCCGGTCAACAACAACTTCAATCGTATGCTGCTTGCTCTTTGACAATTCAGGAACTTCCGTTACATCGTGGATGTCCCCATCCACACGCACACGCACATAAGCATCCTTTTGAATTTTTTCAAAAATAGCCTTATGCTGCCCTTTTTTCTTACGGACAATGGGCGCTAGAATTTGCAGGCGCTGCCGTTCTGGTAACTCCAGCACCTCATCGACAATCTGCTCCACAGACGAAGCTGAAATCGCTCCATGACCATTGATACAGTAAGGCGTTCCCACCCGTGCATAGAGCAAGCGCAGATAATCATTGATTTCTGTCACCGTTCCAACGGTCGAACGTGGATTTTTAGATGTTGTCTTTTGGTCAATAGAGATAGCAGGACTCAAACCGTCAATGGAATCTACATCCGGCTTGTCCATATTGCCCAAAAACTGCCGCGCATAGGCAGACAAACTCTCCACATAGCGACGTTGTCCTTCGGCATAAAGTGTATCAAAAGCTAGACTTGATTTCCCAGACCCAGACAATCCTGTTACCACCACCAATTTATCACGTGGAATCGTCACATCAATATTTTTTAAATTATGAGCACGCGCCCCATGAATTTCAATCTTATCTTTCATTCTTTCTTCCTTCTAAAATATCTCATATTATACCATATTTTGGGAAAAACTTTTCCGCTAGAGCGCTTTTTTTGATATAATAAAGGGTGCGCTTAACGCAATAAAAAACTGAGGAGGATTTGATATGAAACAAATGTTTCGTTCTACATTAACAAATTTAGAAGAAATCCAGACCTTTGAACCAGGGGCTTGGATTAACTTGGTCAACCCCTCCCAGGAAGAATCTGTCAAATTAGCCGAACAATTTAATATTGATATTACCGACCTAAGGGCCCCTCTTGACGTGGAAGAATCCTCTCGTATTACCGTAGAAGATAACTACACCTTGATTATCGTAGACGTTCCAACCTATGAAGAGCGGAACAACAAAAGCTACCACATCACCTTGCCGCTCGGTATCATTGTCACCAATGATGCTGTTATTACTACCTGCGTGCAACCCCTTACTCTTTTTGACTTTTTCTTTAACCAACGCATTAAGAACTTTTACACCTTTATGAAGACCCGCTTTGTCTTCCAATTGCTCTATCGGAATGCAGAACTCTTCATCACAGCCCTTCGTTCTATTGATCGACAGACAGACCGCATTAGTGCCCATATCGACCGAGCAACCAAAAACGAACAGGTTATCGATATGATGGAGTTGGAAAAATCTATCGTCTACTTAAAAGCCTCGCTCAAACTCAATGAACGAGTGGTCAAAAAGCTAGCAATTAGAAATAGCACCTTGAAGAAGTATGAAGAAGACGAGGACTTGTTGGAAGATACCTTAATTGAAACCCAGCAGGCGCTTGAGATGGCGGACATCTATGGCAACGTCTTATACGCCATGACCGAAACTTCTGCCGCAATCATTTCCAACAATCAAAATACCATTATGAAAACCTTAGCCCTCATGACCATGGCCCTTGATATTCCGACAGTGATTTTCTCAGCCTATGGTATGAATGTCCCCGAATCAGGCATGCCTTTTGGTGGACATCCCAACGCCTTTTGGCTAATCGCCTTTATCTCAGCCTGCTTCAGTGCGATTGTTGTCATCAACTTTTTACGAAAAAAATGGTTCTAACCACACAAGGAGATTATTATGTCATTTACTGAAATGAAAGAATTGACCAAAAAAAATCAAGAATTTATCCACATCGCAACCAATCACTTGATTCAAGCTGGAAAATCAGATGCCGAAATCAAAGAATTACTCGAAGAAATCATCCCTGTGATACTTGAAAAGCAAAAAACAGGCGTCACTGCCCGTAGTATCTATGGAGCTCCGAGTGAGTGGGCAGCCAGCAAGACCGCTAGTCCTGCTGAATCAGATCAACAACCACTCAATGAAAACCCTTGGCTCATGTGGCTCGATTCTAGCCTTCTGCTCCTTGCCATTATCGGCCTAGTCAACGGTGCCATGAATTCCTTTGGAGTTGGAGCAAACTATGGCATCATTACCCTCTTGCTGATTGGCTTTGGAGTTGGGGCAGGTATGTATATGATGTACCATTTCGTTTACCGCGATCAAGTCAAAACTGGCAAACGACCTAGCTTGCTCAAAGCACTTGGATTTCTTGTTTTGGCCACTCTTGCCTGGAGTTTTGTTTTCTTCCTCGCAGCACTGATTCCAAGCTCTATCAATCCGACGGTGACACCAACAGTTGCTATTATCTTAGGGGCAGTAGCCTTTGGTAGCCGTCACCTGCTCAAGAAAAAATACAACATTCGCAACGCTATGCAGCCTATGCCATAAAGCATTTAGGAGGACGACCAACTGATTTCTAAGATATCGATTGGTCTCCTCTTTTTTCTACTCCAAAAATACGACAGATAAGAACTTGTTTAATCTCGCTAGTCGAAACGGCAAACTCGAAGCTCAGAAAACCATTATTTTTCTGAAATACCAAAACTTGGAAACTAGGAAACCATTTTTCTACGAAGAATACCAGACTTAGAACATAGGCAAGAAATTTTCAATAAAAATTGTCTGACTTAGAAGTTAGGAACAAATGTTTCAGCGAAGATTGCAAAACTTGGAAGCTAGGAAACCATTTTTCTACGAAGAATACCAGACTTAGAACATAGGCAAGAAATTTTCAATAAAAATTGTCTGACTTAAAAGTTAGGAAGCAAATGTTTCAGCGAGGATTGCAAAACTTAAAAGCTAGGAAGCTATTTCTCAACGAAGAGTGCAAAATTTAATTGATTGGTGTCAGTCTGCTTATCAAAGTTTATTGACCAATACTAAACTACTATTGATGATTTTTTGTAAACCAAACCGTTTATTGTTGACAAGGACTGCCGTGCTAAAAGTGACAAAAAACGTTATTAGATGAACGTTTTCTGTCACTCGGCATCTTCAAGACTTTAGACTCGAAGATGAATCATGGAATTCCGAAGGAAGTCGCTGATGTCCGAAAGCACATAAGGATGGTGGCAATAAAAAGACTTTTTCTTCAAGCTGAAATACATAAGTATTTGATTCTCTCATACAGAAAGCGTATAATCAAATTGTAAGCGCCACCTACAGAAGTGTCTGACTTAGAAAGAGGACGCAATGATAAGAGACAAGAAATTATTTTGGTGGGTATGTTTTGTATTTCTAGTCGGAGTCCTTTCTGTTTTGATAACACCTCTATTATTCAAGATTATCTTCAGCTAGTTTTTTTAGTTTTACATGACTACCTAATCTATCGTAATGGGAGTGGGACTCAATCATGATTTCGTAGAAATCGATTTTGTCATCCCACCCCCGCAAGGTTGACAAGGACTGCCGTGCTCTTCCGTTTCTAGCCGAGAGAAAAACACCCTATTAAGAGGGTGAATCGCCTTTATTACTTTATAAGCTCGTGAAAAAACAGTCCACTGGACTTCCTCGCTCTATAGTTGCTAGGCGAGGGAAAAAGAGGCCCACCGGACCTGAAAAAAACAACCCATCAAGGGTTGTTTTTTTAATCTTCATTTACAAATGGTAATAGTGCCATTACGCGAGCGCGTTTGATAGCTGTTGTTACTTTGCGTTGGTTTTTAGCTGAAGTTCCAGTTACGCGACGTGGTAAGATTTTTCCACGTTCTGAAATGAAACGGCTAAGAAGCTCAGTATCTTTGTAATCAACATATTCAATTTTATTCGCTGCGATATAATCAACTTTTTTACGGCGTTTGAACCCGCCACGACGTTGTTGAGCCATGTTTTTTCTCCTTTATAATTTTTATCTGTCCTTACCTAGAATGGTAAATCATCATCCGAAATATCCATTGGGTTTGTTGTCCCAAATGGGCTTTCTTCGCGTGCAAAGTTTGGTGTAGATTGTGCAGGCGCTTGATAGGAAGTATTGTAATCATTTCCACCAGCAAATGAATTGCTTGCTTGATAACCTCCACCTTGGCCTTCACGTGCAGTACGACTTTCCAATAATTGGAAACTTTCTGCAACAACTTCTGTTACATAAACGCGTTGGCCTTGCTGGTTGTCATAACTACGAGTCTGAATACGACCAGTAATACCCACCAAAGCACCTTTCTTAGCCCAGTTTGCCAAATTTTCAGCTTGCTGGCGCCAGATGACCACATTGATAAAATCCGCTTCTCGCTCACCGTTTTGATTTTTAAAATTGCGATTCACCGCAAGTGTAAAAGTCGCAACAGCCTGATTAGACGGTGTGTAACGAAGTTCTGCATCACGGGTCATACGACCAACTAGTACTACATTATTTATCATAATCTACCTTCTTACGCGTCTAATTTTACAATCATATGACGAAGAATGTCGCCGTTGATTTTTGAAAGACGGTCAAACTCTTTAAGAGCTACGTCATCAGTTGCTTCAACGTTCACGATGTGGTAAAGTCCTTCACGGAAATCTTTGATTTCGTATGCAAGACGACGTTTTTCCCATGCTTTTGATTCAACAACAGTTGCACCGTTGTCAGTCAAGATAGAGTCAAAGCGTGCTACCAAAGCATTTTTAGCTTCTTCTTCAATGTTTGGACGAATAATATAAAGAATTTCGTATTTAGCCATTGATATGTTCCTCCTTTTGGTCTAATGACTCATGGTCTAGCCACGAGTAAGTGAGGGTTTCTCACAAGACATTATTATATCGCACTTTCAAGGAAATAGCAAGGAAAACAGCAGGATTTTTGAATGAAATATAAAAAAGAGGGAATCCCCCCTTTTTCTAATATGTAACTAACTGGCGTTGGCCTGACAAGAAATAGGTACTGGTCAAGCTATCCTGACCGCCATTCACAAAGAGTTCGATGCTATTTGTATCAAGAACCACTAATACGTGGGGATTTTCAGCTTGCACAGCACGGCGTTCCGTAGACCAGGCTTCCTCTCCTTGAATCGCTTGTTTTAATGAACTGCGATCAATGTAGACTTCTTGTCTTTCTGCATCATAACCAAATTCGATATAGTCCGCTTCGCTTCCCAATCGAAAGACCTTTCCACCACTCCAATCTCCTTGGAAATAGCCGACTTCAACTGCTCCTTGCTCAGACAAGACGGGTAATTGCTCTAACAAGCTGGCAGGAAGCTCTTGAACAAGTACCCCGTTGTCCCATTTCAATTTTCTTGGTAAGGTCATAGCACAAGCCCACTTATGGTCTAATTGATCCGTGATATTGGTCCGACCCCAAGTCTGCATCCAAGCAATCATAATGCGTTCCCCAGCTGCATTTTCCAAACTTTGAGGTGCATAAAAATCATGACCGTGGTCAATTTCTTTGACTGTTTCCAGTTCAAAGACCTTCTTGTCCCAATCTACACGACCTGTCATAATGACAGAAGAATTGATATTTGCATAGTCAAGACCGGTCTTTTCATATCGCATCGGTGACATAGCTAGACAAGACACCTCATCCAATTCAAAGTAATCAGGACACTCCCACATAAAGCCTTGATGTGGCTCACCTTTTAAGAAAATAGAAGCAAAGTTCCAATTGACTAAGTCGGGTGATTCAAGTAGAACAATCGTCCCAACATCCTCACGGTGTTTGGCAGCAACAACCGCATAATAATGGCCATTTTTTTCAAATAATTTTGGGTCTCGGAAATCACTGGCAATGAGCTCTTCTGGTAGCATCTCCCCTGTCGCAACTGGATTGGAGTCTAATTTTTCAAACTGAATGCCGTCTTTGGAAAAAGCCATGTTTTGCACTTGTGAAATAGAGCCATCTGCATTAACAATATGACCGGTATACATCAACCAAAGAACATCGTCTTTGACAATAGCACTTCCTGAGAAGCAACCATCCTTATCATAAGATTGATCAGGAGCAAGGGCCACTGGGAGATGTTCCCAATGGAGCAAATCCTTACTCTTTGCATGTCCCCAGTGCATTGGCCCCCACTGTGTTCCGTAGGGATAATATTGGTAAAACAAATGGTATTCCTCTCTGAAATACACCAAACCATTCGGATCGTTGATCCAACCTATCGGCGCTGTAAAGTGAGCCTCAGGCTTGTACAAAGGATTCACCTCTGCTTGATGCTCCGCAATATACTCGTTGGCTTTGGTTACACTCAATACGTCTCCCATATTTTCTCGCTCTCTATTCCTATTTTTGATTTTCTAAGTATTTATCGTAATATTTTTGTTTGATGGCTAACCAATCTGACAAGCCATATTTTTCTAATTCCTTGAGATAGTCATCCCATTCTTTATCGATGTTGCCGTTAACAATCCACTCTGCACGTTTGCGATAGATATAGTCATTCATGTCTGCTTCAATTTGAGCAAGTTTATCCAAATCTTCTTCTTCCATGAAGACACGTGGGTAGATAGAATCATTGTTCATATATGGAACATAGGTTTGCTTCAAAATATCTAAGCGCCATGCAGCGTCATCTGGTTTTGTTGTCACTTTACCATAGTAGCTGTCTAGGATAGCGAGTGGTCCTCCGACTTCTGTTTTCTGACGAAGCTCTCCTGGTGCTGTTCCTTCAAGTGGCAAGTGTTTCAAACTATTTGTTGCTTTGTCAAATTCAAAGATATTTTGTTGCGTATCATCGCCATAAGTACCCCAGTTATTTTGAACAGATTGCAATGGTGCATACTGGGCATCAATCCATTTGGCTGTCAATTCAAGGTTTTTATTGGCACTTGTAATCACCATACGGTCGCGTGAGAAGCCCATTCCGTTTGTACGAGCCACATGTTTTTTACCGTTTGGTCCTGCCAGAACTGGTAGGACATCATAGCTATCATTAAAACCTGAAACGTTGGCTTTATCCCATGTAAAGTAAACCCCGTACTGATGTTCGCCACCTTTTGCAATATAGGTGTTCCAATCTTGCTCAAAGGCTTCTGGATCAAGCAAACCTTTTTCTTGCAATTGACGAATGAATTTTACACCTTCTTTATATTCTGGGTTGTCAGCCGTAAAGTCCACCACGCCGTCATTTCCAACGACCAAGTGATCATCGTTATCCCCGATACCAAATGCTCCAAACAAAAGTTTGAAATCTTCATTTCCGCCTGCATTGATAAAGGACATTGGAATTTCATCAGCTTTGCCATTTCCATTTGGATCTTGTGTCTTGAAGGCTTCTAGCACTTTCACCAATTCATCTGTGGTGGTTGGCATTTCAAGATTTAATTTTTTCAACCAATCTTTGTTAATCCAAGCCATGTCATTCACAGAGTGAATCGATTCTTTTCCGTCACCCAATTCCTCAATCCAAGGGAATGAATAGATATGACCATCTGGTGCTGTCATCAAGGCACGGTATTCTGGCTTCTCTTCCAAAATCTTCTGCAAGTTTGGCATGTATTTCTCAATCAGATCTTCAACCGGAATAATCACACCTTGTTTTGCCCATTTAACCAATTCGACATCAGAAGCACCGTCATTATGAATTGCATCTGGTAAATCTCCGGATGAAATATCCAAGTTTCGTTTTTCGCCAAAATCAGAAGAGTAGTTTGTCCAGTCAATATGGACACCTGTTTCTTCCTCTAAACGTTGGTAAATCAATTTATCATTCGGATTTTTGGGAGCAAGTGGTGAACTACCTGTGATAAATTTCAAGGTCACTTTTTCCTTTAGAGGGAAGGAAACATTTTCAAGCTTATAATCTGGACTTGAAGCTGTATTTTTGCTACCACAAGCAGCCAAGACCAAAGTAGATGTTGCTAATAGAGTCGCACTAAGACTCATCCATTTTTTCATTTTCATGAGAAAAACTCCTTTTTTATTGATAAATAGTTAACGATATAATCGAAAAACCAAATTTTATTGACAATTTTACTTATATAAATTCCGTGAGGCTCTATAAAAATCAAAGTCTGATTAGCTTCCACAATTGAGAATTGTGGAAGGCTGGAAATAGAACGAGCGTAGCTCGCCCCCTTGCAATTGAGAATTGTGGAAGGCTGGAAATAGAACGAGCGTAGCTCGCCCCCTTGCAATTGAGAATTGTGGAAGGCTGGAAATAGAACGAGCGTAGCTCGCCCCCTTGCAATTGAGAATTGTGGAAGGCTGGAAATAGAACGAGCGCAACTCGCCCCTTTGAACCACTAGTTCGAACTAATGGTAGCTGAGGATTATTTCATAATCCCTATTTCCAACCTTCAACAGTCCAGTGGACTGTTGAAGCAAGGCGAGTTAACGACGTTAGAATTTGATTTTTGACGAGCATCACCCTTTTAATGAACCAGCCATAATACCCTTATCAAAGTATTTCTGGAAGAATGGATACATGACAATCAGCGGCAAACTAGAGATAACAATTGTTGCATACTTAATCATTTCTGCAATTCGTTTCATTTCATTCATCGCAGCCTGAGCCCCAATCATATCTTTTCCTGGCTCACTTTGAATCAAAATCTTCCGCAAAACAAGTTGGAGCGGTTCTAAGTTTGGATCTTTGATATAAATCATGGCATCAAAGTATGAATTCCATTGTCCGACAAAAGCATATAAGAAAAGAACAAACATAATTGGTTTAGCAAGTGGCAACATAATCTTGACAAAGATTTCTAAATCATTTGCTCCGTCAATATACGCTGCTTCAAGCAATTCATCTGGAATCCCTTGGAAATAGGTTCTTGCCAAAATGATATTCCAAACATTAATAGCACCTGGTACAATAATGGCCCATACGGTATTTAACATCCCTAAATCTTTCACAAGCAAATAGGTTGGAACCAAACCTCCACCAAAGAACATGGTAAAGATGAGAAAGGCATTAATCCATTTCTTTCCAACCAAATCCTTTTTCGATAAGGGATAGGCGGTCAGAACGGATAAGAACACTGTTAGAGTAGCAAAACTGAAGGAGTAAAAGAGAGAATTGAAGAAACCTCTTATAATTGACTTGTCACTAAATACCCTTTGATAGCCTTCAACCGTCCAATCAGCCGGATTAAAACTAATTCCTTTGCTAACAAGCACTTGAGGATCCATAAAGGAGGCGACTAGAATATAGAGCATTGGAACAAGTGTAATAAGGACCAAAAAGGCAATGATGATTTTATTGACAACCAGCATACGTCGGTCAAATTTCGTATAAATCTGTGTATTCATTTTGTCCTCCCTTATAATCCTTGACCATCATTCATTCGTTTCACAATTTGATTCACTGCAACCAATAAGATAACATTGATAACTGCATTGAAGAGCCCTACTGCTGTCGAGTAAGAATAATCTCCTGAGACAAGACCGACCTTATAAACATAGGTTGAGATAATCTCGGAACTCGTCAAGTTGAGTGATGTTTGCATCAAGAAGGCTTTTTCATAGCCGACATTCATGATGTTTCCAGCTGCTAGTACAAATTGAATCACCATAACAGGTCTTAAGGCTGGCAAATCAATATGCCAAATTCGTTGGAAAATATTAGCACCATCCATCTTTGCTGCTTCAATCAAGGACGTATCTACATTGACCAGTGTTGCGGTGTACAGCGTGGAAGCCCAACCCATTCCTTGCCAGATTCCACTAAAAATATAAAGTGGTCTGAAGGCATTTGGATCGGTCAAAAAATTCGCTTTAATCCCAAAAAGTGATAGTAGGCTATTGATTGGACCTCCAACTGAGAAGAAGAGAAATATCATTCCGACAATAACCACAACAGAGATAAAGTTTGGTGCATACAGAATGAGTTGAATCCGCTTTTTCGCCTTATCGCTTAGTAACTGATTGAGCATAATTGCCAAGATAATCGGTGGTAAGAAACCTAACAGTAAGCCATACACACTTAATTTCAAGGTGTTCCCTAACAAAATACCGAAGTTAGGAGAGGAGAGAAATTTGGTAAATTCTTGAAATCCAATCCACTCACTTCCCATTACACCCTTTAAAGGATTGTAATCTTTAAAGGCAATCAAGATACCGTACATCGGTATGTACTTAAAGACAAACGTCAACAACAAGCCAGGAAATAGCATCATTAGCAATACTTTTTGCCGTTTGATTCTACTCCACAAAGAGTAATCCTTTCCTACGTTCATAATTCCTCCTTTTGAAACGTTTCAAATTTGAGAGAAAGGAGAAAACCTATTCACTCTTAATAGATTTTCTTTTTTGAAACGTTTCAGTTTTGTTGTAAAAAATAAATTTCCTACCTATAGTCTATCATTGGTAGCGCTTTCTGTCAAGTGTTTTTGAAAAATTTTTTGTTGTTTTCCCTTCAACATAGGAAATTGGTAAGACACTTTGTCGGCTAGGAGTCTGATGATCAATGATTGAAAGCAGAATACTAACTGCTTCTTCTGCCATTTGCTCTAATGGTTGTTTAATCGTAGAGACTAGATATTCATGCTCTTTGGCCATACGAATACCGTCATAACCAATAATCTGGACATCATCAGGGACTCGTTTGCCCTGTTTTACTAAGATATGCATAACTTCTAAAGCTGTAAAATCATTGATTGCAAAGATACCATCAATTTGCGGATGTTGTTCCAGAAAAGCTTCTAGCTGTTCTAGAAAATTATCAAATGGCTCTTCTAAATCAAAAATCAAGCATTCCTTATCCGTCAACCTTACTGTCTCTTCAAAAAATTGACGGCGTTTTTTGGTCTCATTGACCGTGTTGTTGTGACTCCCCACAAAGGCTAGATGCTGGCAGCCCTTTTCTAAAAGCATTCGAGCCGCAAGTTCTCCACCTGTTTGATTATCCGATGTGACACAAGCAATTTCCTTATCCTGGTAGGTTCTATCAATACTTACAAAAGGAATATTCGATGCTAAATAATCTTCAATTGGACTATAGGTAATCGCAATAATACCGTCTACCTTATTTTGTCGCAACATGGATAAATATTCAATTTCTTTTTTAGCCCCATCTGTATTGCACAGCAATAATTTATAATTCTTCTTGCTGAGGGCTTCTTCAACAAAAAAGGCAAACTCGCTAAAGAATGGATGCCAAATGGTCGGCAGAATTAAAGCGACTGTCTCTGTCCGATTGGTTTTCATACCTCGGGCATAAACATCTGGAATATAATCAAGCTCAGCAATCGCTTGTTGAACCTTTTCGAGCGTTGTTTTCTTAATACCTTGCTCTTGGTTGATGACACGCGATACTGTACCTACACTGACGCCCGCTCGCTGCGCTACATCTTTCATTGTAACCGATTTTTTTTGCTTATCCTCCATCACTTCACCTCCTTTGTTTTTATTATATCATTTTTTGAAATCGTTTTCCATATTTTTTTCAAGAAATAGATTATCTAGCTATGAAAGTACAAAAGAAACCCATTCCTAATCTACAAGAATAAGTCGTTTTCCCACCAATATAGACTAGCAAAAAAGCCAAGCACTACTGCTCAGCTTTCTCATTCTATTCAACACTAAACAAATATGGGTATACTGGTTGGCCACCTTGGTGGATTTCCACTTCAATGTCTTCAAATTTTTCTTCTAATGCTTCGGCGAGGGTTTCGGCTAATTCTTGATGACCATCTTCTCCAACGTAGATAGTAACAATCTCGCTGTCTTCATCTAGCATCGCTTCAAAAGTTGCCTCTAGCGTTGCCATCATATCAGGATTAGACACAACAATCTTACTGTCAACCATGCCAAGATTGTCATTTTCATGAATTTCAAGACCGTCAATCGTCGTATCACGAACTGCCGTCGTCACACTACCACTTTTAACATCAACAAGCGAAGCTGTCATCGCTTCAAAGTTTGCTTCAATATCGCGACTTGGATCAAAGGCTAGTAAACTAGTAAATCCTTGCGGAATCGTCCGTGTTTCCACGACTTTGACAGCTACTTCTGCAACTTCTGCTGCTGATTGAGCCGCCATTAAGATGTTCTTATTATTCGGCAGTAAGATAACGTTGCGTGCATTGACCAAATCAATTGCCTTTACAAAGTCTTCGGTAGAAGGATTCATGGTTTGACCACCTGAAATCACATAGTCTACCCCTTGTGACTTGAAGATTTCAGTTAAACCTTCACCCGCTGCAACAGCAATCACTGCGTATTCTGTTTGTTCAGCTGGTTTTTGGAAACTCTCTTCTTTTTCTACTTGCGCTTCATGTTGCTCACGCATATTGTCCACTTTGACTTTTACCAAACTACCATACTGGAGACCTGCCTGCATAACCAGTCCTGGATCTTCTGTGTGAACATGGACTTTTACAATTTCGTCATCATTCACCACTAGGAGAGAATCCCCTAAGTCATTCAAATAGGTACGAAATTCTTCGTAATCAAATTCTTTTACATAGGTTGGCCCTTGACGAAGAGCCACCATGATTTCTGTACAGTAACCAAATGTAATATCTTCTGTTGCAACATGTCCCGCTACTGACTTGTGATGCTCTGCATTAATCATCCCAGACATCACCGCAGGAGTTGCTTCAAAATCATCAGAAGCAATGTATTCACCAGTTAAAGCCGCTAAAAAGCCTTCATAGATATAAACCAGACCTTGGCCACCAGAATCTACTACACCAACTTCTTTCAATACTGGAAGCAAATCTGGTGTTTTCTTGAGTGCACGTTTTGCTCCCTCTAGGGTTGCACGCATCACTTCAACTGCATCATCTGTCTGCTCAGATTTTTTCAAAGCTGCAGTTGCTGCACCACGAGATACCGTAAGGATTGTCCCTTCAACCGGCTTCATTACCGCTTTATAAGCTACTTCAACACCATGCTGGAAGGCTTGTGCTAGGTCTTTTCCTGTTAACTCGTCTTTTCCTTTAACTGATTGGCCAAAACCACGGAATAATTGAGAAGTGATTACTCCTGAATTTCCACGAGCTCCCATCAACAAACCTTTGGATAAAATTTGAGCTGCTTCACCAACCGTGTTAGCAGGTTTATCAGACACTTCTTTTGCACCATTGGTAATGGTCATGCCCATATTGGTTCCTGTATCTCCATCTGGAACAGGAAAGACATTTAATGAATTCACATATTCTGCTTGTTTATTCAGACGAGTTGATGCAGCTTGCACCATTTCTTGAAATAAACTAGTTGTAATTTTAGACACCATTATTCTCCTACGACTTTGATATTTTGAATATAGACATTGACCGTATCTGCTGCAATCCCTAATTGATTTTCCAAGTTAAATTTCACACGCTCTTGGATATTACGAGAAACCTCACTGATTTTGACACCATAGCTCATCACAGTATAGACATCTACTGCGATATGCCCTCCTTCTGTCGTCTTAATCACAACACCCTTGGCATAATTTTCCTTACCGAGAAGCGCTTGGAAATTATCCTTAATCGCAGATTTGCTGGCCATACCAACAACGCCAAAAATCTCTGTCGTAGCACCACCCACAACCGTAGCAATGACATCATCTGTTAGCTCAATCTGGCCATCTTTTGTATTGATTTTAACCGTCATTTTTCGTACCTCAAATCATTTTATCACTCTATTTTACCATATTTTCTCACGAGTGTAAAAAACTAGGCTGTTACAGCAGATTAGACTTTTCAAACGGATAGTAGCACGCCTTCGGCAATAAAATAAAAAAGGTCATTGGACTGTCTAGGATTGCAGAAAAAGTTTTTTTGAGATACTTTTCTTAGGTGGTACGGACGGTAGCGACTTCCTGTGGAGTAAAATAATCCAGTGGATTATTTTAGCCCGAGCCCAAAAACAAAGGAGCGAGGATAATCGATTTCAACGAAATCAGGATTGAGTCCCACTCCCTACTTTTACCACAGCGAAAAGTATCTGATGAGGCTCGCTCCGCTTGCGAAAATCATAAAATCAAATGTTCAGTTAGCAGATCTTTTGAATTTATTTACATAAATCTCAGGTTTGCCTACATTCTGAAACAGCTTATCAGGCTGTCTGCATTTTCCGGTTTCAAGATTCAGAGAAAAAGAAGTCCACCGGACTTCTAAACTCGCTATTCTGTTTTCTTAGCTCGTGAAAAAGAGGTCCACCGGACCTCTAGACTCGCTATTCTGTTTTCTTAGCTCGTGAAAAAGAGGTCCACCGGACCTCTTTTTTTAAACACGTTCAATTTTACCTGATTTAAGTGCGCGAGCTGAAGCCCAAACTTTTTTAGGTTTTCCATCAATCAAAACAGTTACTTTTTGAAGATTTGGTTTTACCGCACGTTTTGTTTGGTTCATCGCATGTGAACGGTTGTTTCCTGATACAGTTTTACGACCTGTAAAATAACATACTTTAGCCATGTGTATTCCTCCTCATTTGATCAAATATTACGGATGTGCTAGCACCACATACTTGACTATTCTACCAAAAAATATGACTCTTGGCAAGAAGAACTTTCATTTTTTTAAAAATCTACTGTCTACCGTACAATGAATAACGGCTTATTCATTCCTTTTAGACTGGGTTTTGCTTTGTGTATGTATACAAAAAACAACTTCTCAATGGAGAAGTTGTTGGCTATTTGGGCTAATTAAGCCTTGTTTTCAGAACCGAAAACGTCAATACGCTCTTCAACAGATGCTTGGATAGCTTTTACACCGTCAGCCAAGAATTTACGTGGGTCAAAGAGTTTTTTCTTGTCGTATTCTGCTTCGTTTGCTTCATAAGATGCTGCAAATTTACGAGTTGCGTTTGCAAATGCGATTTGGCACTCAGTATTTACGTTAACTTTTGCCACACCAAGTTTGATAGCTGCTTGGATTTGCTCATCAGGAATACCAGAACCACCGTGAAGTACGATTGGGAAACCTGGAACAGCTTCTGTCAATTTCTTCAAGTGATCAAGGTCAAGACCTTCCCAATTTGCTGGGTATGGACCGTGGATGTTACCGATACCTGCTGCCAAGAAGTCGATACCAGTTTCTACCATTGCTTTTGCATCTTCGATTGGAGCAAGTTCACCAGAACCGATAATTCCGTCTTCTTCTCCACCGATTGTTCCAACTTCAGCCTCAACCGAAATTCCTTTTGCATGTGCCAATTTAACAACTTCGCGTGCTTTTTCAAGGTTTTCTTCAACTGGAAGGTGTGAACCGTCAAACATGATTGAAGTGTAACCTACTTCGATACACTCAAGTGCATCTTCGTAGTGACCATGGTCAAGGTGAATAGCAACTGGAACTGTGATGTTCATTGATTCTACAAGGTTTGCAATCAAGTTACGAGCTACTTTGTAACCACCCATATATTTTGCTGCACCCATTGATGTTTGGATTAAAACAGGAGCTTTTTTAGCTTCTGCTGCACGCAAGATAGCTTGAGTCCACTCAAGGTTGTTTGTGTTAAATCCACCAACTGCGTAACCGTTGTCACGAGCTGCTTGGACGAATTTTTCTGCTGAAACGACTGGCATTTTCTAGCCTCCTCTTAATTTTTGTGGGCTTCTCCCACTTACATTGTTTATTTTATCACGTTTTCGAGAAAAACGCTACTTTTTTTCTGCTCTTTCAATCTAGTTTTTGAAAAATGCGAAAATTTTCACAGATTATTCACAAGAAAAAAGACTGGCAAAACCAGTCTAAACTATGCGGAGAGAGGGACTTGAACCCTCACGACCTAAAGCGGTCACAGGATCCTTAGTCCTGCGCGTCTGCCAATTCCGCCATCCCCGCGATTGAGTACCCTACTAGTATACCAAGGAGGTGATTTCTTGTCAATACTTTCCAAACATTTTTTTATAAAATTATTTGCTGGTCATAATCTTGTGCATGATAGGTCCGGTGGCTAATATGGAGCAAGGTTATATTTTCCTGTTCTAGTAAGGCTCTTTCAACAGTAGAAAAGGTCGCATCATCCAATCCTGACAAAGTCTCATCCAGTATCAAAACTGCTTTTTCCAGTAGCAAGCTCCGAATGAGAGCCAACCGTTGCTGTTGACCTCCCGACAGACTACTATCTGCATCAACGATTTCATGTTCCATCGCAACCCTTGACGGAAAACGGTCAGACAAGCCAAATCGCTCTAACCACTCAAGGACACTCGCTTCACTCACAGGACGGTCTAGGGTAAGATTATGCCAAATACTTGTGTGGAACAAGCTGACTTTTTGGGGAAGAAAACTCATATATGACTGAACAGTCTGGTAGGAAAGTTGGGCAGTTTCTATTCCATTGATATAAATCCCTCTCACTTGCTCTTCAGTGTTTTGCGTTACTAAATAAGCTAAGATTGATTTGCCAACACCACTTTCACCTTGAATTAAGTATTTTTTCCCTGCTTCAAATTTCAGCGTTAGATTGCTAAAAATACGCTTGTCTTCGATTTGATAAACAACGCTACGAAGCTCGATATCTCGAAAATCGAAAAGTTTAGGTGACCTAGGAACTACAGGCAACATCGAAAATTCCATTAAATTCTTGCGAATGCTTCCTACAGAAGTCATATCAGAAACAGCACCTGCAACGAGCAAAATGGGCATGGACAATTCTAACGAGATCGTGTAAATAGCCACTAAAGACCCTAGACTCAGCTGTCCTGCAAACACAGCTCGTCCACCCAAATATAAAATCAAAACAAAGGTCAGATAAAACGGTACTGCTGACAGAACATTGACAATTGCTTTCCATGTGGCTTGTCGATTCTCTTCTTGGTTAATACGGCGATACTGATTGGTCATGGTTTCAGAAAATTCTCGGTACAGACCAATATTTTTCACTATGACAAGGCTGGATAGCAGATCGTTCAAATCGGTTTGATAGCGTGCTTTTTCTCGTGATAAATTCTCTTGAATATGACTACGAATCCCTTTGAAGATATAGGGAATTACTACTGGCAGTAAGGAAACAAGCAAAATCACCGCGGCAATCTTCTTATCAAGTGAAACCAAGGCAAGACTAGCAATTACGAAGGAAACAATACCTTGATACAGCGAGAAAAATGTATCATAGTACAAGTCTTTAACCATTTCAATGTCATTCGTTACATTCGATAGATACTGACTAGCTTCTGAGCGCTTCAACAGCCCCTCTTTGGTCAACAAGCGCCCAATAACATTTTGATGAATCCGATACGAAACTTGGTTGAGAAAGCGTTGGTTACAAATCTGACGAATCAATTCCGCTACAAGTAAGCAAACAAAAGCAAAAAACATCAGCCCGATGTTTTGATAGAAGGATGAGAAATGCCCCTGTGTCAAACTATCAATAATGTGAGAGGTTTGATAGCTAAAATACACATTGGTAGTAGCAACTATTGTAATTGCAAGTAGCGTAATCATCACATAGCTCTTTTTCATGTTAAATCTCCATTTCAAGCAAATCGCGACAGTCTATCCTTGGAATTGTTAGCAAATAAACACCTATTCTTATTTGTATAGTGAATGGAATAAAGGTTAGGATATCATTATACTCTATAAGAATCAAAATCTGACTAGCTTCCACAATTGAGAATTGTGGAAGGTAAGAAATAGAGCGAGCATAGCTCGTCTCCACTGAACCATCGGACTAATGCTAACTGAGGATTATTACATAATCCTTCAAAATGTAGACAAACCTCACAATTCAGAAAAACATTACAATGATATGTAATTTTCTGTAGTTTTAAGGTTAGAAAATTTGCGAGCGTAGCGAGCACAATACCGCCACCTCCGCCGTGCTAAAAGTGGGAGTGAGACAGAAGTCGTGATTTCGCTGAAATTGATTATCCTCGCTCCTTTGTTTCTGGGCTCGGGCTAAAATAATCCACTGGATTATTTTACTCCCAAGGAAGTCGCTGATGTCCGAAAGCACATGAGGACGGTGGCAATAAAAAGACTTTTTTTAAGCTGGAGGATTATTTCATAATCCCTATTTCCAACCTTCAACAGTCCGCTGGACTAATGTTAGCTGAGGATTATTACATAATCCCTATTTCCAACCTTCAACAGTCCGCTGGACTGTTGAAGCAAGGTGAGTTAACGACGTCAGACTTTGATTTTTGACGAGTATTAAGTCGCTTTGATGAACGCTAGTTCTATCTACAGCCCCTTGCCTTGTCCTATTCCTTTTTCAATCCACTATATTATAGCTTACTTCATCAAAAAACACCACCCTGTCAGAGGACAAGATGATGCACTATCCGATTAGTCATTATGATGTTCAACTGCCGCTGATACAAAGGCTGTGTAGAGCTCTTCTGGACGGTTTGGACGGCTGGAAAGTTCTGGGTGGTATTGGCAGGCCACAAAGAAGTCGTTTTCAGGAATTTCTACAATTTCAACTAAGCGATTATCAGGCGATACTCCTGAAAAAACAAAACCAGCTGTTTCAAAGGCTTCACGGAATTTATTGTTAAATTCATAGCGATGACGGTGACGGCGCTGCACAACTTCTTGTTCCTTATAGGCCGCTGCAGCACGGCTTCCTTTTTTCAATTTGGTTGGATACAATCCCAAACGAAGCGTTCCACCCATATCTTCTACATCGATCTGATCCCGCATTAGGTCAATGATTGGGTAAGGGGTATCAGGCGCTAGTTCAGCAGAATTTGCACCTTCTAACCCAAGAACATGACGGGCAAATTCGATACAGGTCAACTGCATACCTAGACAAACTCCGAGCATTGGGACATTGTTTTCACGCGCATATTTAATGGCTTGGATTTTCCCTTCGGTCCCGCGTTTTCCAAAGCCACCTGGTACAATCATTCCATCCGCATGGCCAAGTAAGTCTACTACATTGTCTGCTGTCACATCATTGGCATTAATCCAATCAATCTTCACTTCTGCATCATTGGCATAACCAGAATGTTTCAAGGCTTCTACGACAGAAATATAGGCATCTGGTAATTCGACGTATTTTCCGACCAAGGCAATCTTCACTTGCTTCTTCAAATTCATAACCTTGTCAACCATAGCAGACCAGTCTGTCATGTCTGCTGCTGGCGCATCAATCTTCAAATGGTCGCAGACGATTTGGTCCATTTGCTGCGCTTGTAAATTAAGAGGAATTTGATACAAATGCTCTACATCAAGCGATTCGATTACCGCTTCTGGTGCAACATCACAAAATTGTGCTAATTTATTTTTAATCCCTTGACCAACAGGCTCTTCTGTCCGAATCACCAGCATATTTGGCTGAATACCTAGCCCACGTAATTCTTTAACGGAGTGTTGGGTTGGCTTGGTTTTCATTTCACCAGCAGCTTTCAGATAAGGTAGGAGAGTCGTATGAATATACATAACATTATCTGCACCGACATCTGATTTCATTTGGCGAAGGGCCTCTAAAAATGGCAAACTTTCAATATCCCCAACTGTTCCACCAACCTCTGTGATAATGACATCAGCATCCGTTGTCGTTGCTGCTCGCTTGATCTTTTCTTTTAAGGCATCTGTGATGTGTGGAATAACCTGAACGGTTGCTCCTAAATACTCACCACGGCGTTCTTTACGGAGAACTTCACTATAGATTTTTCCAGTTGTTACATTGGAATACTTATTGAGATTGATGTCAATAAAGCGTTCATAGTGACCTAAATCAAGGTCTGTTTCTGCCCCGTCATCTGTAACAAATACTTCCCCATGTTGATACGGACTCATTGTCCCCGGATCAATATTGATGTAGGGATCAAATTTTTGAATCGTGACTGTTAAACCACGGTTTTTCAGCAATCGACCCAGACTTGCTGCCACAATGCCTTTCCCGATTGAACTCACCACGCCACCTGTTACAAAAATATACTTTGTTGCCATGCAATTCTCCTTTAAAAAACAAAAATAGCCCCCTGAAACAGGGAGCTCTGGCCTCAAAAGAGGCGCCCGATTAATACTATACTGAAAATAAATCCATTTGTCAACTGACAATTATTCGTCATCTACTGTTTCATCGTCTTCTTCAGAATAATCATCATCGTCTTCTTCATTTAGCTCAACTTCTTCATCAACCAAATCCTCATCTGGGATAATTTCATTGATTTCTGAATCGTATGACTCTACTTCATCTTTCTCATCATCTGGATTGTCATCGCCATATTCAGTTGATGTCGTTGTCTCATAGCTATCTTCGTCTTCTGGATCATCATTTCCGTAATCAATCGCATCTTCATCGCCATCCATAAAGGCATTGACACGTTTTTTCTTCCGTTTTGGTGCATCTTCATCGTCTTCTTCAAGTGTAATGACTTCTTCATCAATCTCATCAATCGCATACCATGAACGAAGCCCCCATTTGTTTTCACCTAGAGGGATGAAGCTACCGTCCACATTCAAATCAGAGTAGAAAATAGGCAGGGTTGCACGAATATCACTATTTGATTTTCCTAGATAATTTTGCACTTCATTGACCAAATCATTGAAATACATCTCGTTATCACGGCCACGTTCTTCCAAAATAGCACGTGCCACCTCAATCATGGATAGTTCACTTTTTTCTTGTCCTGCAAATACCGTTAATTCCAAGGCTATTCTCCTTATGTCTATCTGAGTCCGTTTCAGCAACGAGGGCTTAGGACGAATTCGTTTTTTGTCTTTCCTTACTATTTTACGCTAAAATCAGCAAATAGTCAAAGATAATTTCATTCTCATGAAAATGAGAGAAAAATAGAAGCTGAGACTTAGCTCAACCTCTATTCATTGATTTTTTGTGTTATTTTACAGTTGCTGTGCTTGTAATCACTTCAACAGCTTTTTTCACTGCAATGTCATGTTTCAACATATCTTCTGAAAGAAGGCGACGAACTTGTTCTACTTCCATGTTGTATGTTGCAGCCAAGTCAGTGATTTCTGCTTCAATTTCTTCTGCTGTTGCTTCAAAGCCTTCTGCTTTTGCTACCGCTTCAACAACAAGGTTTGTTTTTGTACGTTTTTCAGCATCTGCTTCGTATTGTTTATGAAGGTCATCACGTGTCGTTCCTGTGATTTGGAAATACATATCTGGTGAAATACCTTGCTGTTGCATACCGCCAAGGAATTCGTTGATAGCACGGTGTACTTCCTCATGAACCATTTCTTCTGGAAGGTCAACGATTTCTGCATTTGCAACTGCCAAATCAAGTGCTGCTGATTCAACTGCATCGTCAAAAGCAATTTCTTTTGCTGCTTCTAATTCTTTGCGGTATTTCGCTTTCAACTCGTCAAGTGTTTCCACTTCTTCGTCAAGATCTTTTGCTAATTCATCATCAAGTGCTGGCACTTCTTTTGCTTTAACTTCATGAATTTTTGTCACAAAGAGAGCTGGTTTTCCTGCCAAGTCTGCTGCTTGGTAATCTTCAGGGAAGGTTACTTCTACATTTACTTCTTCACCTGCACTGTGACCTACCAATTGGTCTTCAAATCCTGGGATAAATTGACCGCTACCAAGAGCTAATGAGAAGTTCTCACCTTTTCCACCATCAAATTCAACGCCGTCGATTGAACCAACGAAGTCAATCACAACTGTATCGCCTTCAGCAGCTGGTTCCTCCTTGATGACCAATTCTGCTAACGTATTGCGTTCACGCTCAACTTTTGCATCTACTTCTTCATCTGTTACTTCTTTTGTTGCTTCAACAGATACTGCTAAGTTTTTGTAGTCACCTAATTTCACTTCTGGTTTTGTAACGACTTCAGCAGTAATCGTCCAGTCTTGACCTTTTTCCATTGACACAACTTCGATTTTTGGTTGCGCAACCACTTCAAGACCTGCTTCTGCTACCGCTGCTTCATAGGCTGCTGGTAAAAGAGCATTGACAACATCTTGGTACAATGATTCTTCACCAAATTTTTGGTTGAAGACTGCACGTGGTAAATGACCTTTACGGAAACCAGGTACGTTAATGTCTTTTTTAACCTTGTTAAATACACGATCCAATTCTGGTTTGATAGCATCTTGAGCGATTGTAAATGTCAAGACACCGCGGTTTGTTTCTTTTGATTCAAATGATACAGACATTCTGTCATTTCTCCTTAAAATTTTATTGCATACACGCTATTATATCATATCTCTCTGTATTCTCCAAATTTTTGTGCCAAATCTTTTCATAAATTCCATCGATAACAACCGCTATTTTCTTTATTATTTGACCCAAAAGGACTATAATAAAACTATATAGCAACCGATTCTCACTTTCCAACAGGAGATTGATTATGAAAAATATCTCATCAGCGCTATCCTTCAAATTGTGGCTAGGGACATTGCGATTTTTATCGGCATTTCCTGGAAAAATATTCCCATTAGCGCAGCCTTCATCTCCCTCTTAGGCATGCACGCTGTCACTGCAATTCATCTCTTGAATGCCTGTACCGATCATCAGTATTCAGAGACTAAGAAGCGATACACTTGAGAAGTGTGCCCGGTTGAGAATAGCTGTTTAACAACGTTTTACAAACCTGACTGAGCTTGCTTTTATGCTATTTCATGGCAAATCATTTCTCGATTGCGCAACTCAATATGATGAGTATAGCGGTGTTTGAGTCTTTCATCATAATGGTGGGCCACTTCAAAAATTGTACAGTCTGTTTCAAAAAAGAGATTGCGAATGATGTCAGACGATTGCTTGTCAATAGCCGATGTCCCCTCATCTACTAGTAAA
This sequence comes from Streptococcus sp. zg-86, assembly GCF_017639855.1. Classification (NCBI taxonomy): domain Bacteria; kingdom Bacillati; phylum Bacillota; class Bacilli; order Lactobacillales; family Streptococcaceae; genus Streptococcus; species Streptococcus zhangguiae. Next base: position 242,499 of record NZ_CP072115.1, on the reverse strand, counting down.
ACCGGTTGCTGATGTAGCAAGGCACGCGCAATCTCAATTCGCTGCTTTTGTCCACCAGATAATTGAGAGCCGTTTTCTCCATATTCTTGATCCAAGCAAGCCTCCCCCAACTCCTTCACTAATCCTACTTGATTGAGTAAATCAAGCAACTGTTCATCTGGGATATCCTGCAATTCCATCAGCAGATTTTCCCTCAAGGTCACATCAAAATAATAGGGTCCCTGCTGGATACGAGCAATCTGAACAGCTGAACAAGGCACTTCACCCCAGTTTTCCTCAAACACAACCTGTCCGCTCCTTGGCTGCAAGCACCCCTGCAACACATCCAAAAAACTGGTTTTCCCGCTACCTGATGCACCTGTGATTAAGACCTTACTGCCGAATGGAATACGGAAGTTTGCCTGATGAACAAGATTATCTTCATAGCCAAAAGCAAGATCAGAAACTGCAATTGTTGGGCGTACCGCAAAAGAATGAGACTCTTGAGATTCTAGTATCGTTCTGTCTTGAGCAAGGATTGTAGCGATTTTCTCACGTGTGCTCTTTGTTGATTGAATCATCCGTAAGTAAGCTGCCACATTACGAAAAGGATAAATCACACGATCACTCGCTAGAAAGAGAGCGATGATAACCGTGATTGTCAATTGACCGTTTAGTACAAAGAAAAGACCGACTGCTGTTGGAATAATATAGCCAACCCATGAAGCCATTGCTCCGATAAACATAACCATCGCATGTTTATTGTTGAGATCCAATCCCCTTGTTTCCATTTGCGCAAGGCTCTTATCCGAACGTGTAAAGAAGGTTGAAAAAGCCTGATAGGTCGATACAACTGCATAACCTTGAAAGAAATCCTTGGTATTTTTTATAAAGGCTTCATTCGCCTTCGTAAACTGCTCCGTTGCACGCCCTAGCATATTGGCAAAAAGCATGGATGGTAGCATTGCTAAAAGAGCAAATACCAAATAAACCATTGAAATAAAGGGATGTAAATACACGAGGTAGATTAGAGAAATCAACCCCATCACGCCATGAAAGATACACTCAAAAATAACTCTAAAATACTTATCTTCAATCAGTTTTAAATCAACGGTTAGTAGAGAAATTGTATTCCCCACATCGGACTGAACTTCCTTAGCTAAGGCTAGAGAGCGAATCAATTCTTGCTTATAATGCTGATTAAGACCTTTTATCAACTGATTTTTCAGATAATCTTGTAACCAAGTAGCTAACTGGATCATCAATACTCCACCCAGACCAACTCCAACAAAGAGCAGTAAATCCTCTACAGTTGAGCTTTTTGAAAAGAGCGTTACGCGAGATACAATCTGAGACAATACAATCCCATCAAAACTAGATACCAACATAGCCAAACCACAAACGATGACAATTCTCTTCGGTAAAACTTTCCATAGCTGATGTATATTCATCTTTAGCTCCTCCTTTTATCTACCCTTAGTTTAGCAAGATACAAGGAAAAAACAAGGGTATTTCAGCAAGAGGTCAACTGTAAGTGGTAAGTGGTAAAAATCGCGATGTAAGATACAAAGGAAGTGACTGTCGATACCCATAAAGAAAGGGTAAGCCAGTGGATTAGTTTAGCCTGAGTCTAAAAATAAAAGAGTGGACTCAATCGGTTTCTGAAAAATCACGATTGAGTCCTACTCCCTATCTCTTGCGAATGCTATCTTCTTGATACAAAGCCCTAGCTCCGCCAATCAATTTTGGCCGACTAGCAAGCGCTGTGACATGAGCCTGTCCAATCTGGCGTAAGGTCGGTCGCAGAGGCACTTGAACATGTTTGACATGCATACCAATCGAGGTATCTCCGATGTCAAGACCCGCATAGGCTGTGACAAATTCAACTTCAATAGGATCTGTCATATACTCAAAAGCTGCTAACTGACCTGAACCCCCTGCATGTAAGCTCGGTAGTACATTCACCATTTCTAAATCCTTAGCAAGCGCAAATTCTCTTTCCACTACCAAGGCGCGATTTAAATGTTCACAACCTTGAACGGCAAGGTATATTCCTTTCTCCGTAAGAGTGTCTAATATAGTCTTAACAATCACTTGGCCGACTTCAAGACTAGAGCGCTTGCCGATAGAACCTCCCAAAACCTCACTTGAAGAAAGCCCCAAGACAAACAACTGCCCTTTTTGAATTTGGCTGAGTTCTAGCACCTCTTCTAAGACCGTCAAGGTTTCCTGTCTGATTATTTCCATATCCATCATCTAGACCGCCACCTTTCTGACCTTGGTCATTGCAGCTGCAAGGATTGACCCAAGAATGATTCCGACTGCATTTTGAATGAGATTTCCGGCAAGACCATCTAGGGCACTAGCAACGTTATACAAGAACACACTCGCTATAAAATAGCCACCAACCATGGCAATTGAAGCTAGAAACAGCCCGAGAATCCGACCCTTTCCTGACCAACCAGCTGCATAACCTTGCAGACCATGAAAGAGCAGACTGAAGAAGGCCCATTGTGGATAACCTAGTAAGAAATCGAGCAGAAGAGCCGATAAACCACCAACAATTGCTCCCTCTTTTGCCCCAAGATAAAAGGCTGTAAAGAAGACTCCCACATCTAATAATGTAATAAAGCCTGTTAAAGTAGGAACGTGTATGTAGCCCAAAACGACTGTCAAAGCCGTCAAAATGGACAATAACACGATTCGTTGCGTTTGATTAATTTTCATATTGTACTACTCCATATTCATCTGCTGCTTGAATGGCACGGTAGACAAAATCCTTAGCTTCTGTCACCGCCTCTGCTACCTTGCTGCCTAGAACCAAATGACTGGCAATGCTTGAGGCAAATGTACAACCAGCACCTGTATTATTATTGTTCAAAACCTGCGAATCTAGCACTTGAACTGTCTTTCCATCATAGTAAACATCTAACGCACGTTCATGATTGAGGCGATTACCACCTTTGATAACCACATGTCTAGCTCCTAAATCGTATAAAGTCTGAGCAGCTTCTTTCATCTCATCAAGCGTTTGGATTTTTCTTTGGGTCAATAGCTCCGCTTCTGCCACATTCGGAGTGACAATGGTGATATAGGGTAAAAATGCCAGTAACTCATCGCGTAGATTACTCACTTCCACATCATGTGTTTCCTTACAAACTAAAACCGGATCAAGGACAATCGGAATATCTTGATGAGAACGTACAAAGGCGAGTGCCTGCTTAGCAATGGCTACATTGGGTAGTAACCCTAATTTTATGCCCGCAAAAGGAATATCTTTTAAACTAGCCAACTGTTTCGCAAAGACTGCTTCATCAATCGGTATGACTTCAAATCCTTTTTCTGTCATAGCAGTTAAACAAGTCACCGCAACAAAACCATGCAAGCCATTGACCGTATAGGTTGTCAAGTCTGCATGCAGTCCACCGCCACTAAAAATATCATTCCCTGAAAGGGCTACGATGTATTTACTCTTCATACCAAATCTCCTTTAAGTATAGACCATTGGGTGCAGCCGTAGGACCTGCTAACTGCCTGTCTTTTTCTTTCAAAATGCGCTCTATCTGCTCAACCGGCATCCGATGATTGCCAATTTTCAACAAGGTCCCCACCATATTGCGTACCTGTTTATAGAGAAAGCCATTTCCTGTAAAGGTGAAAACTAGTAAATTCCGATCTGTGTCTACTTCCACACGCGCTTCTGTAATTGTCCGTACCTTGTTCTCTACTGCTGTACCAGAGGCTGTAAAACCTGTGAAATCATGAGTCCCAACTAAAGACCGAATCGCTTCTGTCATACGGGACAACTCCAAATCATAGGGAAAATGAGTCGCATAGCGCCGCATCATCGGATTCTTCGGCCGACCAATATCCACTAAAAACTCATAGGTTTTCTGGTGTTTGGCATAACGGCAATGAAAATCGTCTGCCACTTGCGCAACAGCTACTACATCAATATCTTCCGGACTTTGAGTGTCCAATGCATAACGCAACTTTTCAACATCACGGGTGCCTAGCAAGTCAAAATGAATGACTTGTCCATAAGCATGTACCCCACTGTCTGTCCGCCCCGCTCCGTGTACCACTACTTCTTGTCCGCTATTTAAACGTCGCAAGGTCTTTTCCAATTCCTCCTGAACGGTCCGTGCATGGGGTTGGCGCTGAAAACCTGAAAAATCGTATCCATCATAGGAAATAATCGCTTTATATCTTGTCATAGCATGATTGTACCACAGTCCAAAACTCTCTTGCAAGATTGTCAAACCCCATCTGTCCTATGACAGATTAAGAGAGGGAATTTTATTCGCTCTTTTGATCTAAATAAGGTATAATAAAGAAAACGATTAGAAAGAGAGGCGTGCCATGTCTATCCCTATCCATCATACTGATCACCAAGAAGCCTATGCGCACGTCGTCAATCACCTAAAAGAAAAAGGAGTACGGATGACTGAAACCAGAAAAGCAGTTATTCGCTATCTTATTGACAGCTCCGAACATCCAAGCGCCGAGATGATTTACAAAGACCTACGCCCAGCTTATCCCAATATGAGCCTGGCCACTGTTTATAACAATCTCAAGGTCTTAGTCGAAGAAGGATTCGTCACTGAATTAAAACGTAATAACGATACAACCACCTACTACGACTTCATGGGCCACGATCATTTAAATGTCATCTGTGAACGCTGTGGAAAAATTACTGATTTGATCGCTGAAAATATGCCTAGCCTCGAACATCAGGTCGAAGCTCAAACAGGCTATCAGATTACCAAAGAACTCTTAACCGTTTATGGTATTTGTCCAGATTGCCAATAAATATAAAAAAGCCTAGAACAGAAATGATCGTTCCTGTTCTAGGCTTTTTTCCATTTTTCAATAGGTTGCCAAGCGTTTTTCCAGATGAACTTGTCCTAGTGCATAGAGGGTACAAATCATCCAGTAAATCAAGGCTACACAAATATAGACTGTCATATAATCTGACTTAGCTCCACCGATAATTTTAGCCTTATTAAATAATTCTGGCACAGTAATCATAGCAGTCAGCGAGGTACTTTTTACCATATCTAACAAAACATTGCTAAGGGGTGGCACTGCAATCCGAAAGGCTTGGGGAATAATCACTTTCCGATAGATAATCGAGGTCTTTAATCCAAGAGAACGAGCCGCCTCCCATTGCCCATGATCAATCGCAGAAAGTGATGAACGAATAATCTCTGAAATATAGGCACTCGACATGAGGGTAAATGCAATGATACTAGCACTAATTGCATCTAACTCCAAGCCCATAAAAGGTAAGCCAAAATAGATAAAAAAGAGTAAGACCATTAGCGGAATTCCTCGCATCAAAGAAATATGGAGCATGGCTAAATAGCGAAAAATAGCTAGACGTGACATCCGACAAAGGGCTACAAAAAAGCCAAAAACAGTTCCCAAGGCAAAACCAATGAGGGATAAGGAAAGAGTATAAGGTAAACCTTCTAAAATCTTAGGAATTGCCTCCCTTGCTAGCTCTAGATTAAAAATAGCCTGCCAATTCATGTTTTCTCCTCCACCATCGAAAAGGGAGCGGAAATTCCCAGTTCGATTCAAACTAGTTTTTCTTCACTCCCATGTATTCTCTTGCTATAGTGGATTGAGAAAGGAATAGGAAAAGGTAAGGAGCCGCAGATAGAACTAGGCGTTAATTGAGGATTACTCCATAATCCCTATTTCCAACCTTCAACAGTCCACTGGACTATTGAAGCAAAGCGACTGAACGATGTCCTAACCTTTATTCAATTCACTATACAAATCTATTTGACGTCTGATGTATCAATAACTGGTAAACTTTCTACTCCTTTTTCAGGCTCTGTCAAGTCTTGACCAGCATAGTATTTTTCAGAAATTGCCTTGAGCGTCCCATCTTCTTTCATCGCTTTGAGGACTTCATCTAGCTTTTCTTTTAGGCTCGTATCAACCTTACTCATCACAATTCCTTGCTCAGTCGGATTGTATTTAGCCGTTCCCATTTTCACCTTAATATCTGGGAATTGTTGTGTAATATATTTTACCGCAATCACTTGAGTATAATAATCGTTTGGAATAAAGTCTGTACGACCTGTTGACACATCGCGCAAGTAGACATCATTCGTAACATTATCATAGATTACAGGCTCTGCACCTAATTTCTCTGCAATTTTCATGTACTGAGTACCAGCACCGCCTCCAGCTTTTTTACCTTTCCAATCGCTCAAATCAGCTGCTTCAATACCTGATGAACCGTCTTCACGAACAATCATACCGCCAATAGAGTATTTATATGGAGTAGAGAAATTGTATTTTTCTAACCGTTCTTTTGTCGTATCAAAGTTATTCACAGCGATATCAACTTTTCCACTATCGACAGATGTAAAGGCTTCCGCAACACCAATTTCTTGGTATTCAACTTTAATATCTAATCGCTTACCAATTTCATTGAGCATATCAATTTCATATCCAACTAACTCATTGTCATCATTATGGTAAGACGTTGGATAAAGCGTTCCTGGGGTTGCAACTTTCAACACTCCTGCCTCTTTAATACGATCCCATTCTGTCTGATTTGCAGAAGATGTTTTTTCTGCATTTCCAGAACACGCAGCTAATGCCAAGGAGGATACAAGTACAGCTGAGGCTAGTAATTTTTTCAACATAAAAATCTCCTTTTTATTGTTTGAATAACCTCTATCTCAAGGTCAAAAAACATACACGAAAATGGTAACACAACAACATACTTTTAGCAATTATTTTAACTGAAAATTTAAAGCGCTTTTCCAAACCATTTTCCTTCATTTTCAAGCTCTTCTGCCAGCGATAGAAGAATATCCTCACGCCCTTTAGCGGCTGTTAGTTGGACACCAATTGGCAGGCCTTGAGCTGTTTGATAGACCGGTAAACTGATAGACGGTTGACCTGTTAAATTAGCCTGTGCAGTAAATGGAGTCCAAGCTAAAGCTGCTTCAAACATTTGCCAAATCAATTCTTGCTGCTCCTCCATCTCATAGTCATCCATATTCCGTAGCTTTTCTTCTATGTGTTTGTCTAATGCAAATTGACCATGTTTGGGAGCAGCATTTGCTACCGTAGGAGTCAACAAGACATCATACTGTTGATGAAAAGCTGCCATTTTTGCACTGTATTGATCCCAGTCCTGTAAAATATGACTATAACGATGGGCTGGAATCGTTAATCCACTACGGTAAATCGCCCAGGTCATCAACTCCATATCATCAATTGTCGCCTTGCGCCCCAAACTACGTTCAATTTCCACAAACATCTGTGCCGTTTCAACACTATTCATCATGTAATAAGAACGAATAGCTTCTATCCCATCTAGCGGATCTCTCGTCAATTCAACCACTTGATGCCCCAGTTGCTCCAAGAGGGGCAATATACTTAAAACAGCCTCCTGCGCTTCTTTTTCTACCTGCGTTCCAATGGGGGATTTGAGCGAAAAGGCAATTTTGAGCGATCTTTTTTCTGGAGCGAACAGACAATCCCAAGATAGGGTTTGCAAAGGGAAAGGTGCCTCCACTTGATAGGTCTGCAAATGATAGAGTAGTCGCTTGGTATCTCGAATTGATTTGGTCAAGGCAAAATGGACAGAAGCCCCTTGCCAACCGCGGTAAGAGGAAGGCCCAACTGGTATCCGTCCTCGACTAGTCTTTAAACCAATTAAACCATTGAAACTAGCAGGAATACGGATAGAACCACCACCATCTGAGGCACCCGCTAGAGGCACCATACCAGAAGCGACAGCAGCTGCCGAACCACCACTTGATCCACCTGCATTTCGCGTCACATCCATCGGTAAATTCACAGACCCATGCACTTGGCTATCTGAAATATTCTTAAAACCAAACTCTGGCGTATTAGTTCGTCCTAGCACAATAAAACCTAGCGCTTCCATCCGCTGCGTATAAAGGTCACTCTTTTGTGCCCTATAATGAGTAAATAAGCGAGAGCCAGATGTGGATAATTCCCCTTCCTGTTCTTGGCCTAAATCTTTTAACAGAATCGGAACACCTGCAAAGGGCTGATTATCTTTTTTCACATTTCTTGCTTGCTCCAACGCTCGCTCATATTGAGTGCTTACAACTGCATTCAGAACTGGGTTCAATTCCTCAATCTTGTCAATACTTGCTTTAACACATTCTTCCGCTGACACCACGCCGCTTCTAATAGCCTCTGCCATAGCTGTCGCATCTTGGTACATTACTCTTCTCCTTTTTAAACCTCATTTAGCCATTCTGTCCTCTGAATGCTAGCCTATCACGAAATAGAAAATTCAGCAAGTCCGACTTGCTAAATAAAAAAGAAATAAACTATAGTGAATTGAATAAAGGTTAGGACATCGTTCAGTCGCTTTGCTTCAATAGTCCAGTGGACTGTTGAAGGTTGGAAATAGGGATTATGGAGTAATCCTCAATTAACGCCTAGTTCTATCTGCAACTCCTTGCCTTATCCTATTCCTTCATAAGATACAAAGGACGTCAAGAGCAAAGTATACCCATAGGGCATCCGTATCTGTAGAACGAGCAAGCTCGTAACAGCTACGGTAAGATAGGAGATGGACGATGTGTTCGATGAACACAAGGAAATCTATCCCTAAAGGGAGCCTCAACTGTAACCAGCTAAAGCTGGAACATCTGCGTCTCTTTTTTACACAGCTCTTAGTCCGTGTTCAGTTCTCAATCCACTATATGTTTAAAAACGTTTGAGTTGCCTCTACAACAATTCCTAAATGTTAAAATTTTGGTATAATTAAAAATATACTAAATGCAGGAGAATCCATAATAGTGGGAGATATTAAGGTTGAGATTGGAAAAAGAATCCGTTCGGCACGACTAAACAAAGGCCTTACGCAAATAGATATTTGTGATGACGAATCAGAGTTAACCATACGACAATTGGCTCGGATAGAGAACGGCCAAGCAATGGTAACGTTACCTAAAATAATTTTTTTATCAGAAAAGCTTGGAATTCCAGTTCAAGATTTACTCGATAGGAATAAGATTGAGATCCCAAACAGATATTTAGAACTTAAGAATAAGTTGATTAAATCACACACTTACGGCGATGCGGAGCGAATCAGACAACACGAATTAATGTTTGATGAAATCTATGAAGAATTCTACGACAATCTACCGGAAGAAGAGCAATTATTGGTAGAGGTTTTACAAGTTAAATTAGATGTTTTTTCAAGTAGAAATTCTGAGTTCGGAATTCGTTTACTCGAGGAATACCTTCATCAGATTCTAAAAAAGAAGCACTACAGTTATAATGATTTGCTGATTATTGATTTATATCTCTTTTGCTGCGCCATCGATTTGGAGGATAAAACCTACTTCGAGGAATTGTCACAAAAAGTCCTGTCCTACATTGATTACAGCGATTTTGAACGAATGTATGTATTAGAGAAAATATTATTGTCTATACTGACACAGATAGAACCAGATCAGTATCTTTTATACACAAAAACCTTTAGAGAAATTATAGAAACAACGAATAACTTCCAGCATAAGCCTGCTATTTATGCTTTTGAAGCAAAATATTATTTACAAGTACAGAAAGACATTGAAAAAGCTACAGAGTCGTACGATAAGTCGATTATGTTCGCAAAAATGCTGAACGATACAGTGTTAGCAAGTAACCTTGAAAAAGAAAAATCGGCAGATTTAGGCAACCTGACTTAGAAGTCATGTTGCTTTTTTATGTTTTCAATATAATAAAACCATAAAGAAAGGAAGGATTGATATGACTAGCACTACGATTGAAGTAAAAAATATTGTAAAAAAATTTGGAACGAAGATTGCTTTAGATGCTATCAGTTTTAAGATAAAGGAAGGAATGATTTTTGGTTTTTTGGGTCCATCTGGTTCTGGCAAAACAACTATGATTCATATTCTTACAGGACAATTAGCACAAGAACAAGGAATCGCCGAAATTTTTCAAAAAGATTCTCGGAATATAACTGCAGATGATTTTGAGAAAATCGGAATCGTTAGCGATAAGAGTGGATTTTACGAAAAACTTTCACTAGAAAAAAATCTACAATTTTACGGCAAATTATATGGTGTAAACAATGAAAAAATAGATGAACTTTTGCAAAAAGTAGGATTGTATGAGAGCAAAAAAATACCTGCCGAAAAATTATCAACAGGAATGAAACAGCGAATGTTACTAACTCGAGCCTTGATAAATAAGCCAAAAGTTTTATTTCTTGATGAGCCTACAAGTGGTCTAGATCCAACAACTTCTCAATCTATTCACAAACTATTGATTGATTTGAAAAATCAGGGAACATCTATTTTTTTAACAACACATGATATGAGTGAGGCGACCTTACTTTGCGATGAATTAGTTCTACTAAACAAAGGAAAATTAGTAGAAGCAGGTGTACCAAAAGAGATTATCCAAAAATACAATACAAGCAAAAAATTAAAGTTAACCTACTCAAATTTTGAAGAAAAAGAACTGACTTTCTCAGAATTTGAAGGATTAGACTTAGCGAATGTTGTAGCAGTTCATTCTTGTGAACCAACACTAGAGGATATTTTTATACAGCTTACAGGGGAGAAATTAAATGTTTAAACGAATGAAAGCTTTGATTTGGCTAAGAAATCAGATTTTAATGACTAATAAGAATTTACTTGTCCAAATTTTATTACCATTCATACTCGTGCTACTGTATAAAAACATTGTAGGATTGACCGGTATGAAGTTGATGTTTGCATGCTTATCAATGGCAATTTCAATATCTATTGGAAATATGATTTCAACCATCATTTCAGAAGAGAAAGAAAAAAATATTTTAAAAACATTGATTTTAAGCGGTGTTCGATACAACGAATATATCTTATCTGTCCTTATCCCTCCCATTATTGTTACAATCGTTACTATGACTGTGTTTCCCATTTTAACAGAATCAAATATAGACGATTTGTATTTAGAATATTCCGTAGTCATATTGTTAACTTCTTTAGCAGTGATGTTGATGAACATGTGTATTGGATTGCTGTCATCCACTCAATCACAAGCCCAAATCAATGGATTACCGATCACGTTTATTGTAGCATTATTACCAATGTTTTCAGGCATAAAAGATAGCTTAAAAAAGGTTGTAGATTGCAGCTTCATGGGAGCCTACACGAACTTTTTCACTGACCCAGAATTTTCAATTAGCGATACTTCTATTAAAATCTTAATTATTTGGAATATCTGCTTAAGTCTACTTGCTTTCTTAGCAATAAAGAAAAGTAAATCTCTGGAAATAAACAGAAGACATTCTTTGTCTAAGTTAAAATTTTTCTAGTAAAATAGGTGTTATCCGGGCATAAAGTCATATATTTATAGGCGGATATGCCCTTTTATATTGCTTGTGATTTGTCGCAGTTGCACCAATCAATGTATTCCTTAATTTGATGCTTACATCTCTCTCGCTTAATAAAATGCCCGTATTTACATTATTGTAACTAACTCCCCTCGTCCGAACAAAAAAGAACCTCCTTATAAGAGGTTCCCAGAATGTAGACAAACCGCACAATTCAGAAAAACATTACAATGATATTTAATTTTCTGTAGTTTTAAGGTTAGAAAATTTGTGAGCGTAGCGAGCACAATACCGCCACCTCCGCCGTGCTAAAAGTGACAGAAAACGTTCATTTAATAACGTTTTCTGTCATTCGGCATCTTCGAGACCTTAGACTCGAAGATGAATCATGGAATTCCGAAGGAAGTCGCTGATGTCCGAAAGCACATGAGGACGGTGGCAATAAAAAGACTTTTTCTTCAAGCTGAGAACCTCCTTATAAGAGGTTCCTTGCATCGTATCTCAAATTCGTTTTTTATAAATCATCAAAGGCGTCTTTGACCTTATCAAAAAATCCTTTTTTCTGTGGATGAACAGAGATATTTCCTGCTGCCGCAAACTCTTTCAAAGCTGCTTTTTGCTTTTCATTGAGATTAGTTGGCGTGACGATATTGACAGTCACGTATTGATCACCAACAACACCTCCACGCAGACTCGGTGCCCCTTTTCCTTTTAAGCGGAATTTCTTGCCCGTTTGCGTGCCCTCAGGAATCACCAAATCGACATCACCATGGACTGTCGGTACATGTACCGTATCCCCCAATGCAGCCTGAACAAAGTTTAAATTTAATTTATAGTGAATGGTCGTACCATCACGTTCAAACTTGTCTGAAGCCTGAACTTGAATGACAACAAAGAGATCGCCGTAAGGGCCACCATTAAAGCCTGCTTCTCCTTGACCTGCAAGACGAATTTTCTGTCCTGTTTCTACACCAGCCGGAACTTTTACAGTAACTGTATGAGCCTGCTTTTCATGACCAGTACCATGACAAGTATGACATGGATCTTTGATTTCTTTTCCACGACCATGACAGACATCACAGGTTACCTGGCGGCGCATCATACCAAGCGGTGTTTGGGTGTCCACATTAATGACTCCAGCACCATGACAGCGACCACAAGTGACCGGACTGGTGCCTGGTTTCGCACCAGAACCTGTACAAGTTCGACAGGTCGCCTCACGATTGTAGCTAACTTCTTTTTCTGCCCCAAAAATCGCCTCTTCAAATTTCAAGTTAATTCGGTATTGAAGATCATCTCCTTGACGCGGTGCATTTGGATTGCGACTTCCTCCACCACCTCCAAAGAAGCTAGAGAAAATATCTTCAAATCCTCCAAAACCTGAACCGTCAAAGCCACTAAAGCCTCCGCCACCGAAACCACCTTGGGCACCAGCAGCTCCAAATTGATCATAGCTAGCGCGTTTTTGGGCATCACTAAGCGTTTCATAAGCCTCTTGAATGTCCTTATATTTTTGCTCCGCACCAGCCTCCTTATTGATATCAGGGTGGTACTTCTTGGACATTTTCCGATAAGCCTTTTTGATTTCATCCTGAGACGCATCTTTTGACACCCCCAGACGATCGTAAAATTCTGTATTGTTCATTTAAGATACCAAGCCCGTAAACGGCAAAGTCAAAATAGCAAATGTGACGAAGACGCTTGCGTATAGGAAACATTTGTCTTTTTGACACAGACGTTAGGGCGGGTTCATTTCCTTTCTGTTAAGATACAAAGGGCGTTAAGCGGACAAAGCCAAAATAGAAGATCTAACAACGGACGTTTATGTCCTAGGAAAATCTATACCTAAAGGTAGCCATATCTGTAAGCCAGCTATGCTGGAACAGCTATGTCTCTTTTTGGCACAGTCCGTAGCCCGGGTTCAGTTAAGAACGTTTGTATTCCTTTCTATTAAAAATGTAGATTGAGCAAAGTCAAAATAGTAACTGTGACGAAGACGCTTGCGTCTAGGAAACGTTTGTCTTTTTGACATAGATGTTAGGCGGGTTCAATTACTGAAACCATCTATCCTTTCTTGTAAAATATTGGAACAGGAACAAGCTTTCCGCTCGCGTTCAATTTAGTTCCTTTCTGTTAAGATACAAAGGGCGTTAAACGGATAAAATCAAAATAGAAGATTTGACAACGGATGTTTACGTTCTAGAAAAATCTATACCTAAAGGTAGCCATATCTGTAAGCCAGCTATGCTGGAACAGCTATGTCTCTTTTTGGCACAGTCCGTAGCCCGGGTTCAATTCAGAACACTTTCCTTTCTATGTCATATTAAGTCGTTAAACAAATCGAAGAATAATAGAAAATCGTTCAGTACTTCCTCAAAAATCAATGACTCTTTCCATTTCTTACTAGCAAAGCAGGAGCCAAGAAATCCTCCCTAGCTCCTTGCTATGTGTATCCCGCGATACTTGTTTTCATTTGTTATACATAGACCTGCTCTTTTCAAATTACATTAGCAGAATTGAGTTCCGATTAGTTGAGCTCAGACAACCTATATAAGCTGAACTGAGTTCGAGCTAAGAACTTCGGAAAAAAGAGACAAAGATGTGTTGATTTCAATCAACTACAGATTCGGCTCCCTTTAGGGATAAGCCACCTTGTGTGCATCGCACACGGCGATGGCTTCCTATTTTTCTTTCGGTTTCTTAACGTCGTCACATCATAGTTAAACTCGGACTAAAAGCTCGGAAAAAAGATAGATACCCCTAGAAGCATTGCTCCTGCGTCATATCTCCTATTTTCCTGTTGCTTTTTACACGTCCTCGTATCCTACTTTTCCGTAAACTCTCCGTCTACTACGTCATCGCCTGCTTGACCTGGGTTAGCCGCACCTTCTGCGCCCCCTGCTGCTTGTTGGGCTGCTGCCGCTTGTTCGTACATCTTAACAGCTAGGCCTTGGGCTTTTTCGTTCAAGTTTTCCAATTTCGCCTTCATGTCGTCCAAGTTATTTGCTTCTTGAGCAGCTTTCAATTCGTCAAGAGCTGCTTGTGCCGCATCACGTTCTGCGTCAAAGCCTTTGCCTTCTGTTTCTTTGATTGTTTTTTCAGTCGCAAAGATTGCTTGGTCAACTTCATTACGAAGGTCAACTTCTTCTTTACGTTTTTTATCTGCTTCTGCGTTTGCTTCTGCATCTTTCATCATGCGGTCAATTTCTTCATCTGTCAAACCTGAATTTGATTGAATAACGATGGTTTGCTCTTTTTGCGTTCCAAGGTCTTTAGCCTTAACAGATACGATACCGTTTTTGTCAATATCAAAAGTTACTTCGATTTGAGGAATACCACGAGGTGCAGCTGGAATATCTGTCAATTGGAAACGACCAAGTGTCTTGTTGTCCGCTGCCATTGGACGCTCACCTTGAAGAACGTGAATATCTACCGCTGGTTGATTGTCTGCTGCCGTTGAGAAGACTTGTGATTTAGAAGTTGGAATGGTTGTGTTGCGGTCAATGAGTTTTGTAAAGACACCACCCATTGTTTCGATACCAAGTGACAATGGTGTTACGTCAAGAAGAACAACGTCTTTGACATCACCAGAGATAACCCCACCTTGGATTGCAGCACCCATAGCTACAACTTCGTCTGGGTTTACAGATTTGTTTGGTTCTTTACCAGTTTCAGCTTTCACCGCTTCAACAACCGCTGGAATACGTGTTGAACCACCTACAAGGATAACCTCATCAATTTCTGAGATAGAAAGTCCTGCGTCAGACAAAGCACGGCGAACTGGCTCTTTTGTGCGTTCTACAAGGTCACGTGTCAAATCATCGAATTTCGCACGAGTAAGGGTCATTTCCAAGTGTAGAGGTCCTGCTTCTCCTGCAGTGATAAATGGCAAGCTGATTTGAGTTGAAGTGACACCTGAAAGGTCTTTCTTAGCTTTTTCAGCCGCATCTTTCAAACGTTGCACAGCCATTTTATCTGCTGACAAGTCAATGCCGTTTTCTTTCTTGAACTCTGTAACCATGTGGTCGATGATTTTTTGGTCAAAGTCATCTCCACCAAGTTTGTTATCCCCAGCAGTCGCAAGAACATCAAAGACACCGTCACCTAACTCAAGGATTGAAACGTCAAATGTTCCTCCACCAAGGTCAAATACCAAGATTTTTTCTTCTTTGTCTGTCTTATCAAGACCGTAAGCAAGAGCTGCTGCTGTTGGCTCGTTGACGATACGCTCTACTTCAAGACCTGCAATTTTACCAGCGTCTTTTGTTGCTTGACGTTGTGCATCGTTGAAGTAAGCTGGGACTGTAATAACTGCTTTGGTTACTTTTTCACCAAGATATTCTTCTGCATAGCCTTTCAAGTATTGAAGAATCATCGCAGAGATTTCTTGTGGTGTGTATTCTTTCCCATTTGCAGCAACTTTTTCAGCAGTTCCCATTTTTGATTTGATGGAGATAATCGTATCTGGATTTGTTACAGCTTGGCGTTTTGCTGCATCACCAACGATGATTTCACCATTTTTGAATGATACAACAGATGGAGTTGTACGATTTCCTTCTGGGTTTGCAATGATTTTACTTTCTGTTCCTTCAAGAACAGCGACTGCAGAGTTTGTAGTTCCTAAGTCAATACCAATAATTTTAGACATATATTTTTCCTCTTTTTATAATTTTTTCTTTGTTTGATACTCTTCTTAGGCGGCACGGACGTTAGCAGCTTCCTTCGGAATCTCATAACTAAATTTTGAGCCCAAAGTCTCAAAATTTCCGAGTCACAAAACGCTAGCGTTTTGTGACTTTTGCCACGACAAAGAGTATCGGTAAGGCTCACTTCGTTCGCTTCATTGTTGACGCACCCGAAAAAGCAAGTTTATTTCTTATTTTCATAGTTTATCGTCATTTCGGACAAATAGTCATAATAAACAATTTCTTTTATTTATATTTGGATTTTTTAGCTATTAACAGTAGGACTGCTGTTGTAAATAAAGAGGGAAGTAAATAACTACTTTCGCTCATTACAACATTAAATCCGATGATAAATAATATTTTAAAGACCAAAATATTAACAATAAATAAGGCTAAGAATAGCAATAAAATTTTTAAAACTCTTTTATTCTTGTTGCTCATTTATTCCCCTATACTAGCTATACACCACCACCATAGCAGGGCGAAGTACCCTTTCATGCAGTTTATAGCCTTTTTGGAAGACTTGTGCAATCGTGTCAGCTGGATGTTCGTCATCTGCTGGCATGGTTTGGATAGCCATGTGGAAGTTAGGATCAAATGCCCCGTCTGCTGCTACTTCTTCAATCCCCTCGTCTTTCAGTGCTTGAACCAGACTTTCTTGAACCATTTCAAGGCCTTTTTTCACGTCATCTGTCAGACCTTCTACGGCTAGCGCACGCTCTAGGTTATCAAGCGACGGCAAGATTGCCTTAGCTAAATCCTGACTGCGATAGCGTTGCAAGGTTTGACGTTCTTCGCTGCTACGGCGTTGAATATTTTGCATTTCAGCTACGGCACGCAGATACTTGTTTTCAAAGTCCTCAGCACGTTCATTCGCAAGTTCTAATTCCGACTTTTCTTGAGTTGCTTCTTCTTGGACAACTTCTTCTGTCCCTTCCACTTCCTCAAGCTGTTCTTCTTTTTTCATTTCTTCGGTCACACGAAACCTCCTTTTTATTCATTTCAACTATTCTCTAAGATCTTTGTGCATTGTCCTTACTTTTTAACGCTCTCATGTTTTGGAGAACTGAGTTCGAGCTAAGCCCTTTGTGAAAAAGATAAATCTCTCTAGAGTCCAAAGACTCTGCGACAGATTTCCTATTTTCACTTTGGGCTTTTTACGCTCTCACATCTTAATAAACTGAACTCGGGCTAAAATCTCGGAAAAAAGACAAACACTCCTAGAAGCCTCAGCTTCTTCGTCGTATTTCCTATTTTTCATTCGATTTTTTCACGCCCTCGTATCTTAATGCACCTCGTAATGGTTGCTACTTAGATATCGATAGAAGTCGGTTAACTTCATCATGAGAACTCGGTTCACGAGATTGATAAGGCTCATCATGCGGTTGTAATCCACATTGATTGGTCCGATGACGGCTAAGATTCCGAATCCACGATAAGGGATGAGAAACTTGGTTGTCACTACGGTCAGATGAGCAAGCGATGGTTCTCGACTGTCTGCCACCTTGACACTCTGCATTTCAGCTTCAGCTAGATTGCTTCGCATTTCAAGAGCTACTTTTTGCGGAAATTCAAAAAACTGGTAAGCCCCAATATCCGCAAAATCAAGCAAGCGAATCTTTCCAGCCGTCACCACATTCTCGGTAAAAAGATCTGAGAAAATGTGTTCAAATAGATGCAAGACATTATCTGTCGTGACAAAATGCCGTTGGATAATCTGCGGAATTTCGGTCCTGAGTTTGTAATGAATATCTAGTACCGTTTTCCCCAGCAATCGTTCTAAGACCAGATTTCTGACTTCCCTTAAATCTTCACGGAGAAAATTCTTAGGAATGGCAAATTGTCTGGTCAGCGTTTTTGACTCATCTAAGGTCATCACAGCCAAAGCTGCATGCTGACTGAGAATGACGATGTCAAACGCTGTGAGTTTCTGCTGACTAGGTTCAACATCAAGCACCGCCACCGTACAGGACGTTAAATCCGACAAGATGGTCGCTGCTGTCTGCAAAATGTCATCCAGTCGGAAAAATTCCTGATCAAAACTCCTGACAACCTGATACATATCTTCTTCAGCTAAACTATCAAAGGTTAGGGAATGCTCCACAAAGTATTTGAAGCCTTCTACACTAGGCATTCGACCACTCGAGGTATGAGCTTTTTCAAGCAACCCTTTTTTCTCCAACGCCGCCATATCATTTCGAATGGTCGCACTACTTGAGGCAATGCTATCTTGAAGGGCCTTCGATCCGACTGGCTCGTGCGTTTTCGTAAAGATTTCAACGATCAAATTTAGAATTTCATGTTGGCGTTCTGTTACCAAAACCTCACCTCCATTCGGAATTCCAGCATTAGCACTCTTATCCTCTGAGTGCTAACTCATGATTCTATTATACACCGATTATTCTTAAAGTCAAGGTAGAAAAACAAAAAATTAGCACTCTTTTGATAAGAGTGCTAAAAATCAGTCTAAAGACCTAGACGCGCCATAGTTAACCAACTACCTGTCTAGTCCTGTTCTGTGTTCTTCCATTTCCAGAAGCGATACAGGATAATCCCTATCAAAACAGGGTGAATCAGGACAATCGTATCCGTCACGATTTTAGGAAACGTCACCTGCTCAAACTGTAAACGAGGCAGATTGAGAAAAAAATTAATACATAAAATAGGTATGGCTGCAATTGCCACTTTCGGACACTGTTTTTTCATTTTAATCCCCTTTCAGCGTAACGCTTTTGCAATTTGTAAAATCCAATCCCGCAATAGAAAAAGACAAAAAGGTAGGCAAGAGACAAAACTCTCCACATCCATAAGGACCAAGTATTCTCATCTCGAGGATAAAAAACCCGCCAAAAGACAGTTAGCCCGATTAGCACGACAGCCAAAAACCGCCACTTGAAGATTTGTCCAATCATGTCAAGTTTGCTCTGACGATCGCTATAAATAGTTGCTTCTTCAACTGCTGTCATAGGTTTGCGAAAATAGACAAAATTATTGCAAGTTCCGAGATTCTCCCAGCCATAGTCCTCATACATTTGGTAATAGGCATCCTGATCCTCTCCCAATCTCGGCTTGAAATCAAGGCAATAGGCCACTTCTTCCGGTTGGCATTTTTCAAAAATGAATAGACAGGGAAAGCGTACTTCTTTTAACTTCCAACCCTTACGGTGCATGTCGGTTAAGTACTCTTCTTCCTTTTCAAAATCTGTAATGAAGAACAACTTCCATTCTTTTTTCATCTTACAGCTCCTTTTTCAAGCGATACAATGTGCACAGTTGATAGGCTACAAAACTGAGCCAGATAAGCAACATCATGCCATTCCAGGCAAACTGCTGCCATTTCCACTCCGCAATGCGCCAAATCGAGCTATTAGCCAACGAAATCCAAGGCAAAATTGCAGTGGATAAAATCCGATTCGTCACAATTCTCTTTTGATAAGCATATATGCTACTACGATCATTGTAGAGGAGCGCTTCATCTGGAGTGCCTACCGCAGCTACAGGCTTGCGCCAGACAACATAGGGTGACACACCACAGACCATTTCTTCAGACTTACAAGGAAAGAATACCATTTTACCAGACCAGGGAAAAACCTCTTTTAAGGCTTGACCTGACTGGTGCATCTGTTTCAAATACTCTTCCATTTGATTCGGCTGAAAAGCCTTAAATCTCTGCTGTTTCATATCTCTCACCTCGACTATTTCGATAAAGACGTTCAATCCGATCCAGCTCAATAGCTAGAACCTCTCGTCCTAACTTCGTTATCAGATAAAGCTTACGCTTTTCCTCCTCGCGGACAAAGGCAATCAGGCCGTCCTTTTCCATCTTAGAAAGTGTGCCATACATAGTTCCTGGGCTAATCACAACTTGTCCACCCGTTAATTCCTTGGTCTTTTGGGTAATGTCATAACCATGCCGCTCTTCCTGTAAGGCAAATAAAATATAAAATGCAGTCTCTGTCATCGGAAGATAGACTCGCCTTAGTTTTTCTTCCATTTCGCTTCTCCTTGTAGCTCGATATATCGAATCTCGATACAATAAGTATATCGCACCTCGATGCAGTTGTCAAGAAAAAAATAAGGGAGTGAGACTCAATCGTGATTTCATAGAAATCGATTATCCTCACTCCTGTATTTTTAGGTTCGGGCTAAACGAATCCAATGGATTCGTTTACTCCCACCCCGCATGTTGACTAGCTTCCACAATTGAGAATTGTGGAAGACTGGAAATAGAACGAGCGTAGCTCGCTCCTTGCAATTGAGAATGGTGAAAGCTTGGAAATAGGGCTAGCGAAGAACTGTTCGCTAGCCTCTTTTAATAGAATGTTGATTGATTAACGTTTTACTAACCAGACAGCTACTGTGTTAAGCTGATCAAACTATAAAAATGAGCAGTTTTGATACTTTTTGCTCAACCTTTTACTGTTTCTTTTCTTTTAATAAAGCAATATATTCTTCTAATACAAGATGATGCTCTTCCATATACTTAGCACTGTCAATACCGACATAGCGGAAGTGCCAACTTTCAAATTTAATCCCTGTTATCTCGCTTTTTCCTTCAGGATAGCGCAGTACAAACCCATATTGCGGAGCCAAGGCCTTGATTTTTTCTGCTACTTCATCTAACTGACCTTCCGCTTCTCCCATATCGATAGCCAGTCCTGTTTGATGTTCACTGGCTCCAGGTCGCTGCACCTGATTTTTGACAAGATTTTCTGCTTCTTCTTGCGATAAGCCGCTTGCTTCAGCTTCTGCAATTCTGTCATTATACAATTGTTCTTGCTCTGTCTTGCTTCTATAGCCCGAAATAAGGATTTCTTCTGGAACAATCATTCGGGCAGCTACTAAAAACTGGTTTGTCGCTTCCGCAATTCGACTATCTACTTGAATATCCCCAATGCTCGTTAAAGAGGCTGGCTCTGTCTCTAACAAGTGGTCGCGATTAACCAAGACTAATTCCCAATCATCTGGAGAAACATTTGGTAAGGTATCTTCTTTTTGGGCTTGAGATGAGCTACTAGCAGCTGATATTGAAGTGGCTGATGAAGATCTGGTCGGTGTTGCGCCTTGAAAGAAGGCTGCTGTATCTATTTTCCAAACGAAAATAACACCAGCTAAAATGACAAGGAGGCATATCATGATTCCTGCTGTTTCGAAAAGATTTTTATTTTTCATACCCCTCCAATAGACGAGCGCCAGTCTGGCGATACGACATATCTCCTACTGCTTCTATGCTAAATTGTTCATTTTCGTATCTCAAAACAGTTATCGAACCATTATCTAGCGCTAGATTGGTTGGACGTTCTGGTTCTAATAGATTCACCAAGGTTGCAATCGTCATACCGTGGCTAACAACCAAGGCATTACCCCCACCTTGTTTTTCGAGGTCTTTAGCAATACGTTCAAAGCCATTAAAAATACGCTCTTTTAACACTTCCCAAGGTTCAGACCAATTGGCCGAGTCAGCTTCATGTACCCCATTGGCAATTTCTTCGAAAGTCATCGTATTGGCATCGACAACTCCGCTAATGCGCGGCAGCACACCACTAAACAATTCTGCATCATACATCCCTTCAAAGCTCCCAAAACACCATTCACGAATGCGTTTATCTTGATAGTAAGGAATCTTACCAAGAATGCCCAATTCTCTTTGAGCAATGGTAATCGTCTGAACTGTCCGACCTAAATCACTAGATACGGCAACCTTAAATTCTAAACCAGCTTCCTTCAAACCAAGACCTAATTCGCGAATACCCGTTTCGCCTATTGTCGTCAAGGGAGTATCACACCAGCCTTGCACCCGACCAATAGTATTAAACATGGTCTTACCATGGCGCGCAATATATAATCTAGTTTCTGCCATTGTTGTTCCTCCTTGTCTTCCTCATTCTATTATATCAAAAAACGACTGTCTAAGACAATCGTTTCCTATTCTCTAATTTTTAAAGCTATGGATTGGTGCTGGAATTTGTCCACCACGCGCAATAAAATCAGCAGATGAAGCTTGATTGACTTTCATAACGGGAGCCGTTCCTAATAGGCCACCAAATTCAATCAGGTCCCCTTCTTTGCCTTTTGGAATAATCCGTACAGCAGTTGTTTTCTGATTGATTACCCCAATTGCTGCTTCATCCGCAATCATGGCAGCAATGGTCTCTGCAGGTGTTTCTTCTGGAATGGCAATCATATCTAATCCAACTGAACAAATGGCTGTCATCGCTTCTAATTTTTCCAAATTCAGCGAACCAGATTGAACAGCTGCAATCATCCCCTCATCTTCAGAAACAGGAATAAAGGCACCAGACAGACCACCAACTTGATTACAGGCCATCACACCGCCCTTTTTCACTTGGTCATTGAGGAGAGCAAGCGCTGCTGTCGTCCCATGCGTTCCAACCGTTTCAAGACCCATTTCTTCTAAAACACGGGCTACAGAATCACCGACAGCAGGGGTTGGAGCAAGACTTAAATCCACAATCCCAAACTTCACACCCAGACGTTCACTCGCCATTTGACCGACCAATTGACCAATACGGGTAATCTTAAAGGCTGTCTTTTTAACTGTCTCAGCCACAACGTCAAAGCTCTCTCCACGAACTTTTTCTAAAGCACGCTTGACTACCCCAGGACCTGATACGCCAACATTGATGACCACATCCGCTTCACCAACTCCATGAAAGGCTCCAGCCATGAAGGGATTATCTTCTACTGCATTCGCAAAAACAACTAATTTTGCAGCTCCCATTTCAGACAGAGTCGCTGTTTCCTTGATAATCCGTCCCATATCACGGATAGCTGTCATATTGATTCCTGTCTTAGTTGAACCGATATTGACGGACGAGCAGACCTTATCTGTTTCAGCTAAAGCACGAGGAATTGAGTTGATTAAGATTTCATCCCCTTTTTGATAGCCTTTTTGCACCAAGGCAGAAAATCCACCAATAAAATCAACCCCGATTTCCTTGGCTGCTCGGTCTAGCGCTTTGGCTAGGGGAAGATAATCCGTCGCATCTGTCGCTGCTCCAACCAGAGCAATGGGTGTCACACTCACCCGTTTATTGACAATAGGAATCCCTAATTCCGCTGCAATCTCATCACCGACCGCGACCAAATCACGTGCCTTGGTCGTAATTTTTTCGTAAATCTTCTCTGCAGCTTGCTCAATATCTGTATCAATACAATCCAGAAGCGAAATTCCCATCGTGATGGTCCGAATATCGAAATTCTGCTCCTCAATCATAGCAATGGTTTCAGTTACTTGTCTAATATCCATTCCGCTACCTCTTAGATGTTATACATGGCTTCAAAAATTGCGGCGCTTTGAATGTTAATTTTAACATTCAAGCTCTCACCAAAGGTGTCAAATTCCTGACGTAAGACCGCAAAATCTTTTTTCTCATCGCTTGAAACAACTGCCATCATAGTGAAAAATTCATCTAAAACGGTTTGTGAAATATCATCAATATTCAATCCTAATTCCGCAATCTTAGCAGAAACTCCCGCTACAATACCTGTTCTATCTTTCCCAACAACTGTAATAATCGCTTTCATCTTAGCCCTCTTTCCTTTTTATCTCATGATGAATGACCCAAAAAGTCTTTGACCTCAGAAAGATCTAAAAAGACCTCTTCTCCAATTTGCAACGCTGGCATTCCCACATAACCATTTTCTTTTGCCTGTTGAAAAGCTGGATGCTGGTCTCGCAAACGGATAAAACGCTTAAAATTTGCCAAATTAGCCGTAATCTCAACAGCTTCATAGTCGAATGCCAATTCTTTTAAACCAGCCACAAACGGAGCTGTATCTGGACATTCTGTCACAAAAAATAGGGTTGCAGTCATCTTCTACCTCGCTTCTTCTACTTTCTGATTTCCATTGTACCACAAAAGTAAACCAAGCCCTAAGCGTCATCTATATTTTTTAAAAAATATTCGGAAAAAATGAAAGAAGACCTGCCTCCCGTATATACAGGAAACAAGCCCTCCACAATTCTCTTTTGCCACTAGATACGACAGATTCAGTTTACTACCTTATTTGCCTACATAGGTGTGCATTGGATACGTCAAATACTCTACATCACGTGCTTTTTCACATGTCACAAATCCAGCTGGTGCATCCATAACAGTTGGGATACGGTTTACGACAGTTGCACAAGTATGCGCTACTGTATCTGGTTTGTTAACAGAGAATATCAAATCAGGTTCACCAAAGATTTCCCAATCGCACATATCTCCGTCATCTTCACGGTAAACTTTTCCGATACATTCTACTTCTAATTCAATACCTTGGTTCGTATGAATAGTTGTAACAGCTGACATTCCTGTTACTTCTCCTGCTGGAATAGTCCGGCCAAGTGTTTCAGAATAAATGTCTTCATCAAGAATGTATGGTACACTCTTTTGGGAAATATCTTTGATGGTCAAGTTCATTTTCGCACAGATACCTTCTGCAGAATTCCACATGTAAGAAGGGAAACTTTCAGCAGAAGCAATTTCTTTTTCAAATCGTTCTACATCGTAGCCAGCACCATGTGCTTCAGCAAGTGCTAAACCGTAATCTTCTACGTTATAGCTGACAGCACCTTTAATCTTAGTGATTTTATTCATCCCTGCCATCATAAGACATGGCATATTAATCCAGTAAATATCCTGCATACCAGATCCCATAATAGTCACACCATGCTCTTTCGCCAATTTATCGAGACGATTTGTTTCTGATGGAGAAGTTGTCCAAGGATAAATTGCTTCCTCACAGGTTGAAATCACATTCACCCCATGTTTAATCGCTGTTTCATAAAAATTATACATTTCAGGCATGTATGAGAAGATAGTGACAATAGCAATATCTGCATCACAGCTTGAAAATACTGCTTCTGCATCATTTGAGATAATAACCCCTGTCTTATATCCTAGCTCTGCAAAATCACCCACATCTTGACCAACCACTGCTGGATTATTATCAATTGCTCCAACAATTTCTACTCCATGCTCTACCAAATAGCGGAACAAAACTTTGGACATTTTACCACATCCGTATTGGACTGCGCGTACTTTTGAAGTTCTCATTATGAACTCCTCCTTTTTATTGTTATTTTTTTCACAATTATAGTATAATGTCTCTAGTAACTAGAGAGTCAATAGAGAGTTTTAAAACATATGAAAAATATTTTACGAATCGGTGAATTTTCCAAAATAAACAGTATTTCTATCCGCACCCTGCGCTTTTATGACCAAATCGATTTGCTCCATCCCTATTATATTGATCCAGAAACCAATTACCGCTACTATCATATCAAGCAATCTTCCATTGTCGACTCGATTCAATACCTACGGCAGCTTGATTTTTCACTGGAAGACATCAAAGCAATTCTGTCAGACAAAAGCAATCCTCACCTTCACCAGCTAATCGAAGACCGCTATCAAGGCTTGATTCGAGAAAAGAAAGCCTTGGAACACCGGATTGCAGAGATTGATGCCTTTCGCTCAGGGGTACTACTCTATACCGAACGAAAAACCAGTAAAGAACTTGAGATAGAAATCTTGCCTAAACGAACGATTTGGACCTTCGAGCTTCCTAAAAATATCTATCAGATGAATCAAGAAGAATACGAACTATATCTCCGTTATTTAAAGCAGGAAATCTTCTTACAAAATCCTTTTTACGAACACTTTGGCAAGATCGGCTCACTCATGCAAGCGAAGGATTTTAAGAAACAGCAATGGATTTCTACACAATTTGCTCTCCTTCACAACCCCTATCTCCAATCTCCTCTGGTCAAGGAAGTGACACTAGCAGCTGGATCATATGCCGTTAGCTATTGTTCTTCCTTTGAGGAAGAAATTGACCGCTTGCCCTACTTTTTCAAAACACTAGTAGCAAAACAATTAACTCCAGTCGGCCCTTACATCTGTGAAGTCATTCATGAACAACCAAACTTGTTAGAACAAGAACGCGATATGTTCATCAAAATGCAGGTTGCAGTCAAAAAAATGGATGCAAGTCGTGATTTTCCTAAATAATATTTATAAAAATAAGATTAGATATTCTGATACACTCCCCGTATAGTAGACAGTGAAAAAACAAACATTCACTAGACACTATATGGGGAGTGTTCCTATATCCAAAAGAAGTCTCAAAATCAGTAGAAGAGAAATTAGAATTCATTCAAATTGTCCCTTACTCATGAATGCTTTATCAGCCAGTTAGTAAAGCTATCTCCAAATTTACAACACACAGCGCTATCGAGCAAAATGAAACAACCTGACTCCTTGGGAATTCAGGAATCAGGTTGTGTAATATCTTTTATGATTTGACTATCTACTTGACAGGGAACCGTTCATTCTTTTCTAATCTTACTCCTTATAGAACGTAAATCTTCCGAAAATATTGAGTTGAACAACCAAATAGCCCTGCCAATCAACCTTTGTATCAATCTATTTTTACAAAAACAAGAAAAACCGGACCGTTTGTCAGGCTTCTTTTTTCTTCTGTCGATGATACAGTATGCTCAAAAATAGCCAGCGAAAGGCATTATCTAAAAGCGTTCCAGCCCAGATACCTGGTAAGCCAAGACCCAAGGTCACACCAAGCAGGTAGCCTGTGCCAATTCGAATCCCCCACATACCAATCGTTGTCGCGTAAAAAGGAAGTTTGCCATTGCCTAAGCCCTGCCATACCGCCGTGTAGATGACAGTTCCTATTGTAAATGGTGTACCTAAAAGCGAGAAGAGGATAACCAAGAGACTGGCAGCGACTGCTTCCTTATCCTGTGTATACAACTGCGTTAAGGGAGTTCCAAAAGCGTAAATCAGAAACGCCAAGGGCAGCATGAAACCAAGGGTTAACCAATAGCTTTTCCTTGCTATCTGGCTAATTTCCTCTCTATTTCCCTGACCCAAGCTATGCGCTACCAAAAGGACGGTCGCTGTTGCAATCCCAAAGGCTGGCATATAATTGAACTGGGTGAGTACCTCGCCAATCGCATTCCCTGCGACAGCCTGCGTTCCAAAGCGTACAACAAGGGCGATAATGACAACATCGCCTGCCCGCATCATGAGACGCTCTCCTGCCGCTGGTAAGGATAAACGAAGCAACTCCCTATCTAAGCTCCAGCTAGGCTTAGCAAAGGAAATCGTGAGGGATTTCCACAAGACCACAACCCCCACTAGGCGAGCCAAAACAGTTCCTAGAGCAACACCTACAATCCCCCAGTCGAGTATGAAAATAAAAAAACTAGAGAAAAATGCATTTAAAACATTGGTTAGCAAGCTAACATACATGGGTAACCGAGGATTGCCAGCCGTGCGCACCAAGGCTCCAAGACTGGTCATTAAGCCTAAAAAGACAATCGTACCACCGACAATGGCTAGAAAGATACCTCCTGCTTCTGCCACAAGTTTTTCAGTTCCTAATAAACTGAGAATCTCTTGTCCAAAGAAAAGGGAAATCAAGCCCAAGATGAGACTCATCAATAAAGTCATTGTCAAGGCTCCCGTTGCATGATTAGCTTGTGATTCTTGGTCTCCTGAACCCATACTACGCGCTAACACACTTGAAATAGCTACTCCTAAGGCAATAAAAATGGCCTGATAAATCGCAATGATATTTCCTGCGACAGATACACCTGAGATAGCGACTAAGCCTAAACTAGCCACTAAGTAACTATCCACCAGCCCTATGAGCATCTGCAAGACATTTTCTGCCATGGCTGGCAAGGCTATCTGCATCATTTTTTTGTATTCTACCATATCGCAAAGAGGCAAAGAGCTTGCTCCTGCCTCCACTTTCTATTATTTTTAAAAAATGATTTCTGACTAAACTCCTAGATAGCGCTCAACTTCTCTTTGCATATCAGCTGCTGCGACAACTGTCTTATGGCGAACAGGGGCTGTTTCTAAACCGTCTACTGCTGGCGGAAGAGCCACTCCTGATAAACTCTGTAAGGTCGCAAGAGCCTCAAAATCACTCAATCCTGTTTCTCCTGTGATAGCTTCTACTGCAACAACGGGGAATTTATAAGGACTAGCCGTTGAAGCAATCACTGTTTTTCTGCTGTCTTGACTGGCTGCGGCATATTTTTGGTAGACGCTAGAAGCAACTGCTGTATGCGGATCTTCGATGTAGCGAGACATATCATACACACGCTTAATTTCTTGAGCAGTTTCTTCTTCCGTCGCCCATTCTGCTGCAAAGAGGTCCAATATCTCTGGATCTACTGGGTCTAATTGGTACTGACCCTCTCTTGATAAGGCTGTCATCAATTGAGCTGTTTTTGCCGCATCATTTCCTAACAGGTGAAAAATCAGGCGTTCCAAGTTTGATGAAACAAGGATGTCCATGGACGGACTAGTCGTTACCTTAAAGGCACGTTTCTTATCATAAACCTTGGTCTTAAAAAAGTCGGTCAAGACATTGTTTTCATTCGAAGCACAAATCAATTTTCCAACTGGTAAGCCAATTTGTTTGGCATAAAAAGCCGCAAGAATATTCCCAAAATTGCCTGTTGGAACTGTGAAATTGACCTCCTGTCCTGCTACAATTTCACCTGCCTTAACCAATTGCGCATAGGCATAGACATAGTAAACAATCTGTGGCACAAGGCGACCAATATTCATTGAATTAGCAGATGAAAATTGCATCTTCTGTTCTGCTAATTTAGCACGCAAGGTTTCATCGTTAAACATTTCCTTGACATTGGTCTGCGCATCGTCAAAGTTTCCGTCAATAGCAACCACATGGGTATTGTTGCCTGTTTGAGTGGTCATTTGCAATTCTTGAACTTTGCTGACACCATCTTTGGGATAAAAGACAATAATTTCAGTCCCTGGAACATCCGCAAAACCAGCCATCGCCGCCTTTCCAGTATCGCCAGAAGTTGCTGTTAAAATGACGATTTTATTTTCCAAGCCATGCTTTTTAGCTGCTGTTGTCATCAAGTAAGGCAAGATAGACAAGGCCATATCCTTAAAGGCAATCGTTGAGCCGTGGAATAACTCAAGATTGTATTGTCCATCTAGCTTCACCAATGGTGCAATACGCTGATCATCAAACTTGCTATCATAGGCACTGGCAATGCAATAATCTAATTCAGCTTCCGTAAAATCATCCAGGAATGCTCCTAAAATGATCTTTGCGATATCTTGATAAGATTGATTCTTTAGGCGGTCAAAATCCAAGCTGACCTGCGGATATGTTATAGGCGTAAAGAGTCCTCCATCTGTTGCCAAACCTTGCAAAATGGCCTGACTGGCGGTTACGGTATTGTTGCTATCTCGTGTTGATTGATATACTAGTGTCATGCTGCATCCTCAAAATCTTTTTTTCTATTTTATCACAATTTGTCAGAAAATTGAAAGAATCTAAGAAAAAACCAGATGAAAATCTGGTTTTCTTCTTAATCATATACTAATTCAACGAGAGGAACGACCTCGAACAATCTTTCCTATCACTCTTTTTTTAGGGATGGAAGGAGACCAAGTTAAGCCAAAAATCACATTACATAGCCAAATAAAGAAGGCAAATACAAGCAGAGGAATCACACAAGTGGTCACAACTAATACCGCTACAGCATCCACCATATTTCCAAAAGCAGTCTCAAACTTCTCGAGCAATCCTTTTGCTGCCCCTGTCACCTTTTCCCAAATAGAGTTCTCACTTTGTTCCTTAGTTGTTTCAGATACTTGCTGAGCGGCTTCAATGGTCTTTGCGATGGAACTATTATAGGTCGACTCAATCTTATTCGACACAAAGACACTCGTAGGAATAATAAATAGTATAACAGCTGAAAAAAGCGAGAGACGGATTGCTAACTGCTTGACCTTCTTGTTGTTTAAGTAGATATTCCCAGCAAAAAGGACAAGTGCCCCTGGGACAAGCCATTTAAAGACCACTAGACCTGTAATTGACAGAAGATATTTTTGCAACCAGATTCCAGCATACACCACTAGTAAATAATCTGCCAAATCAGCTATATTTTCCGCTAAGGGGCCACCAACATCTCCTGGAATTAAGGTGATAGCTGTAGACGTTGTTCCCGTCAAGGCTGTTAAGGTTAAAACCGTTTCTTTTTTCTCATCCAAAGCAAGAATCGATTGGGCATTCATGTTTAAAACCAGCTGAGAGTCTGATAAAACAAAAAAGGACACCACTGCGAGCAAAAGAAACAAACCAACCAGCACTTCTTTCTGGTATCTGTAAATCCAGTTTACCATACTATTTTCTCCATTTCATACATTCTCTATCAGAATTTGATGAATCAGCCCTAGTATATCATATCGGACTCTTTGCGTCTACTGAACAAAAAGTTGCTAAACGAGAGATTGAATCAACTCAAAAATAGCAGCCATGTCCTGACAAAGAAAATCTGCCTGCCTTTGATCAATCGGCATTCTTGTTTCTTGATAGGCAATCACCCGTACACCTGCCGCCTTAGCAGCTGCAATACCATACGCAGAATCTTCGATTGCGATGGCACATTGGGCATCTACCCCTAATTTTGTCAAGGTCGCCAAATAAATGGCTGGATTAGGCTTACTTTCTGTGAATGCTTCACCACTGACCACGGTATCAAAATAAGACAAGATACCACAACTCTCTAAAACTTCCTCGATGTGCTCCTTTCGTGAGGAGGAGGCAACGGCTAGTTTGAGACCTTTTTCTTTGGCATAATCCAAAATATCAATCATATCTGTCCGAAACAAGGATAGATAATCGATATCCTGATACCGCTCTTTCGCATATTCTTCTAGCTGTTCACTAATCTCAGCTAACGAAAGGCTGCTGCCAGATAGATCCTTAATCGCTTGCGCCAAATAAGCATAAGAACGACCAATTAACTTCGAAAATTTTTGCTCCTTTTCAACACTCATTTCCTTACTAATACTACGTACAAAATCCTTTTGAAGCTGAAAATCTAGATACTCTGTATCAACGATCACTCCGTCCATGTCAAATATAATTGCTTCTATCATGTCGCCCTCTTTTCTGTAACCGTTTTCTTTTTATTATAACATAAAAAAATGAGAGCAGAAACGCTCTACATCTCATTTTCGTCTACTTCTTCCTTCACTTGTAAGGCTGAAAGCGTATTAGTGAATAATTTATTCCGAGCATCTCGGTCTAAATCAGTATAGTAGGCATAAAAAATGTCAATCACGACTAGAACCGGGAACTGAGGTGAGATGATGTTCCCTTGAGCAAGATTTTTCTTAATGGCAACGAGTACCAATTCATCACAACTATCCCGCAATTCTTGACCATTCTTTGAGGTTAGCAGAACCGTACTCGCACCAACTTCCCGTGCATCTCGAACAGCACTAATAATGCTGGTTGACTCACCTGACACAGATATTCCAATAACTAAGCACTCATCATTTAAGGTGACACGGTTCATCCGAATCATATGGTCATCTGTAACTGCCTTACAGGCCATTCCTAACCGCATGAAACGAAATTCAATTTCCCGTGCGACTAGTCCCGAACTACCTTGTCCATAGATATAGACACGCTTAGCATTGTTTAGCAGGTGCCCTACTCGAACAAACTGCTCTTCATCAATAAGCGAGAAGGTCTTATTCAATAATTCGCCATAGTCAGACAAAACATGTCTAGTAAGATCGCGGTTCACATGGCTAGGTTCAGTTGTTAGATTGACTTCTTGAAAGGCATAGACAAATTGCCGATAACCTGAAAAGCCACATTTTTGAGCGAATCGCGTCAATGAGGGTAAGGAAACATATAACTTTTCAGAAACAACTTTTGCGGACAACTGATCATCTTCCGTAGCTTCTGAGAGAAAATAATCCGCAATTTTCCGTTCGATATGTGTGAAATCACTATAAACTGCTTCAATCATCGGAATCACATTTTTCTCTAATGATACCATGTCCCTTTCTCCTCATTCTATTTCTTATGAACGACTAGCTTGCTGTTGTTTAAAGTGATAATAGGCCCCAAACATACCCGCTGTATTTTGATGTTGGGCAAAGGCTAGCTTGGTTTTTTCTGCAATACTTGGAACAAGATGTGCCTTTAAAGCCGCTTCGATTTTTGGTTTCAAAATCGCTTCTTGACCCATGATACCACCACCTAAAATCACTACTTCTGGATTGGCTACATAGCAGATATTGGCAATCCCTTTTGCCAAATAGTGCACCATACGGTCCACTCCCTGCACGCAGAGCGGATTGCCTTTTTGAATTTCTTGGAAAATCCGCCGTCCATTCCAATCCTTGACATCGTCGCCATGGGCTTCTGCCACATAGCGAACTAAGGCAGTAGTTGACGCCAAATCTTGAAAAGCTCCATCCTGCAGGTGAAGATAACCTACTTCACAGGCCGCATTGCTAGAGCCATGGAAAACATGGGAGTCAATCAAGAGACAGCCCCCAATACCTGTACCGACTGTCAAACAAACCGCAACACTGGCACCTTGCCCACTTCCTGAAACAACCTCTGCAAGTCCTGCGCAATTAACATCATTTTCAATCTCACATGGAATACCAAACTGGGCTTCCAAATCATGTTTAAACTGTGTACCAGCATAGTTTGGAATTTGTGGTCCAGCATAGAAAATCTCTCCCTTATCCGGATCAACCATCCCAGCTGAGGAAATACAAATCCCTGACAGACTGACCGTTTTCAGATAGCCAGATACAATCCCCGCCACCTTTTCTAAAATCGCTGGTCCACCCTTATGAGCCTCTGTCGGCATTTCATGGCTTTCAACCAGCTGGTCGTTTTCATCAATCAAACCGTATTTGATACTGGTTCCACCAATATCAATGGCAACATATGTTTTCATGAGCCACCTCTTCTTCTCACGGGAAACCAATTCCCACAAGCTTTTTCTTATAAGAACCGTTCTTTGGTTTCACGAATTAGGCGAGCAGCCTCTTCAACAACCTCTTTATCATCTTCACATACTGGAGTAAGAGGCGAACGCACGCTACCTAGATTCAAGCCTTCATTGATTCGCAACACTTCTTTGATGACTGCATACATATTGCCACGCGCAACCACTAAGTGACCGATAATATTGTTAATGGCAAATTGCAATTCTTTAGCTGTTTCCAAATCCTTGTCTGCAATCAATTGGTTGAGTTTTAAGAAGAGTTCTGGCATAGCACCATAAGTTCCTCCAATACCGCCAGCAGCACCCATGAGACGACCACCTAGGAATTGTTCATCTGGCCCATTAAAGACGACATGGTCGTCCCCACCAAGACTAGCAAAGATTTGAATATCCTGAACTGGCATAGAAGAATTTTTCACCCCAATAACCCGTTCATTTTTAAGCATTTCTTTGTAGAGACTAGGAGTAAGGGCTACACCTGCCAACTGAGGAATATTGTAAATCACAAAATCCGTATTTGGAGCTGCTGCACTGATGTCATTCCAGTATTGGGCAACAGAGTATTCAGGCAAGCGGAAATAAATTGGTGGAATCGCCGCAATCGCATCTACCCCAAGACTTTCTGCATGGCGCGCCAATTCGATACTATCTTTTGTATTATTGCAAGCAACATGGGCAATAATGGTTAATTTCCCTTTTGCAACGGCCATTACTTCTTCTAGCACAATTTTACGATCTGCCACACTTTGGTAGATACATTCTCCAGAAGAGCCATTGACATATAAGCCTTGTACGCCTTTTGCGATAAAGTATTCTGCTAGGCTACGAACACCTTCTCGGCTAATGTCCCCATTTTCATCATAACAGGCATAAAATGCGGGAATAATTCCATGGTATTTTTCTAAGTTTTTCATTTATTTCTCCACTACAAAGAAAGTGTACATTCTTTCTTCGTCTTTCTATCTACATAAAACGCCAACTCCAGAAGGTCTTTTCTGGTTTCATCAAGCCAGTCTGACCTACCTTGTGAAGGAATTTTTTTATCTAATCGGTATTGGCAACCCTCTTATTGAGGTAAATGGTCATATTTTCTAAAAATCGGCTCAAGAATTCCAAGATGTAAATAGACTAAACTTGAAAATCCTGCCAACAAGAAGAACATACTTCCAAAGACAATGGTCCAGCTTGACCCTATGAGCAAAAAGGCAAACACGGCAACAAAGACCAACATCCCAAAAGTCCAAAGGAAATGCAGACCGGCTACCACAAAGGCTATTTGCAAGACTTCTTGCAGACTCTGTTCAAAACGAGCAGCCAAAGGATAGGCATAAAGCATGACCATACTCATTAGGAAGAAAAGCCCAAATGCCAGCATTTTCATTCCCTGAAATAGCATAGCTGTTTGCCCTCTGAAGAACAAGATATTGAAGAAACAAACGACGGTTACCATCAATTCTATACTTCCTAGAGCAAGGCCTTGTTTCCATTCCGAACGAAAGGTCCTAGCATAAAGCCGTAAAACGGGTACCCTGCGGCTATTTCTTACTTCTTGCACGGTCCGATAGAGGCTGATTTTTGCAATGCCAATCGTCACAATCGGTAAACAAGAAATCAGAAACAAGAGATTGAGTGTGACCAAATCCAAGATTTTTTCACAGACTATCATCAGTCGATTGTCCGTATTGAAAACAGATTCCAACAACTGGTTACTCCTATTTCTCATCTCTCATCTTCCTTTCTTAATCAATAAGCACTTTTACTACACATTTCTTGACTCTGTCACCTGCCTGATCATATAGATTGGGCTGATGAGGTTCATTTGGTAGGAAAATCGCTACATTTTCATTTGTCAGATGAAGCGGAGTCGCGAGGTTACAACGAACAAAGCCAATGTCGCTCTCTTTTTCATAATCCTTGGTAACTTCTTTCACCTGCTGGCCGTAATGCATCAATTCCTGTCCTTCTATTAAAAAGTGAATGTCCGCAAAACGTTCATGGTATTCAAACTGATCATCTGGTTCTTTATTGAGTTGATTATCCTGCACAAAGAAGAAGACCTTGTCTTCATTGATGGCGTATCGCCCTAAAGCAAACCTTGCCATATCATGTGTTAACAGATACTCAATCGCTTGATCCAGATGAGGATGTAGGCCACGGTAACGACCTATATCCTGTAATTGGTCAAAAATCATACGATTTCCTCATTTTCTACAATTCATTTTGAAATAAACTTGGGAGTGTCGGAAAAGTAGCTGTTCTCTCTTCTCGCTGATTAAGCAAGAATTTACCACTGCCCAACCAACCCTTTTAATCCCAATATCAAGATTAAAAGAGATAGAACACAAAGCTCTGCTTTACCACATTTCTCGATTGAAATAGTTCACTGGACTAAGCTGAACACAAAGCTTCGCTTTGCCTATTTCCAACTTGAAACAAGCTCCACAAACTGAGCAGAAGGCAAAACTGCGTTTTGCCGAATTTCCAACTTGAAGCAGGCTCCTGCACCGAAGGGGAAAGCAAAGCCTTGCTTTGCCACATTTCCCGATTGAAATAGTTCCCCGAACTATTTCAACCTTTAACAGCTCCCATGGTGATTCCTTGTGTGAATGATTTTTGGAATACAAGGAAGACGGCTACGATTGGAACGGCTGCCATGGCTGCTCCGGCCATGATGAGTCCGTAGTCAGTTGCCATTTCGGCCTGCATGGTTGCAACCCCTAGTGAAATAGTCAAGTTTTGACGTGATGTCAGCATAACCAACTGCATAAAGTAGTCATTCCAAGAATTGATAAAGGTGAAAATAGCAAGAGCTGCAAAACCTGGTTTGACAATT
The DNA here is from genome assembly GCF_017639855.1 of Streptococcus sp. zg-86. Lineage (NCBI taxonomy): Bacteria > Bacillati > Bacillota > Bacilli > Lactobacillales > Streptococcaceae > Streptococcus > Streptococcus zhangguiae. The sequence continues at coordinate 206,806 of NZ_CP072115.1, read as the reverse complement.
GGAAAGGCAACATTCCAGAAGGTCCGAACTTCGCCACAACCGTCAATCTTGGCAGATTCCAATAGCTCTGTTGGAATGTTTTCACTAAATTGTTTCATGAGGAACACCCCAAATGGCCAACCGATTAGCGGTAAAATAACCGCAGCAAGTGTGTCATGGATTCCTAAGAAATTGACAATTCGCACAAGTGGTACCAATACAACTTGTTTGGGAAGAGCCATAGCGGCAATGAAAATCGCAAAGAGAATCCGTTGACCATAGAACCGTTTCTTAGCAAGAACATAGCCTGCTAGAGAAGATGTCACACAGACCAAAAGCATGGTTGCTAACGAAATGAAGACACTATTCCACATCCATTGAAGGGCGGGATTTTGCACAACCAACCGCTCAAAGTTTTCCATGGTTGGCATTTTTGGCCACCACTGAGGTGGAATCACAATCGTATCTGGTTGAGATTTAAAGGCCCCTGTCAAAATCCAGTAAAATGGAAAGATGAAGAGTACCGTCAACAAAAGCAAAATGATTGTCGAAATCACTGTAAATGGAGTTAATTTTTTCTTTTTCATGCTTGTCCTCCTAGTATTCCACATCATTTCCAAGAATCTTGAATTGGGCAAAACTGATAAGGGCAATCATGACCGCAAGGAAGACACCCATGGTATTTGCATAGCCATATTCAGAGAGCTTGAAGGCTTTTTCATATAGGTAGTACATCAAGGTACTAGTAGAGTAGTTTGGTCCTCCAGATGTTAAGAGCTGAATAAGCGCGAAACATTGGAAAGAGTTAATCGTTGTAATAATCGCAATATAGAGTGTTGTCGGCAACAAACTTGGCCATTTAATTTTCCAAAATACTTGCAATTCTGTCGCACCGTCTACACGCGCCGCTTCGACAAGAGAATTGTCAATATTTCCCATTGCAGCAATATAAAGAATAATCGGTTGACCGACAGATGTTGTCAAGAGAATCACAATGATAGCGAGCAAGGCCCAATGTTTATCCCCTAACCAGCTAATATTTTGCTCAATAAAGTGACCAGATTTAAGGACAAAGTTCAAAATCCCTGATAGTGGATCGTAGATCCATTTCCAAACAACCGTTACGGCAACGCTCCCTGTAACAACAGGTAGGAAGAAGACAAAACGATAGAAGGAACGAGCAATCGCATTTTGACTGTAGGTCTGAGATGCCACAAACAAAGAGAAAAATACAACAACTGGTACAGAGCCGATTACGATAATCACCGTATTGATCAAGGATTTGATAAATACAGGATCTTGGAACATCCGTTTATAATTCTCTAAACCAACGAATTGAAAAGCCGTCATCGAATAATCAAAGAAACTAGTGATAAATCCCATGATCATCGGAGCTAATACAAATATGGCAAAGAAGACTAAAACCGGTGCTAGAAATGCATAGGAAACAATCGTTTCTCTCATTCTTATTTTATTAACTTTCACACTAAACACCTCTCCTTATGTAAGATATGAGAAGGCATAAAAACCGATATTCATGGTATTTCCGCCTCACTTTGATAAAAATAATCCCCCTTTTTCATTCAAGGAAAATGGACGAGAAAAGGGGGAAGATTATACATTGTCTAGAAGGAGCTAAATGCTATCTAATCACCGCAACTAGCCCATCCCTCAACATTATCTCGATAGGCGTATGCCTTATCTAATTGATTATTTCATTGCTTTTTGAATAGTTTCATTTGCTTTTTCAGTAAATGTCTTCAAAGCAGCATCAGCTTTCTCATCTCCATTTGATACAGCTTGCAACATTGGGAACCAAAGTGTTCTCATTTCAGCGAAGCCATCAATTGTGTTGTAGTATGGTGAGTAGTATTGAGTCCAAGAACTTAGAGTTTCCATGCGTTTGTCATCATACAATTTACCAAATGAAGTACGAACCGGGAATGCTCCTGTACGTTTCACGTCTTTTGGACCCCATTCTTTATCGTCTGCGATAAATTGGATGAATTTCTTAGATGCTTCAATTTTCTTGTCATCTTTGTTGTTGAAGACACAGAATCCGTTAATCAAGTATTCCAAATCAGGTTTACCTTCGTCAGATGGGAATGGTACTTCAACGACTTCTACTTTACTTGCTTCCAAGAGTTTTCCTTGAATACCATTTTGTGATGGTGCCCAAAGGATAGTGTAAGAAGTTTGACCGTTTGCAAAGTTTTGGATATCTGCTCCACCGTCAAATTGTGAACCGTTAGAAAGAAGACCGTCTTTAATCCAGCTAGAAGCCATTTCAAGACCTTTCACGAATTTTGCATCGTCTGTCGTATACTTGCTAACAGCATCATCTGTAACTGCACCACTGTACAAGTTTGCGATAAAGGCACGAGTTCCTTGGTCTCCCCCTTGACCACTAGCAAAGAGTGAACCAGGTGTATAGCCCTTATCTTTCAATGCTTTCAATACTTTTTCAAAGTCAGCAGTTGTCCAACCTTCTTTTACAAGGTCAGCCACACCAGCATCTTCAAGCATTTTCTTGTTCATAGCCATGTAGAATGGAGCAGAACTGATTGGATACATATAGGCTTTATCGCCTGCCTTGCTGGCATTGATGATATTATCATTGGCAACATCTTTCACATACTCATCTGTAAAGAGGTCATTCAATTCAGCCAATTTACCATTTTTACCATATTGGATAATCCGTCCTGGTGCATCAAAGAGTACATCTGGTGCTGTTCCTGCTTCAATAGCTGTTACAATCTTTTCTGGACCAGACTTGAAGTCAATTGTTTCCAATTTTACTTTCACATCTGGATTTGCTTTTTCAAATGCTTCAATGATTGATTTTTCGTATGTTCCAACAGCATCGCTTGCATTTTCTTGCGTAAATACTGGGAAAGCCCACCAAGTAATTTCTGTTTTATCTGAGCCTTCAGACATATCTTTCTTATCAGCACTTCCGCCAGAATTGCCACATGCTGCCAAAGATAGAATAGATGCGCCTGCTAACATCGAACAAACTAATTTATTGAATTTCATTCTTTTTCTCCTTTTTATTGGGTCCTATTAAGGACAAGTGATACGACGACTAAATCTATTATTTCTTTTCCTTATACCGTCAACTCCCCTTTTTCATTTTTTCATCGTAGTTACTGGATGTCTAAACATTGTTAGCTAATCCATAACTTTCCTAACTTATTTTGAGGAATCCACCGCAGCCACAAAGCGTTTGGTGATTTCCTTTGGACGCGTAATCGCTCCACCAACAACAATACCTCTTACCCCGAAGTCATGAATGATTTTTGCTTCTTCTGGGTAATAAATCTTACCTTCTGCAATGACGTCAACTCCTGCATCGCAGAGTTTCTGAATCAATTCAAGATCTGGCCCATCCTCTTGTCGACTATAAGCAGTATAACCTGACAAGGTTGTGCCAACGAAATCCACACCAGCCTCAACAGCAGCCAAACCCTCTTCATAGGTGCTAATATCTGCCATTAATAATTGATCTGGGTATTTTTCCTTGACCTGTCTAATGAATTCTGCCACAGTCAAACCATCGTAACGCTCCCGTTTCGTACAATCAAGTGCAATCACCGCAATTCCAAGAACTGCTAGCTCATCAACTTCTTTCATCGTAGCAGTGATGAATGGTTCTTGTGGCGGATAGTCTCTCTTGATAATACCGATAATCGGTAAATTGGTTACCTGCTGAATCTGCTCAATATCACGTACGCTATTGGCACGAATGCCAACCGCGCCTCCTTCTTCTGCTGCTTTCGCTAGCAGAGGCATGACTCCTCCCTCTTCTGTATAAAGAGGTTCATGCGGAAGAGCTTGGCAGGAAACAATAATCCCGTCTTTTATCTGGGCTATCAGTTCATCTTTTGATAGTGTCGCCATATCTTCCTCCTTTTCTTTTTGTTTTAAAGCGCTTTCTTTTTGTTGGTAAAAACAAGGCTAACCCCACCTCATTTGTCTCAACAGAAACACTCTTATTTAAATTCCGTCATTAATGATTTACTGTCAAAGTGTGTGCCACAAAGCCAGTTAAATACCTTATTATTCGTATAGACGAACATTCCTTCATGGGCATATTCTGGCATGAGGTGGTATTCTTTTTCACATTCTAAACGGTTATACATAGCAAATTGTGTGATAGGGTAGCAGACATCATCATCAAGGCCTGTAACCATCTTAACAGATCCTTTAATACGATGAGCTAGATTTTTCACATCAATATAACCTAGTGTCGCAAACACTTCTTCTTCTGTTTCATGGAATGGATCATGGAATTTGAAATAGCGGAACAACTCATCGTAAGCCTCGCTAGTATTACCAATCTCCAAAACCCGTCTGAAGTCACATAGGAAAGGATAAATCGCAACCGTGTTGGTAATCCGTGGATTAAGAGCTGCTGCAACAAGGGCTAAAGCTCCACCTTGGGAACCACCATAGCTAGATAGACGCGTTTCATCAACGAACTCGAAACCAGCCACCAACTCTACCAAACTATAAATATCCAAATACACATCTTTATAGAAGAGATGTTCTGGGCCATCCACTACACCACGGATAATCTGTCCCTTGACTGTATTTCCTCGAACATCTCGAGGGCCGTCAAGAGAATAGCCAGACTGACCACGTACATCCATTGAAACGATACCATAGCCTGCTGTCGTATAAGACAACATATCCGCCCAGTCAAATCCTCGTCCCATGTAGCCATGGAAATGGAAAATCACAGGAGATTTTTCAGCTCCCTTTGGCACAACCATACGGGCATAAATCTTACCACCATTGGTTCCGTCAAATTGAATTTCATAACACTCGACCGTCGGAAGACCGAATTCTTTTTCAATCAAGCGATAGTCTACAGGAAGTTTTAACTCTGCAATCGCACGATTCCAAAATTCATCAAAATCGGATGGTACTTCATCACGACCACGATAGGTTCGCATTTCTTCTATTATCAGGGGATCTCTCATCTTTTTAATCCCTTTCTATATTTTATGTAAGCCTTTACATTTAGTATACCACTTCTTTAAATATTTTCAACATTTTTATAACAAAAAGAAAGTAGTTCCGAAAATACTTTTAAAAAACCTATTTTTTATCAAACAGCTATTCATATTGAAACTACTTTCTTTTTGATAAAAAATAGAAGAGTGAAAAGAAACTTTTCACTCTTCTACTGTATTTTATTGGGGGAATCCTTGGTGATTATTTTAGACGACCTGGGCGTTCCTTGTAACCATAATAAGCATCTTCAATGATTTCTTGCATATGGTCAACCATTGGTAAACGTGGATTTGCAGGAGAACATTGATCCTCATAGGCAAGGAAGGCCAAATCACGTGCTGCTTCTTTCCATTCTTTTTCATCAATCCCTTGATCTTTGAAGTTCATCTTGATACCAATGCGTTCACCGAGTTCATAAACCGCTTTGGCATAAGAAGCTACCCCTTCTTCTGGTGTAGAAGCTGGAAGGCCAAGCATTTTTGCAATGTCTTGGTATTTCTCATCTGCACGGTAGTAATTGTACTTAGGCCATGTTGCAGTCTTAGCTGGACGAGTACCATTGTAACGAATGACATACGGTAAGAGAATGGCATTGGTGCGTCCATGGATAGTATGGAATTTACCACCAATCTTATGTGCCATTGAGTGAGAAATTCCTAGGAAGGCGTTAGCAAAAGCCATACCTGCAATAGTAGAAGCATTGTGCATCTTCTCACGAGATTCAAAATCAGCATTCTTAACAGAACTTTCAAGACTTTCAAAGACCAAGCGAATGGCTTGCAAGGCTAGACCATCTGTGTAATCGTTCGCCATTTGTGATACATAGGCTTCTGTCGCATGAGTTAAGACGTCCATACCTGTATCAGCTGCAATAAAGCCTGGAACAGTCATGACAAGCGCTGGATCCACAATCGCTACGGTCGGTGTCAATGAATAGTCTGCAATTGGGTACTTACGGTTATTTGCCTTATCAGAGATAACAGCAAATGGTGTTACTTCTGATCCTGTACCAGATGTTGTTGGAATAGCGACAAATTTCGTCTTCTTACCTAATTCTGGGAATTTGAAGGCACGTTTGCGAATATCCATGAATTTTTGAACTAAGTCATGGAAGTCAACTGTTGGTTGCTCATAGAAGAGCCACATAACCTTGGCAGCATCCATTGGAGAACCTCCCCCAAGGGCGATGATGGTATCCGGTTTGAAGCTACGCATCAACTCTGTACCCTTGTAGACAGTTGTAATATCTGGATCAGGTTCTACATCCGCAAAAATTTGGTATACCACCTTATTGCGACGAAGTTCTAGCTGTTCAAGAATTCGTTCTAAGAACCCAAGTTCAACCATGGCATGGTCTGTGACAATCATCACCCGTTCTACATCGCGACATTTTTGAAGATACTGAATCGAATCGCGCTCGAAGTATGTTTTTGAAGGAACTTTAAACCATTGCATATTATTTCTACGTCTTCCTACTTTTTTGATGTTCAAGAGATTAATAGCACTCACATTATCACCGACAGAGTTACGCCCATAAGAGCCACAGCCTAGTGTCAATGATGGTAAGAAGGCATTGTAAACATCTCCGATTCCACCAAAGGTAGATGGAGAATTGCAAATGACACGAATAGCACGTACGGCTTGCCCAAATTCTTTAGCCAATTCTTCGTCTGCTGTGTGAATCGCTGCAGAATGACCGAGTCCGTGGAATTCCACCATTTGGCGCGCTTTATTGATTCCGTCTTCGCGAGATTCCGATTTCAAAACAGCAATAACTGGAGATAATTTTTCACGAGTTAGCGGTTCTTTTTCGCCTACTTCTTTACATTCCGCTGCTAGGATATTCGTTCCTTCTGGTACCGTAAATCCTGCTTGCTCAGCAATCCAAACTGCTGATTTCCCAACAATATTTGGATTGAGTTTGGCTTCTGCACAGTTTTTACCATTGGCTTTTGCCCCAAAGCAGAACTCTTCTAACAAGGCTTTTTCTTTTTTATTCACAAAATAGGTATGATATGATTTGAATTCTGCGACAAATTCATCATAGATTTCTTTATCGATAATCACTGCTTGCTCAGAGGCACAGACCATTCCGTTATCAAATGATTTAGACATGACAATATCATGAGCTGCCTGACGAATATTAGCAGATTTTTCAACATAAGCAGGAACATTACCTGCACCCACACCAAGAGCTGGTTTTCCACATGAGTAGGCTGCACGCACCATGGCATTTCCACCTGTTGCAAGGATTGTCGCAATTCCGTCATGATTCATCAACTCAGATGTTGCTTCCATAGATGGTTTTGTAATCCACTGTATACAGTTTTCAGGAGCACCCGCTGCAATCGCAGCATCACGAACAATTTGAGCCGCATGTGCTGAAGATTCTTGTGCAGATGGGTGAAAAGCAAAGACGATTGGATTACGGGTTTTCAGAGCAATCAATGATTTGAAGATAGCTGTTGAAGTTGGATTCGTTGTTGGAGTAATACCACAAACCACACCAACTGGTTCTGCAATCAAGGTCAATCCATTGACATCATCTTCTTCAATGATACCAACTGTTTTTGTATGACGCATATTATTGACAACATGTTCGCAGGCAAACAGATTTTTTGTCGCCTTGTCTTCAAAAACGCCACGCCCAGTTTCCTCAAAAGCATGAAGAGCTAAGGCACCATGTTGATCAAGCGCTGCTACTGATGCTTTTGCAACAATATAGTCTACCTGCTCTTGATTCAACCGACGAAACTCCTCCAGGGCCACTAAACCTTTTTGCACAAGACTATCAACATGCGCACGAGCTTCTACTAATTTTTCCTCTGGTGATACTGTTTTCTCAGCCATCTATGATTCCTCCAAATTGTTTTCTGTCAACTTTCTTTTGTTAACTTTTTCACAAATATATTCTACACCTTTTCTTTTGTTTTGTAAATAGTTTGTTAAAAAATTCACAAAGAATTCCGGTAAGATTTGTGATTTTTTCACTAATATGCTTGTAAAACAAGGAATTTTCAATTGAATTTGTGAAAATTTTATAAAACTTTTTTTATTTCACAAATGAAAACCAGGAAAATTTTACGACATTTTCCTGGTTTTCATTGATTATTTGCCGATTTTTTCCATGATTTCCTTGAAATTTGTTTCTAATTCTTCCAAGTTCACAATGACTTCTTCTCGTGTTTGATTATTTTTAACGGTAACTTGACCTTGCTCCATCTCACTTTGACCAAGAGCAATAAGGGCTGTCGCCTTCAATTGATCAGCAGATTTAAATTGTGCCTTGAGTTTTCGACCCAAGTAATCACGTTCGACCTTAAATCCTTGATTACGAAGAGCTTGAGTAATTTCCAAAGCCTTACCATTTACTTCTTGTCCCAAGACAGCGATGTACACATCCAATTCCTCTGCCACAGGTAACTCAACTCCCTGCTTTTCAAGAACGAGAAGCAAACGCTCCATTCCCATTCCAAAACCAAAAGCTGGCGTTGCTGGTCCTTCAAAATACTCCACTAGCCCATCGTAGCGTCCACCCGCACAAATGGTTAATTCACTACCAGACACCTCTGTAACAAATTCAAAAATCGTGTGGTTATAATAATCCAAGCCACGAACCATGTTGGTATTGATAACATAGTCAATTCCAAGACTTTCAAGCATTTCCCGAACACTATCAAAATGCGCCTGACTTTCCTCGTCCAAGTAATCCAAAATAGACGGTGCATTCTCAACTGCTAGCTTATCTTCTTTTTCCTTACTATCTAGAACACGGAGAGGATTTTCCTCCAAACGGCGTTGGCTATCTTTCGATAAAGTTGCTTTCAGTGGCGTTAAATAATCAATCAAAGCCTGACGATAAGCGGTACGGCTTGCACTACTTCCCAAGGTATTCAAGTGCAGCGTAATATTTTGAATGCCAATTTCCTTGAAAAACTGGGCTGCCATGGCAATCGTTTCTACATCTGTTGCAGGATTACTTGAACCAAAGCATTCTACCCCAATCTGGTGAAATTCACGTAAACGCCCTGCCTGTGGCCGCTCATAACGAAACATCGAGCCCATATAATACAATTTCACAGGTTTTTGGACTTCTGGCGCAAAAAACTTATTTTCTACGTAAGAACGTACAACTGGCGCTGTTCCCTCAGGTCGAAGCGTGATGTGGCGATCTCCTTTATCATAGAAATCATACATCTCCTTACTCACGATATCTGTGGTATCCCCAACCGAGCGACTAATCACCTCATAATGTTCAAATATTGGCGTGCGAATTTCTTGGTAATTGTATTTGCCAAAAGTCTTTCGTGTAAATTCTTCTACATACTGCCACTTGGCAGATTCTTTTGGTAAGATATCTTGTGTCCCTTTCGGTTTCTGAAATTTCATCTTCTTCTATTCCTTTCTATCAATAATCGGTGCTGATATAGACAATACTTGGTTTTCTTCCTCTATTTTAGCACACTTTTGTGATTATTTCTGTCATTTAAAAATATTTTTCAAAAAATCTGTCAAGTAACTTTACTTTACAAAAAAAATATGATATTCTATTACAGTTGGCAAAAGCCAAATGAATAGGATAGCCTTTCTATTTTCATTTAGTACTAGGCAATGCATCGCAGGCATAACTGGAGTTAAGCAAGATGCATTAACAATGTAATAAGTGAAAATAGACGGACTATGAAACTAAAACGAGCCTCGCTCGTCCATTACAACGGAGGAAAAAAGAAATGGCAGTACCTGCACGTCGCACATCAAAAGCGAAGAAAAACAAACGTCGTACACACTACAAATTGACAGCTCCATCTGTAAAATTTGACGAAACTACTGGAGATTACTCACGTTCTCACCGTGTATCTTTGAAAGGATACTACAAAGGACGTAAGATTGCTAAAGCTGCTGCAGCTGAATAATAGAAGGGAGATACCATGCGCGTAAATATTACACTTGAACACAAAGAATCTGGTGAACGCTTGTACCTTACTTCTAAAAACAAACGTAACACTCCAGACCGTCTTCAATTGAAAAAATACTCACCAAAATTGCGTAAACACGTGATTTTCACTGAGGTAAAATAGGGATTCACTACACGTCAATAGACAGTAGAAACCTTGATTTAAAGCGATTCTTGAAATTCTGAATTTCACTATATTGCAATAAAAATCAATCGAATCTCTACATTTTTCTCTACATTTTTAGATAAAAATATTGAAACGGATAACGATTAAACCACTCATGCGAGTGGTTTTTATATACTATTCGTTCTTTACTTGCATTATTTTCTAAAAATGCTACAATGGTATTAGAAAAGGAGTTGGACGGCTATCCAACTCCAATGTAGAGCCGTTAAAAAGACGGCGGCTCATAGAATAGATTTAATCCGTCCTACTTGCTCAAAGTCATAGACGGATTATTTTTTTACATCATTTTTGAAGATTTTATAGCACAAACCAATCAGAGCAATGGTAAAACTACCAAAACCTAGAATCGTTTGTACAACTTCAAAAGCTGTCAAAATTCAGCTCCTCCTTTCATCAAGATACAAAGGTCGTTAAAAAATCCGCAAGAAAATAGGAAATCTCCTAGAAATGATAAACATTTCATAGGAGATTTCTCTTTTTCGCTAGGATTTTAGACCGTGTTCAATTCCGTTAGATTTCGATGATTTGCCCAGTAGAAATAGTCTCTCCCCAGACTATTTCTACACCTCCCTTCAGAAATAGGAGCCACCGTCTTCACTTTTCTACTAAATCAAGTATATCATTTTCTTTCTTAAAAGTCGCTGAAATAGCGGAGTCTTTCCAACGATTTTTAAGAAACCAAAAACCGAGATTTTCAAATTATCGGTTTCAGATTACTCTTAAGAATGTTTTTTATTTATGTAAAACGAAGTCTCTCTATTGGTTATTTCCTCATTAAATAGCCATTATTTGACTCCAAACGCTTTAAGGCTTTTCTATTCTCTTCACTTCTCATTGCCTTGGCTCTCTAAGTGGATTGTTTATTTCCTACTTGAAGCGATTATATGAAAATATTTATATGACTTTAGTAAATATAAGATGAATTGCTAATGCTATGCCGTTATATCACGCGACATAATAACAAGTATATGTTATAATAGAAGTGCGATAAAGTTGAGCAACCTAAAAGCATTATAAAAACCACTAGGGCTTCCAAAACTTCCTAGTGGTTTTTTTGTATCTATGCGATTGAGATACTCAGGCTATTTTCTATCAAGGTACTTACGGATTAGCCATTCCGCAATAAGCCCTGAAGCTACACTGACAAGCAGAAGTACCAAGACAAGGTTGAGCAACCATTCGAACATATGGTATGATATACATTGTTAGCTTGTTCAATATTATAAATCTTATCTGCAATTTGCTGTGGTGTTTGTTTTGTAAATTCTGATGGAAAATTCTCTAGCAGACAGACTTCAATGAGATTTCCCAAGAAGTGTTATCAGCTATCGCTGATAAAAGAAACAAAATTCCTCACAAGATAGATAATGACCTATAAATTGTCATCACCTTTCCAATCGTGCTATAATACTAAAAAGTACCATCAGGAGACAAACATGGACATTCGGAACTACCAAGATTGGGTCAGTCGTTTTTACAAAGAGCGTGGTTGGTATGCCTACAATCCTTTTATTCGGACTAATTTTCTCTGTGAAGAGGTAGGAGAGCTAGCACAGGCGATTCGGAAAATAGAGATTGGACGAGATCGCCCCGATGAACCCATTAGCAACCAGAAAGAAAATCTCCTCCACATTCGTGAGGAGCTAGGTGATGTATTAGATAATTTGTTTATTATCGCAGATATCTACCAGATTTCGCTTGAAGAAATCATGACGAGCCATAAGGAAAAGTTAGAAGAAAGGTTTAAAGGACAATGAATATAACTGTTTACTGCGGAGCAAGTTTAGGAGAAAATCCAAGCTATCAAGAAGGAACAATTGCCCTTGGCAAATGGATTGCAGAAAATGGCCATACATTGGTCTACGGCGGTGGCAATACTGGACTCATGGGTTTGATTGCAGATACGGTCCTCGCACATGGTGGGCAAGTCATTGGTATCATTCCAGAATTTCTTAAAGATCGTGAACTCGCCCATCCTCATCTCTCAGAACTACGTACAGTTGAAACCATGTCTGAACGTAAATTGGCCTTGATACAAGAGGCAGATGCTTTTATCGCACTGCCTGGTGGTCCTGGTACTTTAGAAGAAATCAGCGAAGTCATCTCATGGGCAAGAATCGGAAAAAACGACAAACCCTGCATCCTCTTTACTATTGCAGGCTACTATCAGGCCTTGGAACAATTCTTTGATACCATGGTTAGCACAGGATTTTTGACATTAGAAGATCGAGAAAAAACACTCTTCTCAGATGATTTAGAACAAATCGAACACTTTATTGCAAGCTATCAACCACCTGCAGCGCGTGAGTATCGGAGAAAGGTATCTAAAAAAGAAAGTATAGCAAAATAAGAAGGCCACTTTACTGTTGTAAAACGAAATTTCTCCCATTCCTCATGTCATCTTTCCACGTTCATACGCCAAATGAACACCGCCGTAAAAGCCACAGGCTCATGTGAATCTGTGGCTTTTATCATGTCGGACTGTAAACAAAAATACCTGTTTATTTTCAATTTATACTCTATTGATATAATCCATCGTCTAGACTGCTCATCCATTAATTTATTTTTTTAAAATTCTCCATCAACTGCACCATGCTCTTCTTGACCATTTCTAACTCCAGCACTTGATTATGGGTCAGGCTATAGAACAAGGTCGTAAAAACAATACTAGCAAACAGCTGTGCTTCTAAGTCTTCTTGATTAAAATTTTCTTGGTAGTGGCTTATCATCACATTTAGTAAATCTTCCCTCAGATGAACTTCCTCATGAGAAATAGTAAGCATGGCCAGAAAGAGCTCTTTTTGTTCAAAAAAAGACTGAAATTCTTGATTCATCTCTTGAATCGTCAGAGCAACCGACCCTGTTGGACGATACCGAATCTCTAATAGTCTCTTAATTTGTACGACCAATTCTTGGTTAATATGGTTTGCCAAATCAAATTTATCCGCATAGTGACGGTAGAAGGTGCTTCGATTGATGACTGCTGTGTCTAAAATATTCTGAATAGTAATGGCTGAAAATGTTTTTTCTTGTAGAAGAGCTATAAAACTGTCTTTGATATTCTTCTCTGTTTTCAGCACGCGTAAATCTTGTTGCTTCATACATTTTATTATCTCAAAAAGAGCACCGTTAATCAAATATGCAACAAAATTGGATTATTTATCGCTTAAGCAATGAAATGACGCTATTTGATGGTTGTTTCGCGAGCCAGTCTCGTTTATACTAACAAAGTCTTAAAAAGGAGGACATGATGATAAACTATTTTATTCGTAGATGGTACGATGTAGCCTTTATGGCTGGAATCGTGACTATTTTGTTTTTATTTTTCCGTTGGAATACTCTAGATATCATGGTGTGTATCCAATTGTTGAGTTTTATGGCCCTGTGTTTCCATCAATTTGAAGAATACCATTTCCCTGGAGGAGAACCAGCCATCATTAATCGAGTGTTTCAGCACCAAAATACCATAAAAGGTTTGGAAGACCGGTATCCTCTCAATCAATTTTCAGCTATGCTGGTAAATTCACTTTATACCTTCATTTTATACCTTTTACCAGCCTTTATGCCAAATCTTATCTGGTTTGGGATGATGCCCATCATGCTTGGGCTAGGACAATGCATTCTTCACGGAATTGTTGCTAATAAATTATTGAAAACACTCTACAATCCTGGTCTAGCTGCGTGTCTCTTGCTCCATTTGCCAATTGGAATCTACTATATTTACTACGTTACTTCCCATCAATTAGCATCTGGTTGGGATTGGCTATTCGGTCTCATTTATACGATTGGGGCATTTCTCATTCTCCTAAATTGGATGACTTACAAAGTACTTCCTAATAAAAACAGCAAGTACCCATTTGAACCAAAGGAAATGAAGCGTTTTGATATGGAGAATAGAGTTCAACAATTATTTGGAGAATAGATTTCCGATTTCAACCTAATCACCTCTTGATAACAATTTGACCTTGATAATCACAACTTATCGAACATCCGCAGCATATGACTATCTAACAAGACTTAGATAAAAGAGCAAGAATCATTAGTACCTTGAAGGTACCAAGACTCTTACTCTTTTTATTATTTTATACACAATTTCAAACATTCTTCCAAGTCCACATCACGCTCTAAGTGTTCCGGAGTCCAGGGAATGAACACATCTGGTTCTACCCCCTTATCTGTCATGCCTTTTCCTAAATCAAGATCAAGATTACGTGAGGTTGGAAACATGAATTGGTAGTCATCAAAATCTACGAAGCAGCAATTAGAGTAGTCCAAAATACCCATGGTCGGTCTGCCAAGTACCGTCACCTTAGGCAAGTCTTTCATTATCTGAACAAAATTATCTCCAGAGGAACCACACTCTACATCTGATAATACAAAAATTTTCTCTGGCTTAGCAGTACCTACAATCCCAGCAAAATACTCTCTATCGGAGTCGTCCTCCTTATGAACAACATAACCCTTGCCACGATTAGTCTGTAATTCGTCAATAAACTCCAGCAAGAACTGGCGACTTTCTTCCGATAAATGCTCATCTTTCAAATCTTCTTGAAATAGAGCTAAACGCAAATCAACATTTCTCTCTGTGTAGAGAACTTCCATACCTGATCCCGACAAATCCATTTCTGCAAGACTTGTCCCTTCTGGTAAAGCGTATTTGATTAAGGGGAAGTAGAGAGAATCTGAGCCTCCATGATTGACACGAACATCAATGATGAGGTAGGTAGCTTGTTCTAGTAAGGGAGCTGCTTCTTGGTAAAGGGCTCCTATTTTTTCCTCATTCCAAAAATTCTCCATTTTAAGGTAGACAAGATCAGGCTGTAACTGCTTCACTTCAAAACTGTCTTCCGTCGCCTGATCCACTTTTTGAAGTCGAATCTCCTCTTTCCGATTTGCCCTTATTACTGTGAGTCTGTCAGCCTTGTGGATAAAATATTTCCATTCTTGTGCTTGGCGTTCCTCAGTAGGACTCGTAAAATAGGATCGATGTTCTTGGTACAGGGTTGGAATATCGCAACCGTCAAGTGCAATAATCTTATCTCCTTTTTGAAGATTGGTCGCGGGATCTGCTTCCACTACATAGAGCATGTCTCCTTGGCGCTTAAGACGAACTGCGAGCGCTTTGCGATTCTTCTTGAAGAAGGACACATGAGAAAGAATGCCAAAACTAGCGAGGTAACAATGCATGTGATACAGAAACTCCTCTTCTGATATGTCGTCTGATATCTTCTGACGATATATGTCTGGATCCGCCCCAATGATATCCTTTTTAGTCGCTGAATCAGTCCGCATCATCTCGACCACTTGGTCAAAAATTTCTCTTTTTTTCATATCATCCCTCCTATTATTACTTGTTTTTTATTATACCTAAAATAGAGTGATTTGCAAGCTGTATTTTCTTTATAAAAGCCCTTACATTTTTCCCAATTTTTTGGTATAGTATAAATTGTGATAAATATATCAAATAAAAAAGAAGTAGGTATTTACTGTGGCAGGACAAGATCAAGCATTGATGTATACAATTGATAAAAGTATCAAGAAAAAAGCTGACTTGATTGAAAGCAACTATTGGGCATATGCCCTTCGCTCTATTTTTGCGAGTGTCTATCTGGCACTTGGGATTGCCATTGCGCTTTACACAGCTGACAAGCTAGAACATGTGGCAGCAGGCATCGGGAAATTTAGCTACGGTCTCATGTTTGGCTGGGGCCTCCTCATGATTCTTTATATGAATGCAGAGCTCGGCACATCGAATATGATGTATATGACAGTAGCTATTTATCGCAAGGTTATTCCAACCAAAACAGCCCTAAAGATTCTAGCAACCTGTATCTTCTTTAACTTTGTTGGTGCGGTCATCGTCTGCTTCTTACTAGCGCAGACTGCTCCATATTCCATTGGGCATGTGGCTATGGATAGCTATCTAGTGCAAGGTACCATTGCCAAGCTTGCCAAAACACCGCTCACTCAATTTGTCGAGGGAATTTTCGCCAATATGGTGGTCAATATCGCCGTCTTTGTCTTTCTAAAGATGAAGGATGATGCTGGAAAAGCGATTGCCGTCATTTTCATTATCTTTATCTTTGCCTTCCTCGGCTTTGAGCACGTTATCGCCAACTTCTCAACCTTCTCTCTCGCCTTCTTCTCAACAGGTGGAACGGTGGAAGGTATGAATCTTCTCTCTGTTCTTTCTAATTTTCTCTTCTCAGGTCTTGGAAACTATGTCGGTGGTGGACTAGTCATTGGACTGCTTTATAGCTGGCTTAACAACCAATCGACCGCTTATGTGGACTAAACTAATGAGGCTGGGACAAAAGTGTCCAGCTTTGCTTCTTTTATAGCTTTAACAATTTGACGCAGTAGTTGTCTGGTTTGTAAAACACTGATAAATCAACATTCTACAAACCTAGCCAACCTTGCGGGGGTGGGACGACAAAATCGATTTCTACGAAATCACGATTTTTGTCCCACTCCCATTTTTCATCATTTAGCCAAACATCTATTCGTCAACTAAGACTCTATAAAAATCAACATCTGACTAGCTTCCACAATTGAGAATTGTGGAAGGCTGGAAATAGAAAGAGTGCAGCTCGCCCCTTGCAACTGAGAATTGTGGAAGGTGATAGATAAAGCTAGCGTAGCTTGTGTCCTAAAAAACGCAGGGGGTAACGGAGGTTATGCTGAGAGACTGGGATAACGGATGAGCTCGGTCGTTCTCACCCACAAACGAATGTATTCTGGAAGATTACGTATAAAAAGTCCCTGACCTCATTATTTTTGTGTATGTAACAGTTTAGCGCATATCAATAGTCAGGGGAGTGACGATTGATACCTGAGCTTGGAAATATTGTCTGGTTTGTAAAGCGTTGCTAAATCAACATTCTAGTAGAAGAGGCTAGCGAACAATTCTTCGCTAGCCCTATTTCCAACCTTCAACAGTCCGCTGGACTGTTGAAGCAAGATGAGTTAACGACGTCAGATGTTGATTTTTGACGAGTATAACCAAGGAACCGTTTGTTCATCATGGATATGCTTGCGCTCCAACTTACCCAAATCTTGGTCACACCTATCAATTGTCCCCAACTTCAAGGTCAGCTGACCTGGCATATCTGCCTTTGTGTGATAGAGTTGGCTATGACACTGTTTGCAATAATGGCGAATCTTCCTTGGTGAGGATTCGTAGATTACCAATGCTTCTTGGCCAGATAGCAGTTGAAAACTAGCCAAATCTACCAAGGCATTTGCCGAAAAGGCTGTAGAAGAAGCCTTCCTGCAAAATGAACAATGGCAAAAGACAATGGGAGAGATCAATTCTGTCACCTCATAGGTCACTTTCCCACACAGACACGAGCCTTTAATCATCTGATTCCTCCAATTTCATCCTATCATCTTACCAAAAATCAAGGTCCTGCATTGCCTAACCTTGACTGATTTTTTTATTCTTGCGAATGATTATTTTGTCGAAAATTTCATTACATCTCCGTCATAATCTGCCCATTCTTTACTGAAGAAGGCTGAATTGAGCTGGTAGCTAGGGGTAGGTCCAGGATTTGTAACAAAGGGATATACTACCTTGTCAAACTCTAGCCAACCAAGCCAACCTATGTGAATGGTGTCTTCCATGAAATAGGGTTTGCCGCCATCTGTTGAAAAATCAGCAATATTCGTAAAGCCTTGACTCTCCAATTGGTACTTGATTTTTGCAACAGTCTGTTGGTACATCTCCTCACGCAGACCTGTGTAGGCCATCCACTTTTCATTGACCGGTGGAATAACAAAGAGAACCTTTATCTTTGCTTGAGCAAAGAGTTGCAAGACCAATTGCAAGTCATTGTATTCTGGAGATTGAATATAGGATAAATTCCTTTGCGATCCTTTTAATTTTTTGATTTTATTTCTTAATCGATGTTTATAAAAACGATCATCAATCCCTAAGTCATTAGACTTGGTGTGTTCTTTTGCTTCTTTAATGGCAACCTTTTCCAACTCTTCATAGGAAAATTGATCTGGTAGTTGGTTAAGCTCAGGTAGCACTCGTTGCTCAAAATTTCCACTATTTTCAGAAGTTAAACTACTAAAGAAATAATCTTGACGTTTATGAAAACGTGCCATCAAGCTAATAAACTGTTCTTCTGAAGACGATAATGTTTCTTTTTGTGCTACTTTTTTGACAATATCTGCCATCGTCACATTGGGATAGAGTTGCAAGATGCGTTCAGCTGCATGCTGGGCTGCCTCATCTCCTACTTGCTGACTCAAAAAACTCGTCAACTGGTCGCTATTAAAATATTGCTGAAAAGCACTGGGTTCATAACCGTTCTTGGTGAACCACTGAGGAGATATAACATAGACAACCGTCTTACCTTCCAATTCTGGCAACATTTGTTGCATCCCAAAGTATTGGTTCAAAGAGGCCGCGCCACGTTGTCCCAACAAATAAGGACGATAAGGACGGTCATATTTTTCAGCTAAAACAGACGGATGCATGCTATCAAAGCGCAACCATTCACTCGATCCAAAGAAGGGAACAAAGCGGTGGTCAGGATCCGTCAAGGCACGAACTTTCTGTGTCCGTCCCTTGAAACTACGAGAAGTTAGGGTGACCGCCGAGCGTTTTTCAACCTCAAAATTATGATCAAGATGAGTCGGATAAAAAATCAATAAAAGGACAACCAGCAAGGCTGCGCAAAAGACCGGACCTAAAATGAGCCATAAGCGTTTAAGCATTTCGTAACTCCGTAATGCCTTCGATAATTTTGTTTGCCGTATTCCAATCATCACGACCAAATTCAGATACTGGAACACGAATATCAAAGCGAGCTTCAATCTCGACAATCAATTCAACTGTTCCCATACTATCCAAGACACCTGCATCAAACAAGTCCTCATCCATCATATCTGATACATCTTCCATAAATAATTCATCGATAATTTCAATCACTTCTGCTTTAATATCCATTGTAAACTCCTTTTATTTCTTAAACCACAGGTCATTTAAAAATCCAGAAAAGATTAAAAATGACAACATGACAACGTGAAAGGTGACCACAATCCCTAACGCTTGAAGTAAGCGATTCTCTGGGAGAGGAGCAAGCCCTGCTTTTTTCCGTTCTTTATTAAGCGTTTTTTTCTTCCGAAGCCAAGCATCATTGACCACTAGACCAAGACCGTGAAAAAGACCATAAGCGATATAATACCAGGTCACTCCATGCCAGAAGCCCATGATCAACATATTGAGTAGGTAAGCGACACTTGAGGTGGTATTTCGATTTTTAAAAACCTTATTGCGCATGAGAACCATAACCAACCGCATAAAGACAAAATCACGGAACCAAAATGATAAGCTCATATGCCAGCGATTCCAAAATTCCTTGAGATCACGAGAGAGAAATGGCTTGTCAAAGTTTCTTGGACTTTTAATCCCCATGAGATGAGAAATCGCAATGGCAAACATGGAGTAACCTGCAAAGTCAAAGAATAAGTCAAGGCCAAAGGCATACATGACACCTAAGGTCGGTAGGTTAAACCAGCCACCTTGGGATAGGGCATACTGCTTGAGTGGCGGCAAAATCATGGAACCAAAAATATGAGCTAAAATGAATTTATATAGGAAGCCAAGCATGATAGAACGCACTGCAATTTCTAGCATGTCCAGTAGCTCATCTTTATCTGGAATCGTCGTATAATCTGCTTCAAAACGCTTGAAACGGTCAATCGGCCCACTTGAGAAGGTTGGCATAAAGAGCAAAAAGCGTAAGAATTGCCAAAGCGTAAATTCTGTCAATACCCCATCTCGCAATTCAATCATCATTCCAACTGATCGGAAGGTCAGATAGGAAATTCCCAAGAAACCAAAGAGCGATTGATGCCCTGAAATCGCTGGAGTTACCTTAACCATAAAAAGTGGAAAAACAGCGAGTGCTGTATGGAGATAAAAGACCCATTTGTTATCTTTTTTCGCTCGGTACCATTTGTAACTGAAAACCCAGCTAGTTTGCCACATGACATAAAAGAAGAGGGCAACAAGTTGAGTCTTGCTCGTTCCTGTCAACATCAAGACAATAAAGGCTAGACCGACCACCCCTTCATACCAAGCAAAACGCTTCTTAAAAAAGAGACCGATAAAAACAGGTAAGACCGCAGCAATCAGATAGACAAAATACTGCGGATCTCCGTAAGGTTCCAAATGCGGAAGTTGGTTGACAAAGTCCATCATCGGTTGTTTACCTCGCTGATTAAGCCCTTGATGTCAATCTTGCCATTTGGGGTCAAAGGCAAACTCTCGCGATAGAGGAATTTCGACGGCATCATATACGACATCATGATGTCTTCCAAGTCTTCCTTAATGGCCTTCGTGATGTCAATGTCCCGTTCAAATTGCTCACGGACACCCTCTTTCAAAATCACATAGGCCAAGAGATTCTGTACCTTGTGGTCCTTATTGTAGCGTGGCACTGCTACTGCTGACTTAATATACTTGGATTTGTTGAGATTTTGAGATACATCTTCTAATTCAATCCGGTAGCCATTAAACTTGATTTGGAAATCCATTCGACCACCGTAAAGCAGAAGACCTTCTGCTGTCATCGAACCGACGTCTCCTGTATGATAGGCTGGTAATCCTTCAAATTCAAAAAAGGCTTCTGCTGTTTTTTCAGGATTATTCATGTAGCCTTTTGAAACAGCAGGTCCTGACACGATAATCTCTCCCTGCTCACCAAATGGAAGTTTATTGCCTGCTTCATCAATGATAAAGGTTGGCGAATCCGCCTTGGTATAACCGATTGGCAAGCGTTTAAGGGTTTGTAACATCTCGTCTGTCACAGCAACCGCTGATAAGGCTACTGTTGCTTCGGTCGGACCATACGCATTAATAATCCGCGCACTTGGGAAACGATCACGCAGTTTCTGAGCTGTCTTCACCGTCAATTCCTCACCGTCAAAGTAGAAATGAGTAATGTGAGGCATTTTCTCTGCGTTGAAGTCCTCAGACAGCATCGCCAAATCAGCAAAAGAAGGTGTTGAGGTCCAAATCGCAATCGGCAACTCCAAAATCGTTGCAAATAATTTCTTGAAATCCTGTGCTAAGCTACTTGGCAATGCAAAAAGAGTGCCACCAAGAGCCAGAGTTGGTGCCCAGTACATGACCGACAAGTCAAAAGAATAAGGTGGCTGGGCTAGCATTTGCGGTCTTTCTGGTGTCGCAAACTCCTTATCGGTAATCATCCAGTTGGTAAAACTAAGTAGATTGTCATGGGAAATTTGCACCCCCTTTGGCTTACCAGTAGTGCCAGATGTGAAAATGATATAGTAGTTGTCCTCACCCTTTACCGAATGGGTCAGCTCATAAGGTCTTTTCTCTTCAAAAATCGCTGTGACTTCTGACAGGCTGAGCTGAGGAATCGCTACTTCTAATGGAAAATCTGCAATCCCAATAATCAAGCTAGGCTCTGCGACTTCCACAATCGCAGACACGCGCTCCAAGGCCGAATGACTATCAATCGGGATATAGGCATGACCCGACTTGGTCAAGGCGACAAAGGTCGCTAGCATCTCATACTCTTGTCCACCAAAGACCACGACAGGAGATTTTGCAGGCAAGCCAAGACTATCAATCTTTGCTGCAAGGCTATCTGAATCTTGCTTTAAATCACGATAGCTATGCACCTCACCCAAGATATTATAAACGGGAAAATCAGGCTGAGTTGCCGCATATTGTTCAATTGTTTCAATCATGTCTTTTATCATCAACTATGTCTCCATACACCACTAAAATTCATTGTAAATAAAGCCACCTTGACCTTGTCCAAGGTAGGAAAAAAAGTACAATAGGGCCAGAAAAATCACAAAATATAGTAAGGTCTGACCTACAAACTTACAAATGGTTTGATACTTATTCATCTCATCTCGCTCATTTATTCAGAAATAATTACTCTATTTTACCATGTTCTATAGGAAATATTCAATATAAAACTTTTTAAAATAGCTCTTCTACAGGTCAATCTTAAAATGGCTTGCATTTCCTTTTAAAAAGGAGTATACTAACCAGACATCAAAGGAGGCATGCTTATGAAAAAATTGCTAAAAAATGCCCATATTCGCGTTGTCAGTCCCTCTTCTTCCATCGAGCGAATCGGTGGATTTGAAGCCAATCGTGCAGCTAAAGAGCACTTAGAAGGGTTTGGATTTCAGGTATCCTTTTCAAGCCATTACGATGAGCATGATATGCTGGGCTCAGCAAGCATCGAAAGTCGAGTAGCAGACTTGCACGAAGCCTTTTTAGACGATAGCGTAGATATGATTTTAACCACAATTGGTGGCTTTAACTGCAATGAACTCCTACCTTATCTGGATTATGAGCTGATTAAGGCTCATCCTAAGCCTTTCTGCGGTTATTCTGATACAACTGCCCTACTCAATGCTATTTATGCAAAGACTGGGTTGAAAACTTATATGGGACCAGCCTATTCTAGCTTTAAGATGAAAGCTCTCCAAGACTACCAGACAGAAAGTTGGCTAAAAGCTCTAACCCAAACTTCCTATGACCTAACTCCCAGTAAAGAATGGGGTAGCAATGCTTGGTATCTGCCGGATGCGGAAATGACCTTTCATCAAACCGAGTGGAAAGTTTACAATCATGGACAGACTGAGGCTACTGCTATCGGTGGGAATTTGTCCACCTTCTCGCTCCTTCGTGGCACGCCCTATGCACCACAAGACAAGGACTATATCCTCCTCTTAGAAGAAGCTGAAGAAGATAATTATTTCAACTTTGACCGTGCTCTCGCGGCACTTCTCCAAACCTACCCAGAACCCAAAGCTGTTCTCATCGGGCGTTTCCCAAAAGAATGCGAAATGACCGAAGAACTTCTCCTTTACATCCTGGACAAATACCCTGTCTTACAGACTATACCGGTCATCTATGACATGGACTTTGCCCACACTCAACCCCTCTTTACGGTCACCATTGGAGCAACCGTCAGCATTGATACCAAGACCATGACTGTACATGTGGAGGAAACAAACAACGACTGATAACGACCTTCTCACAGAAATAGTTGAACCCATCGTATCAAGGAAGAAGAATGAGCGATTTTACGCCGACGAGTATGGCTCCATTTTGGCAGGATACTTGGAGGATAGTGAAAATACATAAAAACGCATAAAACTGGGATTATTGATCCTCTGATTTTATGCGTTTTTACTATTCGAATCGTTTTTGCCTAAACTCTATTTATACTCGTTTACTATCTGAATGCTTTCTTATCGGTGAGAAACCTCTTGATTTGGTCGGAAAATCAGAAAGCCAAGGGTCATACAGCCAATGAGAAATAGACTCAACATCATTACTTGCTGACCAATCTGATTTCCAATAGAAATAGTCTCACGTAGACCTGATACTGTATAGGTCATCGGCAAATAGGGTTGGATTCTTTGGAAAAAGCGTGGACTTAATTCAATCGGATAGGTTCCTGCACTTGAACCAAGCTGTAGGAGTAATAAGAGCAAGGAAGCAAAGGAACCCAAGTGATTGTTCCAGCCAATCAAGGCTGTCACTAAGGCCATAAAGGTCCATGCCGATAACAGTATCAAACCAAGGGTTGCAAGAGAATGACTCGGCTCAATACCGATAAAACGAAGCGTTGCATACAAGATAAGACTAGCTAAGGTGGCAATTGTTCCATTGATGACCAGTTTATTCAACGCCCATTCTGAGCGTGAAGTATAGGCTTTTCCGTCAATGCGTTTGGCAAAGATGACATTGGTTGAAAGAGCAGCAACCATTAAGGCAACGGATACCATGTAGGGAGCCATGCCCACTCCATTTGTTGGCACATGATCAGTATCTGTATGGGACAGAGAAACTGGTTTTGATACGGCATTTGCATTGACCTCCTCAACAGAAATAAGAGATAATTGCTGACTAGCCTTACCCAAAGACTCCGCTAAACTGTCCGTTCCTGTCTGAAGTTTTTCTGCACCCGCGACCAGTTCTTGACTGCCATTGTGCAACTGACTAGCTCCTGCCTGCAATTGGCCAGAACCGCTGGCTAGTCGATCTGCACCACCTAGAAGATTCCTAGTTTGGTTGTTCAATTTATCAAGACCTGATACCAATTGTTGACTTCCTGCCATAATCTTTGCATTCTTTTCAGCCAATTGATTAGCACCACTACTTAATTGCGCAACTGCGCCCGTGTAACGAGTCACGCCTTGGGATAATCGTTCCCCACCAATAGCCAATTCAGACTGTAATTGACCCACTCCAGCTGCTAAGATCTGACTTCCTGATGTTAATTGTGACAATGCAACATTTGCTTGACGAACACCTCCTGTCAAGTTTGTAATAGCCCCTGTCGCTCCTGGCAAAACTTGATTTGCCCCATCTGTTACTTGCTGAATGCCTGTTTTCAAACTAGCTACTTGATTTGTCATCTCACCAGCATTTCCGAGGGCTGAAAAGGTTTCCTGCATACTAGAAAGTTCTTGTAAAATCGCCTGCGCCTGTAAAACTGCTTCTGACGGACTAGCCTCCATAGTAGCTACTAACTCTGCTTGTTGACTTTCATTCATAGCTTGGTAGGCGGATGTCGCCTGAAGGGCTACTAGACGTGCTTTTTGATCTGCCTGATGAGCAGCAATGATACTCTGGGCTTGGGCTCCAATCTGTTGCAAACTTGCTGTAATAGTAGCTGTATCAAGACTTGGCACCGTTAAGCCAGATACCCGCGTGTTTAACTCATTCATACCTGTCTGCAAATGAGTCAGTCCTTGCAGTAGACTAGCCAATTGTTGATCCTGCTCTGTTGATGAGCTTGTCGCTGCGCTCACTTGGGCTAAACCATTATGAATCTGCTGGGCACCATTGACCAATTCTTGAACCTTATTCTGACCTGCTTGTAGTTGTGCAACACCTGTTTGTAATGCAGTCGACTGGCTATCAAGTTGCTGAGCACCTCTTGCTAGACTTTCTACACCATTCGTATACGGTACTAAACCCTCCGCAAGGCCTGTACTGCCTGTAGCTACCTGAGCTACTCCATCTGTATAGCGAACAAGACCTGACTCCAGTTGGCTCGCACCTTCTGAAAGCGATTGAGTTGATACCTCAAGAGTTCCCAGACCAGTTGCTAGAGTTTGCCCACCTCCTACTAATGCTTGGCTACCTTGATTGATTTGTTGCGCACCCGTGGCTGCTTGACCTAACCCGTCTTGTAATTCTGACAGACTAGAAAAGACAGCACCCGTATAGGTTTTGGTAATCTTTTCAGATACTGATTCTTGGAGTTTTGTCATAGCTGATTCACCCATTTTACTAGCGACAAAACTATGCCCTTTTGAGGTCTGATATCCTATTTTTAATGACTCAGGTTCTCTCGTTAGCAAGGTGGCTGCTTTTTGGGATAAATCAGCTGGTAAGGTCACAACCATGTAATACTCACCGTCTGCCAAACCTTTTTTAGCCTCATCACTCGATACAAAATGAAAATCAAGACTGTTCCCCTCCTTCATTGAATCCACCATTTCTTGGCCAATGTTCAGGGTTTTCCCTTGAAATTCAGAAGGGTGATCTTCATTGACTACTGCAACTGGTAACTCGCTGACCTTGCCATAGGGATCCCACATAGAGGTTAAAAAACTCAGATTATAAAGGGCAGGAATACAAGCGACTCCAATCATCACAATCCAAAGACGTGGTTTTTTTAAGACAGTTTTGATTTCTTCTAGCATAAAACTTCTCCTTTAGACACTGTGTCCAAAATATGATATAATATATTATACAAAGCTAAGATTCAAAATCAAGTTTCACAAACCATTTTTAGACACAATGTCTAAAAATGTACAAAAGGAGTGACGGAATGACGGATAGAAGACGTGAGGAAACCAAAAAATCAATTTTTCAAGCTATGATTCTTTGTTTACAGCACCAATCCTTTAACGATATTACAACGACACATTTAGCACAAACTGCTGGGATTAGCCGCTCTAGTTTTTATACCCATTACCGAGATAAATATCAAGTAATCGAAGACTATCAAGAAGCCCTGTTTGTCGAGATAGAAGAAATTATGACCCAGTATGATCGCGACCGCAAAGAAGTTTTCCTTGAAATCTTCGTCCTCCTCTCTCGTGAACAACTCCTATCTGCCCTCCTCACACACAATGGTAGCCAAGAAATCCAATCCTTTCTCATCAACAAGGTTCGCCTCTTCATCAACAATGACGTAGCAGATAACAATCGTCTCGAACTCCTGTCTGAAGTAGAAAAAGACTACCATAGTATCTATTTCGCCCATGCATTCTTTGGCATTGTTCAGGCCTGGATTAACAAGGGAAAACTAGAATCACCAACTGAAATGACTGCCCTCATCATGAAATTATTGCCCTAAATATTGACTGGCTGGTATATTGTAAGCTTTTTTATACCCGCCAAAAATCAGCTTCTTCCGTCGTTGGCTCATCTTGCTGAACAATTAGGAGTGGAACTCAATCGTGATATCGTAGAAGCAATGTCAATCCCTAATCGTAGCAATGACAAAAGCACATCATCCACCTTTATAACAAACCGATAATTCCTTGTCTACCTAAGCCGGATGTGGTATAATCGATTACGCAAACGTTTTCTCAGTTGATTTTATGCTAGTCAAGGAGTTATCATGATCGAAGCACATCATTTATCAAAAACTTACACGATTGTTGATAAGGAAGCGGGCCTACTAGGCTCAATAAAATCCTTCTTTCAGCCTAAAAAACGCTATATTCCAGCAGTTCAGGATATTTCCCTATCCGTTCAAAAAGGAGAAATCATTGGCTATATCGGCTCAAATGGGAGCGGAAAATCGACAACCATCAAAATGCTAACTGGAGTGCTGTATCCCGATCAAGGGCAGGTCTTGATTAACGGTCTGGAACCAGTCAAGGAACGAACGGCTGTCAATCGGCAAATCGGTGTCTTATTTGGCCAAAAATCCCACCTCAAATGGGATATTCCTGTCATCGAATCCTTCTTTCTTCATGCCAAGATTTACGATGTTCCAAACCAACTTTACCAAGAACGCCTCACACGTCTGACAAAACTTTTGGAATTAGAGAGTATTCTCCATCAGCCCATTCGCAATCTTTCACTCGGTCAGCGGGTCAAGTGTGAATTTGCGGCTATTTTCCTCCACCAACCTGCTGTCGTCTTTTTAGATGAGCCAACTATTGGACTGGATGCCAGTGTCAAGGAGTTGATTCGCAACTTCATCCGCACCATGAATGAGGAATACCAAACGACTTTTCTGATTACCTCTCATGATATGCAAGACATCGAAACCCTCTGCAAGCGCATTGTCATCATTGATAAGGGGCAGAAAGTCTATGACGGCAGCCTCATCCATTTAAAAGAGAATTTTTCCAAGGTCAAAACCATTGCCTTTACAAGCCATACAGCGATTGAAACACCGCTAGAAGCTCCTTATCTTGAATGGGAACAAGTGGATTCACATCATTTTGAGATTCATTACCAGACAGAACACCATAGCAATGCCCACATTATTCAGTTGGCTTTCACCCATTATCCTATTGATGATGTCACCATGAAGGAAGTCACGATTGAACAGATTGTCAAGCGCATTTACGAGGGGGGCTTACATGACTAAGTACCTTCATGTCACAAAACAGATGTTGTTGCTTCAATTGCAGTACAAGTCCTTTTTCCTAGCAACCCTGATTTCCATGTTGCTAAAAATACTGGTATCTCTATTTGTGTGGAAGACGATTTTCGCTAGTCAATCGGAGGTCAATGGTTACAGCCTTGCAACCTTTACGACCTATATTATCTTTGCCAATCTCTTGAACAATCTCAATAATTTTGGAATCGGACGCGATCTGGCTAGATCTATCGTCAGAGGGGATATTACAGGCGAACTGCTCTATCCCTACTCCCCCATTACCGCCCTTTTCTTTCAAGATTTCGGTCTGAAAATCATCGAAGCTGGAAAATTCATATTGGTGTTACTGGTCGTTCCGATGGTCAATCCTAACTTTTATTTGCCGGACATAAAAACCTTAGGTATCTTTGTTCTGACTAGCCTGATTGGAATGTTCATGGTGCAATTGATGGATTTGGGCTTTGGACTGCTCTCCTTTTACACCGTCAACACATGGGGACTCTTTATCTTGCGAGAAGGTATTTTCAACCTATCAGCAGGCGTGCTCTTACCCTTAAGTTTTTATCCAGCGCCAATTGCCAAACTACTCAGCTTTTTACCTTATAGTTTTGCAGTTAATTTTCCGATTACTGTCCTATTGGGAAAAGAAGTGCATCCTGGCCTTTTCTGGCTACAATTGATTTGGGCCCCTCTTCTAGCTGGACTGATGTATGTCCTTTGGCAAGGGGCTAAAAAACGCTTGGTCATTTTTGGAGGGTAGGATGAAACGATACGTAAAACTTTACTATTACAATGTCAAGGCCTTTTTGATTGCTGCCATGTCCTATCGTATGGACTTCTTCATCGGACTACTGTCATCTCTCGTCGAACAAATTGTCTATCTTATCTTCTTAAATGTCCTTTTTGGTAATATCAAGGAAATTGGAGGCTTTTCTTATGGCCAAATGCTCTTTATCTACGGCATTTCAACCATTGGACGGTCTGTTCATTTGATTTTCTTTGATAATTTATGGATGTTTGGCAGTCGCTATATTCGTGAAGGAGAATTTGAGCGATTGATGATTTTACCTGTCAACCCCCTCTTTCAACTGATTTCAGAACGAGTGCAATTGCAAGGAATCGGAACAACTCTGGTCGGGATCATTGCAACCAGCAAGGCCTATCACCTCTTACAACTCCATTGGGGAGTGACAGATTATCTCTTGTTTACCCTAAGTTGTATCTGTATCGGCCTGCTCTACGCAGCCATTCAGCTAGGACCAACTGCTCTTGCCTTCTGGACAGTCGAATCCTTCCCCATTACCATGGGAATTTTCTCACTCAATCAAATGGCGCAATATCCGATTCGCATTTACCCAACCGCCATCCAAATTCTCCTTACCCTCGTCTTCCCTTACGCCTTTACCTCCTACTTCCCTGCCCTTCATTTCCTAAACATCAGTTCCATCGGAATCCTCCTCCCCCTCGTCGTCCTCACCATCTTCAGCATAAACTACACCCTATTTCGATACGGCATGAAAAAATTCAGCAGTGTAGGGAATTAAAACAATCCAGTGGATTGTTTTAACCCAAGCCGAAAAATAAGAAAGCGAGGTTAATCCAGTGGATTGTTTTAACCCGAGCCGAAAAATAAGAAAGCGAGGTTAATCCAGTGGATTGTTTTAACCCAAGCCGAAAAATAAGAAAGCGAGGTTAATCCAGTGGATTGTTTTAACCCAAGCCGAAAAATGAAAAAGCGAGGTTAATCCAGTGGATTGTTTCAGAACGTAGACAAACCTCACAATTCAGAAAAAACATTACAATGATATTTCATTTTCTGTAGTTTTAAGGTTAGAAAATTTGCGAGCGTAGCGAGCACAATACCGCCACCTCCGCCGTGCTAAAAGTGGGAGTGAGACAAAAGTCGTGATTTCGTTGAAATCGATTATCCTCGCTCCTTTGTTTCTGGGCTCGACCTAAAATAATCCACTGGATTATTTTACTCCGAAGGAAGTCGCTGATGTCCGAAAGCACATGAGGATGGTGGCAATAAAAAGACTTTTTCTACCCGAACCAAAAACAAACAAGCAACGACGTAGGGAGGGGTTGCTTACACAAATCTAGAAACCACATAATAATACAATCAGACACAAGACCCTGACTAGGAGTAACTTCTTAGTCAGGGCTTTCTTTTGAAACGAGGACAAGCTGTTTTCGATACGAACAGCCTTACTTAATCGTTAGGAATAATTTTTTTCATCAGAAGAAACCAGACTTGAAAGTTAGACAAGCGATTTTCAACAAGAGAAAGCCTCCCTAAGCAGTAAGACCCGAACGTTTCATTAAAAAACGACCTTCCTAAAAGCAATTCCCGAACAATTTGTTGAAAGACGGATTCCCTACGAAATGAGGCTCAACTTTTTCACTAAAAAACGACGGACTTAGAAGTAAGTCAACATTTTTTCAGTGAAGAACAGGCTCACTTAGAAGCTAGATAAACTTTTCTTAGCAAAGAAAGACTGACTAGATAACTAGACTAAACAAAATCCTTGTTTTTACGAATCCGATTGAATCAACAGAGAGGAAAGACCCTTAGGTAATTGATAAGAGCCTCGAATTGCCAGTTTCTCATTAGCTGTTGTACTCCCAATCAAAAAATAAAAGAGAAAGAGAAAAAGGAATTAGGGTAACAAGTGACGCAAGTGAACTTCCTCAAAAATTGATTTTGTCAGCTTAGCAATTTCAAACTCATTTGGTCCATAACTCTCTTATTCTAAATTCAGTCGTTTTGGGATGCAGTCTGTACCAGTTCAAATTTAATAAATACATAACTATAAATACTGCCTAAAAAAATGAACAATGTTACGTAAAAAATATACATCTGTATCATTTGATAGAAATACAGAGAATCTCAAAGCAACGCTGCACACTTCTATGCACAATGTATATTTTTGCTACTTTATTCAGTAAGTATAGCATCAACTTCTGTACAAAAACATACCTATGACGATTCCACTTCCTTTGTAACATTGAACAATTTTATTTTTTATTATACAATGTCCCTCGGCATCTGCTGACTCATTTTTTATGGATAAAACAAATAGATATTAACGAAAATTTGGAGGATATTGTGAAAAAAGATAGTCGAAAAAAACAATTAGTTGCTATGGCACTATTAACGACCGGTATACTCATGATGTATACAAAACAAATAGAAGCCCAAGAAGAAGCTCCACTGAACACCTCAACAGAAATACCATTAAATACTGAAACAGAAAAAGACCACCCTCTATCACCTATCAACAAATCTGAAGCTCTGTCAGAAAGATATTCTTCAGAATCCAAAACACCTTCTCATCCCCCAAAAACTACTCTTGATCCCGAGCTAGACAGCACTAATATTACAAAAATTTGGGAAGAGAGCCAGCAAGGAGCTGGTACAATAACAGCAGTTCTTGACAGCGAATTAAATAGTCATCATGAGGTTTTTTCAAATACCACTCTTGAAAAACCTAAAGTAAAAACAGAAGATGACTTAAACAGATTGAAAAATGCCGCAAACATTGATTACGGTAAATGGATTTCATCTAAAATTATTTTTGCCCATAACTACCTTAAAAACAACGATGATATAGCAGGAACAGACACACATGGAAGCCATGTATCTGGTATTGCAGTTGGGGAAAGCAAACAACCTATGGAAAATGGGTTGAAAATGACAGGTGTTGCTCCTCAATCTCAACTGATTTTTATGAAAGTAATTGGAGGGGCTGATGAATTAAGAGCCAAAGCTATTATTGATGCCATCCATTTAGGAGCTGATAGTATCAATATGAGCTATGGAAAGGGAGGAGATTCTGAAAATAATCTACATTCCGAGATGGTAAAAGCCATTCAATTGGCAAAAGATAAAGGAGTTTTCTTAGTTGCTAGTGCAGGAAACGATCGGGCCTTTGGAGATGTTTTTAAAAAACCTTTAGCAGAAAATCCAGACTTTGGTGTTGTCGCTTCCCCAGGTTTATCAAAAGATGTCATCAGCGTAGCCGCCTATCAAAATCCTACTATCTATAGCGAATATTTGACAACATCCACACAGCAAAAAATAGCTCTTTCAACCAGCCAAGGTTTAATAAACGGATTTGATAAAACCAGACAATATCAGTTCGTTGATGCTAAATTCGGAAGAGAAGAAGACTTTAAAACGATTGAGCCCACAGATAAAATTGCTTTAATTCAACGTGGAGAAATTGGATTCGCTGATAAGATTAAGAACGCCATTGAAAATAAAGCTGCAGGAGTGCTCATCTATAATAATGTAATGGAAGAAAATATAACCTTACCTTTACCTGAAAAATTAGGCAAAATACCTTCCGGCTTTATTAGTCAAAAAGACGCTCAAGCCTTATTACAAAATAAGTCTCAAACATTATCATTTCATAAAAACTACCAAGTCTTTCAAAATCCTGGTGGAAACCAAATAGCTAACTTCTCCAGCTGGGGACTTACTGCTGATGGTCATTTAAAGCCCGACATTACTGCCCCAGGAGGCTTCACTTCCTCAGCTTCTTTCAAAGGTAACGACTATGAATTGATTAATGGTACGAGCGCTGCAGCCCCCCATGTTGCCGGTTTAGTAAATCTTTTGAAACCTATCTACCAAAAACGCTTTCCAGATAAAACACCTCAAGAACTAGCAACATTCATAAAGCAGATGATGATGAGTTCAGCGACTGCTATTTTTAATGAACAAGAAAAGGCCTATATCTCACCACGTCAACAAGGAGCCGGTTTAGTAGACGCTCGAAAGGCAGCTCTTGCCACAGCCTATGTAACGGACCAAAATAATAATAGCAAGATACATCTTGGCGACATACGAAGCACCTTTAATCTAGTAGCAAAAATTCATAATCTCAGTTTAGTTCCTACTAAGTTTTATTATACAGCGCACATAGCTACTGACAAGGTTGACGGCCAATACTTTGCACTTGCACCAAAGCATTTATTAACAACAGAAATGAAAGAAATCCTTGTTCCGGCTAATACGACTCTAGACATTAATATACCAATCGATGTCAAGCAGTTTCATTACGATCTCACAAAACTGATGCCTAACGGCTATTTTTTGGAAGGCTTTATTCGTTTTATGACATCCCCAAATGGTTCTGAAGTAATGAGCATTCCTTTCATTGGTTTTCGTGGCACTAGTAAGTTTGCTGATTTAAGAGCAATGGAACAATCTATCTATGACAAACCAAATAAAACATTTTATTACGAACGTCCTAAATATTTACAAGATGGAGAATTTGAAGTAGATGAATTCAAAGAATTTAAGGCACAAAATTTTACAGCTCTCCTTAGCCAATATGGATCCTGGAGATATGTCCAAGAATCTCAGCGCCCAGACTTTATTGAAGAAGAATCTTTAGAATTTCGTTCTACAACTGTTTTAGGAACTTATGATAAACTTGGTACCCAAAACATCAAAAAACTACTTATAAAAGACGGCAAACCCTATTTAGCACTTTCACCAAATGGAGATGGTGTCATGGATACTGTTGAATTTAGAGGAACACTCTTACGAAATGTAAAGGACTTAAAGGCCAAGGTCTATCGTCAATCTGATCTCACAACCGCTATTTGGGAAAGTCCAGAAGCCTCAAAAGCTGATAAACATTACAGCGAGTTAATCGATAAAACAGGAACTGCGACTACTTTTGAGAAGACTAGATGGGATGGAAAAGATCGGAACGGTAAATATGTTGGCGATGGAAACTATGTTTATCGTGTTGTATTTACCCCAGTTTCTGAGGGAGCAAAAGAACAGCACATGGATTTCGACTTGGTACTCAACACTATCCCACCCGTATTGCCCACTTCAGCAAGCTATGATGCTATTTCTCGAACAGTCCGAATAAGACCCATTCAGCAATCGAACAATCACTCTCCTATTTTTCGTGCACGCTTATCCTATACTGATATAGAAGATGGTATCCCAGTTATTCGCTACATAGAACCTAAACAAGACGGCACTTTTACCATTCCCAACACATTCACCAATGAAGCAGAAGAAATGGTTGAATTGACACTTGAACATCTAACCTATGTTGTTGAAGATTTTGCAGGTAATTATTCACATATTAAACTAACAGATATTCTCAATAAAGAAAATAATCTACCTAGCACCTCCAAAAAAGATACTTCTAAAAAGGATAAGCTCGAAAATGATGTTTCTAAAAAAGAAAAAGTCTCATGTACCTTAGCACCAACCATAACAAAAAATTCAACGGAGAATGCTATAACTTCTAAAACAAGTTTAGTCATATCTAGCTTTAACAAAAATCAAGAAACGAAGTATTCAGAAAAAGTCGTGTACGATGCACATCTTCAACTTCCTAAAACAGGCGATTCAGCCAAACATCTAACACTATTGAAGATAATCGGTTTAGCCTTCTGCTTTATTTTACATTTAGTGTTTTATCGTAAAAAAGAGAAATAGTCTTGCTCCCAAAAAGTTAGACAAGAAACAATTGAAAGGATTTAGTTCTATATTGTGCAGGGCTAGATTCTTTTTCTATTTACAAAAATTAGTCTACAGTATCAAAAACGCCCTCTCTAAAAGCAATTCCCGAATAATTTGTTGAAAGACGGATTCCCTACGAGATGAGACTCAACTTTTTCACTAAAAAACGACGGACTTAGAAGTATGTCAACATTTTTTCAGTGAAGAACAGGCTCACTTAGAAGCTAGATAAACTTTTCTTAGCAAAGAAAGACTGACTAGATAACTAGACTAAACAAAATCCTTGTTTTTGCGAATCCGATTGAATCATCAGAGAGGGATGCGGTAGGGAATTGATAGGATAATCAATTTGTTGGTATCTCATCAGCTGTTGATAGCTAAACCTAATAATAAAAAGCGAGGATGATTTCGTATTCCTCGCTTCTATATTTCTCAGCTCAAACTATACCAATCCAATAGATTAATTTACTCCCCACAAAAAATCAAGCAATAGTCTGTCTACTTCTGGATTCTCATGTAATTGGCTATGTTGGGCACCTTTACCAGTTATCCTCTCTTCCGTATAGGATGTTGCTCTTTCAGAAACCAAGTATTTCAAACTCTTTGACGAGACATTCAAAACAGAACCATCAGATTGGTCTGTCAAATCACCATAGACATTCAATACATCTATTTGTTGCTTTGGATATCGGTCACGTAGCGCAAGCAACTCTTGATAACTAGTACTCATCTCCTTAGGCTGGCCCGTCTGTTCATCTAAACTAGGATCTGCCGGCAAATCCCGTCCTTCTAATCCATTGACATGGTTGGCAATATGGACCACCTTCTGCAACTGAGGCAGATTTTGGTCATGGGCATTATCCAAGAGATAAAAGAGAATAGACATATTTCCCATCGAATGACCAACCATGTTCATTTTTGTAAATCCATACGTTTCTTGTAATTTCATCACAACGGCCTTGGCATAACGAGCATCTTGATGATAGTCCGCATTCCGATTATCTTGATAATTCACTTCGACAATCGGATTGATTGCGCCTGTCGGAATCTCTCCTAGCAAGGTAACCTGCCCTTCTGTATCCACATCTGCTCGAATAATAGTCTGCGTCACTCCAGCTTTCCTCGCTGCTTGAGTCATATGCTTCTCCGCATTCGCACTACTACCATAACCATGAAAAAAGAGGGTAGGAATAGTCGATTGTACATAGCTCGTTTGATTCAGTTTAGGACGTAGGAAGACAGCACTCAAAAAAACAAGGAAAAGGAGGACAATAGCAAGCATCTTATCTAACTGTTTTATTCTCATCATAATAGACCAGTATAACATACCCGATTTTTCCTGACAACAAATGAAAAGGCCATTCTCAAATAAGAAT
This sequence comes from Streptococcus sp. zg-86, assembly GCF_017639855.1. Taxonomy (NCBI): domain Bacteria; kingdom Bacillati; phylum Bacillota; class Bacilli; order Lactobacillales; family Streptococcaceae; genus Streptococcus; species Streptococcus zhangguiae. The sequence continues at coordinate 171,138 of NZ_CP072115.1, read as the reverse complement.
AGCTTCAATAGAACTAGTTAGCACCTAAGACAAGATCCTCTATCACCTGTAAGACACCTTGTTCTGTATGCGACGGTGCACAGAATTTAGCAGTAGTCTGAACACGCTCAGATGCATTTTCCATGGCATAAGAATAGCCGGCATAGGCCAACAGTTCCAAGTCATTGTCACTATCGCCAAAAGCCAGAACTTCACTAGCATCAATACCAAGCGGTTGCAAGATTTGTTCCAAGCCCCAAGCCTTATGGACACCCTTTGGTAAAATACTCACCGAACCATAACCACTTGTAACAGCAAGCAAGTGCTCTCCAAAAACTTCATTACAATCCGTCACCAAATCTGCAACCAACTCTTCTGGCACCCAAAAACCTGCATGGGTAATCGTAGCATCAGCTGGCAGTTCAAGTAAGTTTGGTAAACGAACAATCTTATCCCAAAAAGCCTGAAGTTGTTCTGCTGTAATCGCTAAGTCTGTCTCCTCAAAAGGCTGGGGAGCCTGCTCATCAATATACATCGTCGTATCACTTGAAACCATTAAACAATAGTCTGCTACCCTTGGTTGATAATGGCGAATCAATTCTTCTATTAGATGACGGTCCAAGATCTTACGAAAAATCGTTTGCCCCTTGTGGTAAAAGAGGCCACCGTTTTCCGCCAGAAAGAAAATCCGGTCTTCAAAGCCCACAAAAAGATCGAGCAAGCGTTCCAGACCATTGCCACTTGCGACAATAAAGGGAATCTCTCGCTTTTCCAATTGCTCCAAAACCCGCTCAAAGCGAGTACGATCAAATCCTCCACGATCATCTAAAAAGGTCCCATCCATATCCGTTACAACTGCTTTTATCTTCATTCCTCTATACATCCTTTGTTCTTGGTAAAATATCCTATCATCTCATCAAACAAGCTAACGTGTTTAATATTACCAGTTTAATCCCATAAAGTCGTTCATCTCTTGATAGGCGACATCAATTCGCGCCTTGGTTTCTTCATCTAATTGATGACGATGTGGACCGCCTTCTATAAAGTCCTCTAGCACAAAGGTTTGATAGGTAAACAAGTCCGTTCCTTCTTTTGGTACACGACTGACCCAGGTCGGATGAGCTTTTGCCGTCTGAATTCGTGTCTTTCCTTCTTTCTTTTCAAGGGTAACATCCATTAAAACGCCACGTTCTGTCCATTGGAAGTTGTTGACCCCTTCCATAGTTTCCATGCGCTGATTAGACAAAAAATTCCCCATAGAATAAACAATCAGTTTTCGCTCGCCATCTTTTTCAATGATTTCCGTTGGTTCTGCTACATGTGGATGGCCTCCGAAAATGATGTCTGCTCCCCATTCTACCATTTGACGATAGAGAGTAACTTGCTCTTCTGTTGGTTCTAACTGGTATTCAATCCCCATCTGTGGCATGACAATCGTTATATCAGCTTCTGCTTCCGCTCGTTCTAGTTCAGACTTAATCTTGTCTACATTAAGGTCAGATAAATAGTTTTCATATTCTTCTTGCGTGAGGTTTGCCTCCATGCCATTAAAACCGTAAGCATAGGCAAGGACAGCAATTTTAATCCCATTCACTTCCTTGATATAAAGAGGTGCTGTTGAGCGATTGCCATCACGATACACCCCTACGGTATCCACACCAAGCTGCCTAAAAGTATCGACGGTTGATAGCAAACCAGATAACTGAGAATCAAGGATGTGATTGTGGGCCAAATCAACCAAATCATATCCTGTCTGCTGAATAGCCGTTGCAACTGAGACTGGGGCATTAAACAAGGGATAGCCTCCCAAGGGATATTCTTGCGAAATGGTTCCCTCAAAATCTGCTATGGCAAAATCAGCCTGCTCAATCCAAGGTTTGACATAGGTAAAGTTCTCTGTAAAATCATACTGACCATCAGCTTGTAACGCACTCCAGTAGATAAGATCATGATAGAGCAAATCCCCATGCGCCATAATCCTTGCCGTCTGAACCGGTTGTTCAGACAATACAGGCTGTTCTGTCACTTCCGATTCTAAATGAGACGAGTCCTTACTTGAGGAAGAAATAGGAACAAATCGTGACCAGAGAATGCTACCACCATAGCTAATTCCAGCAAGGAAACCGAGAACGATTGGTAGCCATAAAAGGCGTCCTAGCCATTTTTTCCGTTGCTGTCGCCTCCGTTTTCCAATCCGATCTCGTCTTCTCTTCATGATACAACCCTCCTTCCTTTAGTATACGCTATTCTTACTGAAAAAGCTAGGTAACCCCTATGAAAAAACAGGTGAAAATCGACTGATTTTCACCTATTTGATTTACTCTATATACTGCAATTTCCCACGGAAATCATCTAGACTTTCGTAGCCTTTTTCTGCCATAATGCTACGTAATTCTGCCGTAATCCGCTCAAAGGCTGCGACCCCTTCCTTATGAAGGGTTGTCCCAACTTGCACCATACTAGCTCCACAAAGGATATGCTCAAAAGCATCACGACCTGTCAGCACTCCTCCTGTTCCAATGATTTGGATTTCTGGTTTTAACCGCTGGTAGAAAGCGTGGACATTGGCCAGAGCAGTCGGCTTGATATATTCTCCACCGATTCCTCCAAATCCATTTTTAGGACGAATAACAACTGACTCATCTTCAATGTAGAGACCATTTCCAATTGAGTTAACACAGTTGACAAAAGCGAGCGGAAATTGGTTAAAAATCGCTGCCGCCTGATCAAAATGCACCATATCAAAGTAAGGAGGTAGCTTAATCCCAAGAGGTTTGGTAAAGTAGCTAAATACCTCTCTTAAAATAGCCTCTGTCGTTTCAAAATCATAGGCAATTTGTGGTTTGCCCGGCACATTCGGACAGGATAAATTCAACTCGGTTAAGCCTTTAAACTCACTTTCTTCCACTTGTTTTAACAGCCTATGAGTTTCTTCCTGAGACAGTCCGACTAAGGAAAGGAAGAAGGTTTGATTCGGTTCTTTTTCCTGCAATTCCAAAAGGTAATCCAAATAGTAATCCAAACCTTGATTTGGTAATCCCATCGAGTTAATCGATCCAAGCGGAACATCCTGATAACGTGGTTCAGGATTTCCAACACGTGCTTCTAAGGTAGCAGTCTTGGTCACAAAGGTTCCTGCTTGAGACAATCTTACTTCTTCTAACTCCTCAATCGTCATGCAGGCAACCCCCGCCGCATTCATCAGACAGTTTTCAAACGGAAAACCAGCAATCTGTGTCTTAGTTGATGACATATTGTCCTCCAAAATTTTCTTTTTTTCATTTTATCACAAAAAAGTAGAAAATACCTACCATTTCTCACAGTAATTGTCAGAATATTCCGTGTTTTTCCATTGACAAATAGCATATCAATATATATAATAATTTCCAACATAATCTTGGGAAAAATACCGAAAAAGGAATAAAATCTGTGTTAAAAAACATCATTGATAAAGAAACGAATAATGTCTTTATTCCATTTAAATCTCAAAACGATTCCATTCAAGTTCAAGCTGGTGGGGTTGTTGCTTGGAGTGGTTATGCTTTTATTTATAAAACATTTAAAACAACTGCTTTTAAAGAAAAATTAGAAGAAATTTCTTCAGAACTAGTCCCTTTATCTAGTCAACCATAGACAACATCACCTTCTCAAGATTATGTTATCATATGTCAAGTTAAAGCCTATCCTTATGTGCCTTTTAACTCTATTGAGGGATGTTGCATGAAAAAAGCAGTATTAAGATCTATCGAATACATTAAAAAGAATATTAATCATTTCTTTGTAGAGGAACTACTACAAGATGATTCTGATACTCAATTTAAGTCTTTTGTTGAGTTAGCTTTTCTATACAATTTACTATCACAACGACAAATTGACCTGCACCACTTAGAGTTTATTGAGCGTTTTTTAAAAAGTAAACTAAGTGACACTAATCAACAGGGGCTACTGATTAAGTTAGTCGAAAACAATACTCACAATCTTCCTGGACTACTCATTTTAGAAGAATTTGCTCAGCGAAAATCTCTCAACATTTTCAAGAACTATTTAACCAGATTAATTGAAATCGAAAAAATTGATTCGCAAATAGAAAAGGTGCCCTTCAGAATGATGGATTTAAAATATTCTATCTCAAAAATAGGATTAAATGATAATCTAGATAGTTACAACAACCTTTTTCATCAAACTGTCCTAGGAAAAAAATTACCACGGTTTTACTATACTCCTAATGCAATGTATAGTTTGACTCATACCATTTTCTATATCAGTGATCTCGGTAGTAGCTATTATTTAGATAATTCCCCTATGGACTATGTTGACTTGCTAACCTCACTTATCGGAGATAGGATAATCGAAAAAGACTTAGATATACTAGCAGAGTTACTACTGTCTGTACTATTCTTAAAAATTGATACAGACATCTCTGAAATCATTGACTACTCTATACAATTTATTATCCAGAATCAAAATAAAAACGGTTCTTTCCCTGCTCCTATAGAATATCAATACAACACCGATTATGAAGAATTTCGGAACAACTACCACACTACACTTGTTTGTTTAGGAGTCTTACTATGTTATCAAGACAAAATTTAATAACACTTTTCAAGAGAACAGAATTCGATTTAGATACCTATATTGATTTTTGTAAACTCTTAGAAATCTATAATGATTTAGTATTCTCTTTCAATCAAACAGTTCTATATAATTCCTCTAATAATTTAATTAAAGAGTTACTTTGCTACTTTTTTAAGAACACAGATATTGAGGCTCTATTGAATATTTATCCCGTCTACATCAAGGAGCATACCCACCTATTCCTAGCAGCAAAAACAGTTGGCATACCTATTGATGTGTCAAAACTAATAGCTTTGTATAATCAAGATATTATACAAAAAAATGAATTTGAACTGAATTGGTTCACAACTTTACACTGTCAACTAAACTTTTTAACAAATGAAATTAACTCTTATCGTATAGATGTGACTAAGGTAAGAACTCGCAGATTTTCTTATGATTGCCTACGATTTCTCAACAATAATTTTTTAACACTAGAACAATATAGAGAAATTATTGTAAAAACAGAGCTAGCTAATAATACTATTTTTTCCCCAATTCTACTAGATTTACTGGAGGAACTCTCCTATGATACCTAATCAACATAAGCTGGTCAGTTGGTTGAAAGAAAACGATGATATCAACTCTAAGTTATTATTAGCCTTTTTGCAAGAAGAAACAGACTTCTCAACTATTTCACGCGAAGAAATTGATGATATTTTTCCTGAACTTCTCATAGAATTAACAACCAACGATACTTTCATCGTACACCTCAAACAGATATTGGCCGAAGAATGCCAGTCCACCTCACCATCAGAATTTGGCTTTAGAATCATATATATCAAAGATAGGCTCCAGTTACTGCACCGTTCAGAGAAAGAGTCTTTTCTACACTCCATCAAAAGTAATATCCACTACTCCTTACTTTCCCAAAAAATGGATATTGACACACTGTATAGTCTTTATTTTTGGAGTCACTATACTACTGAACAAAGTGTGTGTCAACATATACTCTATGAAATTATCACTTCATTTTTAATGTATTTTGCTAGAAATTATCAACTATGCGAATTTGTCCTATGTGTCCTAATACTGTTAAATGTTAACAAATCCCTACCATCACTGACTAAAAGAGAAATTTACTCGTTCATAACTACCTTACAGAACGACAAAGGATATTTTGGCTACAATCATCCTTTCTTAGGAAAAATTCCCAACTCTCAACTACTAAAAAATACATTTTATTGTGTATGGTGCCTATCATTACTTCAGGAGGAAATACTATGAAACGTCTAATTTTCCCAACAAATCACACTGGTCGAGTATTATTCTTTTTCGGAATACTTACTGCCCTAGCATCAACTATTTCTTATGTCTTTATCCCCGAATCTATTCGAACCATAGTTGATAATCACCAATTCGATTTGCATAAAATTAGCTTTATTGGAATCTTACTGGTATTGAACTTAACGCTTTCTTTTTTGTCCTCTTTATTTACTGTACATTATGCCGAAGCTCAAATTACAGCTCTAAGACAAAAGGCTCTTGAAGCAATCTTGTCAAATAAATTGACTTTTTTCAAAGAACATCTAAGTGGTGAATTAAGCGGTCAGATGATTTCTAATACGGAAAATATTCGTGTTTTTCTGAGCCAAACATTAACCGAAGCACTTTCTTCTCTCCTACTAATCTGCTTATCATTTATTATGCTATTTCGCCTAGATGTGCAACTAACACTTGTTATGTTTGCCGGCCTCATTATTTTAATCGCTCTCCTAGCACCTATTGCTCTCATTGGTGGAAAATATACAAAACAAAAGCAAGAAAGTTTGGCAACTCTCTCTGGTTTTCTCATTGAAATCTTCCAAAATATCAAGCTCATTAAACTGAATCAAATCCAAGAAGCAATTAGTCAACGCTACCAAGAAAAAAATAACCATATCTATCGCCACTCAATTAAATTAGGACTTGTAGAAGCCTTCATAAAACCTCTCATGACCTTACTGGTTATCTGCATCATTGGACTTTTATTTGCATATGGTGGTTATCGAGTGGCTACTTCAACTCTGACAACTGGAACCTTAATTTCATTCCTAGTTTATCTGTTTCAGCTTCTCTCTCCCTTCAGTGCTATCGGACAGTTTGGAGCTCAGCTACAAAAAACAAAGGAAAACTTAGAACTTATTGAGCAATATATACAGGCTCCTAAAGAAGAAAATGGGTCTATCATCTGCACTCCTGATTCCCTCTATCATCTCAGCACCTCTAACCTATCTTTCTCTTATGGAGAAGAAAATATCCTTTCTGATATTACCTTTGAAATACATAAAGGTGAAAAAGTCGCTCTTGTAGGCCCCTCTGGTGCCGGAAAATCGACTATTATTGATATTATTACTAAATTATATACTGATTACAGCGGAGATATTACCCTCAATCATGTTTCTCTCCGAGAAATAGATACCCGTTTCTTACGACAACATCTCTCATTAGTTACTCAAGAAAATCAACTCTTCTCAGGCACTATTTTAGAAAATCTCACTCTCGGATTGACAGAAGAAATAAGTGAACAAGAACTGAAGAAAGCCCTAGATTGTGTCAATCTGACTTCAGAAATCGAAGAGTTCAAGGACGGGTTAAACACCATTTTAGGAGAAAATGGGGCTGGCTTATCTGGGGGACAAAAACAACGGCTACAGATTGCTCGAGCTATGCTACGTAAGGCAGACTTCTATATTTTTGATGAAGCCATTGCAAATCTAGACATTGAATCTGAAGAAAAGGTCCTACATTATATTAAACATTCGTTGCAAGATAAATTACTCATCTTTATTACACATAAATTATCAACTATTACATCTGTTGATAAAATTATTTTCTTAGATCAAGGAAGTGTAACAGGAATCGGAACACACGACGAACTGATGAACTCCCATAAAAAATACCGTGAATACATTGAAAAACAGGAAAAGAACAGCCTTTAAGAAATATTCCTCCCAATTATTGTCAGAATATTTCATTTTTCACTTTACAATTAGAAAACTTGGTGCTATAATAGCAACCGTAAATATTAAATTGTCTGAAAATTTAATATTCAGACCTATCCTTGCTAGAAACAAGGCTCGAATCAGTTCTCACATTGTAAAAGGAGTGACAAGAAAAGAGCAGCTGTTTCCAAGCATGATTCTATTAGAAAAGGTGACGAAATCCTATGACAACTGCAAAAGACTATATCCAGCAATCCTTTGAAGCTGTGAAAGCACGCAATCCGCATGAGACAGAATTTTTACAAGCCGTTGAAGAGTTATTCAACACGCTTGAGCCTGTCTTTGAAGCACACCCAGAATATATTACTGAAAATATCTTGGCTCGCATCGTTGAGCCTGAGCGCATTATCAGCTTCCGTGTACCATGGACAGATAAAGACGGAAATGTCCAGGTCAACCGTGGCTACCGCGTACAATTTAACTCAGCAGTTGGACCTTACAAAGGTGGTCTTCGCTTCCACCCAACTGTTAACCAGTCTATCTTGAAATTCCTTGGTTTTGAGCAAATCTTTAAAAATGTCTTGACAGGTCTGCCAATCGGCGGTGGTAAAGGTGGATCAGACTTTGATCCTAAAGGTAAGACTGATGCTGAAATCATGCGTTTCTGCCAAAGTTTCATGACAGAATTGCAAAAACATATCGGTCCTTCTCTTGATGTACCAGCTGGTGACATCGGTGTCGGTGGTCGTGAAATTGGTTACATGTACGGTCAATACAAACGTCTTCGCCAATTTGATGCAGGTGTCTTGACAGGTAAACCACTCGGTTTTGGTGGTAGCTTGATTCGTCCAGAAGCAACTGGTTACGGCCTTGTCTACTTCACTGACAATATGCTACAAGCAAATGGTAAATCCTTCAATGGTCAAACTGTCCTTGTTTCTGGTTCTGGAAACGTGGCACAATTTGCTGTTCAAAAAGCAACTGAACTCGGTGCAACTGTCATTTCTGTCTCTGATTCAAATGGTTATATCATCGATGAAACTGGAATCGACTTTGACCTTCTTTGCGAAATCAAAAATAACCGCCGCGCTCGTTTGACCGAATACGCTGCTGAAAAGTCAACTGCAACGTATCACGAAGGTTCTGTCTGGACCTACGAAGGAAAAGCAGATATTGCCCTTCCATGTGCCACTCAAAATGAGATTGACGGTGCAGCAGCTGCACGCCTTGTGAAAAATGGCGTCTACTGTGTAGCTGAAGGGGCGAATATGCCTTCGAACTTAGAAGCCATCCACACTTACCAAGAAAATGGTGTCCTTTATGGACTCGCAAAAGCTGCCAACGCTGGTGGGGTTGCCGTATCAGCGCTTGAAATGAGCCAAAACAGCCTCCGCCTTTCATGGACTGCCGAAGAAGTGGACAACCGCTTGAAAGACATCATGGCCAACATCTTCAACACTGCAAAAGAAACTGCTGAAAAATACAACCTCGGCCAAGACTACCTTGCTGGTGCCAACATCGCTGCCTTTGAACAAATCGCAGATGCTATGATTGCACAAGGTCTAGTATAAGACTTTTTCAGATAATAACTCCTAGCCCAATTCCTATACCAAATAGGGATTGGGATTTTTTACTTCAAGACTCACAAAAAATAACATCGTTTTTTAGTTACTTTTACTAAATAAGAAGTGATAAACCAAATACGGATAAGAGAGCAGTTTGTGAAAAATGCACATTTTTGGTATAATAGAGTAGCAAACTAGTATAAAAGGAGGATTATTCAGTGCAAAAAAGCATCGAACAACGATCATTAACAGTCAATTTTATCATCACCTTTATTGTATCGGTTGCTGGAATTATCGTCTACTTTGTGACCGATATACAAGCCCTTCTACTGGACGGTTTTTTCTCATTTATTAGCTTTTTGTCTGCAATGGTTGGGATTTATATTTCGCGAATTAGCCACAAAAAGACCACGCGCTATCCACATGGTCTTCATTTCTTAGAGCCACTCTATGCCATTTTCAAATCTATCCTGATTTTGCTATTGTTGCTATTGGCTTTTATCAATGCTTCTGAGACTGCTCTGCATTATTTCCTTGCTGGTGAAGGGGAGCCACTTCTTGTCGGACCAATCTTACCCTATACCCTCTTTGTTGTGACGCTCTGCTTTGCACTTAGCTTTTATAATCACTATCAAAATCGAAAAATCAATTTCCTAAGTACCATTTTAAAGGCTGAAACCAAGGGGAGTATGATTGACGGATTGCAGTCATTAGGAGCAGGTCTCGCCTTTTGCCTTCTCTACTTTATTGATCTCAATGGCACATTCGGCTTTTTACACTACACAGCTGACTTCTTTATCACCAGCATTTCCGTTATCTGCCTCCTGCCAGAGCCTGTTAAAATGCTCCACGTTGCTTTTATCGAACTGTCACACGGCCTTACGACTGACCAAGAAATTACTGAGCCGATTGATGATTTGATTCTACAACATTTCAAACATGTCCTGCCCCATATCAATTACCAGATTGTCAAAATTGGGATGGCACTATCAGTCAAAATCTATGTTGAAAACCATGATGCGGAGCTACTCTTGCGCATTCTTTCTATTCGACCTCATTTTTTAGAAGAATTACAAGCCCTCTATCCCAATGCTCGAGCCTCGATTATCTATATCTAGTCAAAAGAGTGACGTAGAACAATCCACTGGATTCCTCTGCGCCACTCTTTTCATCATGATTTCTCACAGGCTTTCACCCTGTAAGGTCATCCAAACATCTTCATCATATCGCAAGCGGTATTGTGTATGAGGAGCGACGCCATAGATCAAAGTAAAGATTTCCTTTTCTCCAGGAGCTATTTTCTTTTTCAATGGGGTATCATAGGTTCTATTATCGAGTAGGTAGACACCTATCCAACTATCCTGATCATCAGAACCTACCCCTTCTACTAGTGCTAATTTCTCTTCAAAATACTCTGGATTCTTAGTCGGATTTTCAACCGTTACCTTTACCACTACTGTCTGTGGGTAACTATCATCTACTAGTGCGACTTCTGAATCAAGGTCTAGCGAATCAACAGTCATCACCAAACCATTGTTCAATTCTACTGGTTGACCTAGCGCATGCTCTGTAACTGCTTGATCGTCAAGGTAACTCTCCTCATCTAAATCTGTCCAACCAGCCAGAGAAAGGGTAAAGAGAACGCTCATCAAGACCGTCATGATTGCGCCAGCAATGGTTGTCCAAAATAAGAGCTGCTTGTACAGCGGTTTTTTCCGATAATAGACATAGCCATTTTCAATAATAAATTCTTTTGGAAACACATTTTTCCTTTCTTTATGCATGAAGATCAATACCTTCAGTAAGTAGAGCTTGGTGATACACCATATAAAAGTGCTGGTAAATCGGACTTTGCTGTCCACTGGTCACAAAAAATTGGACACGAAAAACAAAAGAGCCATTTTCAAGTGTCTGAGGACCAACCATTTTCGCTCCTTTAATTGCAGTTTGGGAAGCTAATTCCTTTTGATTGACACGTTCGATAACCTGCCAAACCTTATCCAAATCAGCCGTCAGACTCAGCGGGATATCTACCTGAACACGCATATCACCTCGCGATTGATTGCTCACCACTAGAATATTGCGATTTGGAATGAAATGAAGTGTGCCATCTCCATCTCGAACCTGAGTTGTTCTGATGCCTACGCTGACAACAGTCCCTTTTATCTTAATGGAGCCATTGGTCAAGCCAACCACATCTCCTACATCAAATTGGCGTTCAAGCAGAATGAAGAAACCATTGACCAAGTCTGATAAAAAGCCCTGAGCCCCCATTCCAATAGCAACCCCCGCAATTCCTGCACCTGCGAGCAGACTAGAAACTGGCAGTCCTAGAATCGTCAAGACAGAATACAGTAAGAGAAAGTACAACAGATAGTTCAAACCACTTTCCAAGAGACGAGCAATGGTTTTTTGTCGTCCCACCTCTTGTGTTGATACGCGAATAGAGGATAAAAAGAGCTTTCTGACAGAAATGGTAACTATTTTCTTAATGATATAAAAAACAAGAACGAGAAGAATGAGCGACAGGAGCTTACTAACCAGCTCCATGACAAGAGTGTCTAAATCAAATTGGGCTAGATATTTTGCAAAAAATGACATCACGCCCTCCTTTCTATCTGTTATTATACCATAGACAAGTCAGCCATTTCTTAATAAAACAAAGGACTTTTCTGAGCTATTATTGCTTATACTCAATGAAAAGCAAAGTTAGCATTTGGGAATGCTTTCTTAAATAGCACGGTCGCAAGCAATCTTGTATTGCCGACCCCAAACAGTCTACTGGACTGTTGGAGCAATCTTGATCCTAAGATCTCAAAAATTCCGTGACTAGCAACTACCTTGCTGTTGCTAGTCATTCCACTATTTCGAATGCATCATCTTTGGCTCACTTCGTTCGTACCGTTTTCTTAAAGAGTAGATAGTTTAAGATGAAATAGCTATTTTTGAAGTTAGTAAGTATTACGCCTTGAATGTTTTCAAATTTGCTATTTTTGATTTCTATAGAGTATTAAAATATTTCCTTGTTTCACGAATAATGATTGGCGATAAGGCTAGTAGCGCAATCAAATTCGGCAGAGCCATTAATCCATTGACAATATCAGCGATGATCCAAATCACTTCCAACTGGAGAAATCCGCCCAAGGCCACCATGGCAATAAAGATGATACGATAGAGCAAGATAAACCGTGTCCCAAAGAGAAATTCAAAACAGCGTTCTCCATAATAACTCCACCCTAAAATGGTTGTAAAGGCAAAGAGAACCAAGCTAAAAGTTAGAGCAAGGGATCCTGGAGTACCAAAAAAGGTTGCAAAAGCTGCCTGTGTCAACGGCGCACCTTCTAATCCTGCTACTGTCCATTGACCTGTTACCAAAATAGACAAGCCAGTCAAGCTACAGATAATAATAGTATCAATAAAGGTTCCAATCATGGAAATCAAGCCCTGTTCGACTGGCTGATTGGACTTGGCTGCCGCTGCTGCAATTGGAGCTGAACCAAGCCCTGATTCATTTGAAAAAACGCCTCGGGCAATCCCATTTTGGATTGCTGCACGCACGCTAGCTCCTGCAAAACCACCTAGAGCCGCACTTGGTGTAAAGGCACTTTTCACGACTAAGCCAAGGGTAGGTAATAATTGATTGGCATTCACAGCTAACAAAGCCACTGTTGCTACAATATATAAGAGGGCCATAAAAGGAACTACCTTAGTTGAGACACTAGAGATAGACTCAATTCCACCAAAAATAATGACTGCTACAATGACTGCCAGAATGATACTCACAATCTGAGGAGAAAAGGCAAAGCTATTTTCCAAGGAAGAAGTAATCGAATTGACCTGTGCAAAGGTTCCAATCCCAAGAAAAGCCACTAGAACGCCTGAAATCGCAAAGAAGCCAGCCAAAGGCTTCCATTTTTTACCCATACCAAGTGTGATGTAGTGCATGGGACCTCCAGCTACCTGACCGTTAGCATCTTTTGTCCGATATTTAATTGCCAAAAAGCCTTCTGCATACTTGGTTGCCATTCCAAAAAAGGCTGCAACCCACATCCAAAAGAGGGCTCCTGGACCACCCGTTTTAATGGCAGTCGCTACTCCGACAATGTTTCCTGTTCCAACCGTTGCTGCCAGAGCCGTACAAAGTGCTGCAAAACTAGACACATCTCCCTGACCACTCCGATCATCTGCTACGACAAGCCCAAAGGCTCGTGGCAGTTTTCTGACCTGAAAAAGCCCTAACCGAAAGGTAAAATAAACCCCTGTTCCCACCAACAACATCAGTAAAGGAGCTCCCCAGACCAAACTATTGACACGCTGTAAGATTTCTAACATCCTATCTCCTCCATATTCTAATCTATGACAAACAAAAGAGCCTGACCATAACTGTCAAACTCTGTTTCAACCATAATGAGAATGATGCTGCGATTTTTTGTATCATCAGCAGTCATTTTACCAACTAGCCTAGGGGAAAGTTCTCTTCCACGTTCCTATGCTCTGTCCTTTTGCCTGAGAGTTTGAGTGACGTACTAACACATCACCTTGCCCCTTCGGCGCCATTACGGTCTCTCCAGAGTTCCGTCTTTCTCACAGTTGGAGTCAAATCCTCCTATGAGACGTCAACCGGTATTTGTTTATATCATCTATCTAATCCACCATACGACCTCGTTACTTCCTACGAAAGTGAACCAAACAGACAATTGCGTTACTTACTAGTATAACGAAAAAATGAAAAAAGGCAAGAATATTTTTTGAAATTTTCATGAATTGAATTTTTAGATGACCGTCCTCATTATTTTACTACTCGTATACCAAAGTCTATCATTTTATTCAAGCAATACTGATTTCTCATTTTTTGATTTTGCAAACAGGCTTGATTTTCACAAAAATTCTGATATAATTGAATTATCTGAAAATTTAGACAAGGAGATTGACCGTATGACGAAACAAATCCACTGGGACGGACAACTGTCACAAGAAGGACTTGACATTATCAAAGGAGAAGGGGGCGTGATTGTCTGCCCTACCAAGGTTGGCTATATTATCATGACCGCTGATAAGGCTGGTTTGGAACGAAAATTTGATGCCAAGGAACGCAAACGCAATAAGCCTGGAGTCGTCTTATGTGGCAGCATGGAAGAACTCCGTGAATTAGCGCAAATGACTCCTGAAATTGATGCCTTCTACCAAAAGCATTGGGACGAAGATATTTTGCTTGGTTGTATCCTTCCTTGGCGTGAAGAGGCCTATGCAAAACTCAAAGCCTACGGCGATGGTCGCGAGGAATTGATGACAGATAGTCGTGGAACTTCCTGCTTTGTCATCAAATTTGGTGTTGCCGGCGAGCAAATTGCCAAAGCAATGTGGGAAAAAGAAGGTCGTATGGTCTACGCTTCTTCTGCGAATCCGTCTGGTAAAGGAAACCGTGGGAAGGTCGAAGGAATCGGTGAGCGTATCGAAGCAAAAGTTGATCTTGTTATCGAAGCAGACGATTATGTAGCTTCTATCCAGCCTGACAAGACCATTGAAACCCGTTATGAACAAGGGGTCATGGTTTCTATGGTAGACGCCGATGGCAAGCTCATCCCAGAGCAAGGAAAGGACAGCCGTTCGATTTCTCCATGCCCTGTCGTCATTCGTAAAGGTCTTGATATTCATAAAATCATGATGCACCTGTCTGACCACTTCAACTCATGGGACTACCGCCAAGGTGAATATTACTAAGTTTTTTCATAAAAACAAGTCAACCCAGCTCTGGAAATGAGCTGGGTTTTATACTTTTATTGCGAACAAAACAGCAGTTCTCTTTTCTGCCCATAGGGGTAATTAATACTCTATAAAAATCAAAATCTGACTAGCTTCCACAATTGAGAATTGTGGAAGGTAAGAAATAGAGCGGGCATAGCTCGTCTCAGAATGTAGACAAACCTCACAATTCAGAAAAACATTACAACAATATTTAAATTTCTGTAGTTTTAAGGTTAGAAAATAAAACCCCTAGGAGTATGACGATTCCTAGGGGTTCACTTCTCTCTTCTCAATAGCCACTATCACTTCTGCACCTCCAGTTGAGGGATTATGCAATTGCACATAACCCTGATGACGCTTGGCCACTCCTTGGGCAAAAGCTAGTCCAATACCATAATGTCTGCCGCTTCGTCCACCGTCTTCGGTAAAAAATAAATTGGTTCCCTGTTTCAGAGCGGCTGCTGAAAAAGGGGCGCCATTATTCCAAATTTTAAACAAAAGATACGTAGCTTGACGACAAATGGTCAAGCTAATCCGTCCACTATCTGCCCCATATTGGACAGCATTGACTAGAATATTCATCAAAGCACGGTGTACTAAAAAGGCATTTCCCAAAAAGACAATTGACTCCACTTCATTGATGATTTGAAAATCAATCTTCTTTTGCTCCAGCATATCCCTTAGCTCAATCTGTATATCGTCCAACAACTCTGCTAGAACGATGTGTTCTCGATTATCTCTGTCTTCATACAAGAGGCGCGTGTAAGACAGCATGGACTGAAAATACCGTTCAAAGATTGCAAGACTATACCCCATTGATTCAACAAACCGAGCCTGTTGATCTGTCAAGGCAGTCATCTCTAGCAATTCCAAATTCCCTTTTAAGACGGTTAAAGGAGTTTTAACATCATGAGATAGGGCAGCCACTTGAAAGGACAAATCTCTTTTTTCCTGTCGTTCCGCCTCCAGTAATTGCGCTAATTCATGACTTTTTTCCTCCAACGTTCGTAAAATTTCGTCAAACTCTAGTAATCTTGCTTGGAAGGCTTGATCTGATATCTGCGGTTTGCCCATACTCAAGGAAATGCTTCGTACCGCTTGAAAATGGTGTACAAACTCCTGTATCAAGCGTAGAATAGACCAAGTGACGATTAGGCATTCGCCAATGAAAAAAAGAACATAACTAAAGACATTCCACGAAATAAAACGAAGACTAGGATTGGTAAATTCAGGTAGCAGAGGTTCACGAAGCACAAGAGTGAGTTGCCGGTTGGAATAAGGAACATAGGCTGCAGACCGATGTATAGCATCCTTTTGATTCTTAAAAACAGCTTGATACTGTTTCAATTCTCCCTCTTGATAACGTCCTGCAAGAAGCTCACCAGTTGCTTGATCAAACACAGCATAATCATAAAAAAATGGATCGATCTGGTCACGAATGCCCTGAACAGTAGCGTGTTCATCAATCGAAACAGCCAACTGACCATCGGTAACGATTACTTGCTGCGTCATAATGAGCAAATAAGACAAGCCAATTAGACCGATAAGCTGCATAATTGTCCCAATGGCGATTTCTCCTACACTTCGTAGAACTCGGTGTTTAATGGAGTAGTGTGTCATCTGCATATTGATACCCTATCCCTCTGATCGTTTTAATTGGATTGACACCGTGTGGCGCAAATTTTGTCCGAATCTGATAGATATATTCTGAAATAGAATGAAACAGAGCATCCGCCTCTTCATCATAGACCTGTTCATAGATTTCTTCTCGTGTAAAGACTTTTTGTGGATAACGAGAAAGCAACTCTAAAATAGCATACTCTCGTTGCGTTAGAGGCAAGACCTGTCCCCTAATACTAACTTGTTTCTCTTCCAAGAAAAAGCTGACAGCACCCAGTTCACGAACGACCTGCTCATATCTATCTTGAGCCTGTCGAGTTCGCACCTCTCTTCTCAGATGAGCCTCCACTTTTGCGCTCAGTTGTTTGACCCCAAAAGGTTTCGTAATATAGTCATCCCCACCTAACTGCAGTCCTTTGACAATATCTTCTTCCGTATCCCTAGCACTGACAAAGACAATCGGTGTATCCACTTCTTGCCGAATCGCTCTACAAATCGCAAGACCATCCGTTTGTTGCAACATCACATCCAACAAAATCAAATCAAACCCCTTAAAGGCTTTTGGATCAATGGGCAATGACACTTCCTGACGAGTAGTAACAGAAAAGTTCTTCATCTCTAAAATCGTTCGAATCAATTTCAAAATTTCCAGATCATCATCTATTACCAAAATCTTATACATGGGATTTCCTCACGGTATTCTCTATTTATTTTAGTATAGCATACTTTTTTCAGAATTTGTTCATACCAAAGGCAAAGCTTCCCATCATATGCTATACTACTAGTAGTAACAGCAAGGAGAAACACAATGATGAACAAACTCCACTTAAAATCCTTTACAGAGGGCGATCTCAAGCAAATTTGGGAAATCGGCTTTCGAGCAGCTGACCCTGAATGGAAAAAATGGGACGCTCCTTATTTTGATGATTACCAAGCTTATGACAAATTTGAAGTCTTTAAAGAAGGGAACGAATATCCTTTCCTACGATTACCAAGAGTCCAGGGAATTTTTATAGGTGAAAAGCCAATTGGCATGCTCTCCTACTATTGGGAAAACGAGGAAACTCGGTGGCTCGAAATAGGAATCATCATCTATGATCCCGCCTACTGGAACGATGGCTATGGCACTCAGGCCTTAACACTTTGGATAGAGCATATCTTTGCTACCATGCCAGAGCTAGAACATATCGGTCTGACAACTTGGAGCGGCAACAAACGCATGATGAGAGTAGCTGAAAAATTGGGTATGATCAAAGAAGCCCAAATCCGCAAAGTCCGCTACTGGCAAGGTGTCTATTACGACTCCGTCAAATACGGCATTCTTAGAGAAGAATGGGAAATGCAAAGAAGTGCTAAAGCAACATTACTATAGCACAAAAAATCTGAACCAAAAGTCCCTGATTTCATTATTTTTGTAGATTTAACCATTTAGCGCATATCAATAGTCAGGGGGGTGACGATTGAGACCTGAGCTTGGAAATCAAAAGCGAGGATTATCTGGTTTGTCATACTCTATAAAAATCAAAATCTGACTAGCTTCCACAATTGAGAATTGTGGAAGGCTGGAAATAGAACGAGCACAGCTCGCCCCTTGCAATTGAGAATTGTGGAAGGTGATAGATAAAACGAGCGTAGCTTGTGTCCTAAAAACCGCAGGGGTAACGTAAGTCCGCTGGACTAGTGTTAGCCGAGGATTATTTCATAATCCTTATTTCCAACCTTCAACAGTCCGCTGGACTGTTGAAGCAAGGTGAGTTAACGACGTCAAATTTTGATTTTCGACGAGTATAAAACGTTGATAAATCAGCGTTCTAGTAGAAGATACTATATGAAATTATAGAATTTCTAACGTAAAAATCTTTTTGTCCCAAGCTCAGCCCGAACCTAGAAAGGAGTGAGGATAATCGATTTCTTCGAAACCACGATTGAGTCCCACACCCTACTATAGCACAAAATCAACCCCGTGTATGGGGTTGATTTCTTGTTTTTTCTAAGCTAATACTGCCTTGACCTGAGCTACGATGTGTTTTGCGGTCAGACCATAGACATCCATGAGGTAGGCTTGTTGACCCACTTGACCAAAGGATTCATCGACACCGACACGGTAAACTGGAGTATTTGGACTGGTACTTGCTAATTCACAAACAGCACTACCAAGACCACCCACACGATTGTGGTTTTCTGCAGTAATCACTGGCTTGCCTGCAAGCAACCCCAGAACCTCTTCATGGATTGGCTTCATTCGAAAGAGGTCAATGACTTGCACCGCAATGCCTTCTTCTGCCAAGCAATCTGCTGCTTTCAAAGCCTGCTCCACCATGATTCCACTTGCGACAATTGTCGCAGCTGCTCCTTCGCGCAAGACACAATAGCCCTTGCTAAAGTCTTCGCCACCTTGATAAATAGCTGTTGGAGCTTTACGAATGGTTCGAATATACTTCATACCATCTGTTTCCAAGGTCTCATCCAAGACTGCTCGGAATTGGATATCATCACTAACTTCATAAATCCGTGCTTTTGGAATCAAGCGCATCAAGCCAAGATCTTCAAATGGCATGTGTGTGCCACCATTCATTTCAGCTGATACACCCGCATCTGAACCAATCACTGTCGCATTTAATTGAGCATAGCCTAGTGATAAGAATACTTGGTCAAAGACACGGCGACTGGCAAATGGACCAAATGTATGCAAATAAGGTTTGTAGCCTAAAATAGACATCCCTGCTGCTACCCCTACCATTTCTTGCTCCATAATTCCAACGTTGACATAACGTCCACCAAGGATAGACGGCAATTTACTTGTCGACATTGAGCTTGATAAATCCGCTTCTAAGGCTGCAATTTCTTGATTAACCTTACCGACTTCAGCAAGGAAGTCGCTATATACCAAACGCATTTCTGTTGTTTGTCTCATTCTGTGACCTCCAATTCACTTGCTAACGCCTGTGCAGCAGCTTCTAAATCATCCACCAATTGACCAGATAGTCGTAAATGGTGGTTACTTGCCATCGTTTCAAGGAAATCAATTCCTTGTCCCTTGACAGTATCAAGTACAATACATTTTGGACGAGAAGAACGACTGTCTTTCATCGCTTGAATCGCCTCAAGAATTGCTTCGATACTAGAACCATCTACCCGAACGGATTCCCAACCAAAGGAGGCAAATTTTTCTACAAAATCAAAGGTTTGGCAAATTTCTGCAGTAGGACCATCTAATTGTTTCTTATTATCATCTACAAAAAGAATCAAGTGAGATAACTCTTGGTGTGCTGCGAACTGAGCCGCTTCCCAACACTGACCTTCATTCAATTCTCCATCTCCTACTAAGGCATAGGTATAGTGAGGCGAATTCGTAATTTGTTTACCGTAGGCAATTCCTGTCGCAACACTCATTCCTTGACCAAGCGAACCAGTTGTCATATCTACCCCCGGTGTCAAGTTCCGGTCAGGATGAGACGGTAAACGTGTTCCGTTGCGGTTCAACGACCAGAGAAAATCATGGTCAAAGAAACCTTTCAAGTACAAGGTACTATACAAGGCTGGCCCTGCATGCCCTTTTGACAGGACAAAGTGATCACGCTCCTTAGAAGCGAAATTCTGGATAGTTACATCCAGAACCTCACCATATAGAGCGGCTAAAACTTCAACAATTGACAAACTTCCACCATAGTGACCAAATCCAAGTTGATTCAAGGTTGTCAGAGTATGGTATCTAATTTCTTTTGCAAAGTGTGTCAATTCTTCTAGCCTATTTGTCATATTTTATCCTTCTTTCTGATCTTTCTTGACAACTGATAAACCAACCATCAATGCCAAGATTGCAAAGATACCGATTGAAACAGTCATGACACCACCATGATCTGCTAGAAGACCAAGGAAGATTCCTGATAGACCAAAGTCTGCATCAGAGAATGTTGAACCAGCAAATCCAAGATTTCCTAGAACTGGAAGCAAGAAGACTGGAAGGAAGCTAATGAGCATACCATGAACAAATGAACCGATAACAGCACCACGAACACCACCTGAGGCATTTCCCATAACCCCTGCAGTCGCACCACAGAAGAAGTGAGGTACAACACCTGGCAAGATAACCACGCCACCTGTTGCAATCAAGATGAACATGCTCACGATACCACCAACAAAGCTAGAGATAAAACCAATCAATACAGCATTTGGAGCATATGGATACACGATTGGGCAGTCCAAGGCTGGTTTTGAATTTGGTACCAATTTTTCTGAAATTCCTTTGAAGGCTGGAACGATTTCTGCCAAGATTAAGCGGACACCTGCCAAGATAACAAAGACACCTGCTGCAAATGTACCACCAAGGGTAAGAGCATACACCATGCTATTTGTTCCATTGCTAAGATTTTCTTTAATGTAGTCGCCACCTGCAAAGAAGGCTACAATCATATAAATAACAGACATTGAAATAGCGATACTTACGGTACTATCACGCAAGAATGCCAAACCTTTAGGGAATTTAATATCTTCTGTTGAAGTTGATTTGTCCCCTACAAGACCACCGATAAATCCGCTGAGCCAGTAACCAAGTGAACCAAAGTGACCAAGCGCCACCTTATCATTACCAGTCAATTGAACCATGTATTTTTGTACAAAGGCTGGAGACAAGGTCATGATTAAGGCAAGAGCCAATCCACCCATGACAATCAAACCAGCAGAGGTAAATCCTGCCACAGAGAGAATAACCGCAATCATACACGCCATATAAAGCGTATGGTGACCTGTCAAGAAGATGTATTTAAAGCGAGTAAAGCGAGCAATTGCGATATTGAAAATCATACCGAGTAACATGATTAGCGAAGTCGCTGTACCATATTCTGTCAAGGCAACCGCTACGACTGCTTCGTTATTTGGAACAACCCCTGTCAAATGAAAGGCTTGTTCAAACATTTTACTGAATGGCTCAAGTGAGCTAATAATAATATTGGCACCACCACCAACAACAATGAACCCAACAAAGGTTTTCAAGCCACCTTTAATCAAATCAGCTGCTGGCTTCTTTTGAAGAGCCAATCCTAAAATTGCAATCAACGCAACCAAAATTGAAGGCGTCTTTGCAATATCAATTAAAAAATTTAAAAACATAATCATATCCTCCCTTAGAAGCGGTAACTAAGCCGCTTCACTTTTTCATTAAATTAAGCCTTTTTCCTGACAAATTGCTGTAACGAGTTCTTTGAGTTCATCCATGTCAATAATACTATTTAAGACACGAACATCGCCCAAGTGTGTTGCAGAATCTGCCAAGTCACGAGCTACAATCCATACATCAGCTTCACTTGGATTTGCACCACCCAAGTCATAATGCTCAACGTTTACATCTGAAACGCCTAAATCTCTCAAGATTGACTCAATGTTCATTTGCACCATGAAACTTGACCCCAATCCTGAACCACATGCAGTACCGATTCGTAACATATTAGTTAACCTCCTTTATTAAGTCTGCGATATCATCAAAGCTCTTGGCATTGATGAGTTGTTGAATATTTTCTTCCTTTCGTAAAATGGCTGTTAAACCTGAAAGTGCCTTTAAGTGTGTCTGGTTATCAATTGCTGCAATGCAGATAAACAGACGAATTTCATGCGCTGGATCATCAAGGAGATAGACTGGATTTTCCAAAGCTAACATGGACATCCCAATTTGATTAACCCCGTCTTCTGGACGCGCATGGGGAATGGCCACGCCTTTTCCTAAATCAATAAAGGGACCAAACTCTGTCACCTTGCCAATCATGGCATCAATATATCGTTCTTCCACCGAACCATTTGCTACTAAAGGCTGAGCGGCTAAAGCAATCGCTTCTTTCCAATTCAGACTCTCGCTAGAGCGTTGGAAGGTCTCTTTCGTAATAAGTTCGCCTAACATAGGACTTCGTCTCCTTCGTTCATAAGATTGCTGATTCATAAACTGAACCAACTCGTATTTCAAGGACTGTTCACGATGAATCGTCGCGTACTTGCCAATCACTGCTAGTAATTGTTCAATTTCAATCGGGAAATAACCGGCATTTGGAAATTGTTCACTCACCAACTGGAATAAATCTTTCTTTTGGCTATTTGTCATCAACTGAGGAACCAAAAAGAAAGGTAACTGGGTCTCCAGCTTAATCGTCGCAAAAATCATATCGTACTCTTCGCTATGGCTTTCTTCAAATTCCTTGAGCGAATGCGTATCCGCAAAGGAAATATTTGGAAACAGCTGGCGGAGATTTTCTTTGACAATCAAGGATGAGCTGACCCCATTAGGGCAGACCACCAAGGCACGGTAGCGAAACGAACGCTCTTTTTTTGCCTCAATGTAGCCACCAAAATGAATGACAAAGTAGGATACTTCACTGTCTGGAATGGCAAAGCCGAGATGAGCTTCTAAAGGTGCTAAGGCTTTTTGCACCAATTGGAATAAGTCCTTATGCTCTTCCTTAATCACATCCGTATAGGAGTTGACATTGACCAACTGTGAAGTCAAACGATAGTAAGCAGGAATTAAGTGGCGCTGTAGGCCCTCAATCATCTCCAAACGATTATCAAATTCAATCAGAGACAGTCGTTCCATTTCCTCCACAATCGCAACGGTCAATTGATGAAACAAACTTTCTTTTTGCTCTACATCTCCCTCAAGGCACCCCTGTAACAAATGAGCTAAATAGGCTAACCACTTCTCTGATAAGGTATGATTCGCCTTCTTTTTGGTTTGAAGGATTCCCCAGAGTTGCTCTACAAATTCTTGAATAAATCCGAGAGTTGTTGTCGTCGGCCAATCAATTTCCAACTGAACCCTAGCCTGGCGAATAGCAAGGAACTGTAAAAAGTACAAGTATTCATCCAAACGATCTTCTAAAGCCGATACCTGATAAAATTGACAGGCCTGCTGACTGGTCTTTTTCAGTATATCAATCGCATTATCTTCCTGCCAAGCTCTTAGAATATAATCCAAGGCCCACAAGCCAATGGAGGTCTGCAAGCAATCACTAATGGCATACAAGGCTAGACGATGTTTGTCTTCCTCCCGACCATTTAAGTGATAGCCACGCGCTCTGGTATAGTCAAATGAAACACCAAATCGCAAGCACATTTCCTTTACATTTTTAATATCCGAAAGCGTAGTATTCCTACTGACACTCAAGAGTTCTTGATAATGCACATTGGAAATAAAATCCTTCCGAATAAAGGTGTAAAGATAGATGAGGACAATCCGCTCCTCCTGCGACAAATAAATTTGTCGATTGCGAAACATTTCAAAAATGTGATAACTTTCCTCTAGCAAGGAATCAGGTACGTGATAAACTCCGTCTTGCTCCTGAATCTCCTCAAAAGCATGAGCCTCCAATACGTGATTGACCTGCTCAAGGCTTGCCAATAACTGTTCCTTTTCAATTCCTGTCTGAATACTCAATTCATATAGGCTCATCTCTTGATTGGCAAACAATTCCATTAAGATAGCAATGGTACGGTTATCAATCATGTCGTCCTCCTTGTTTTTATTGTAACCCTTTTCATTTTAAAATTCTAGCTTCTTTGAGCCCAATTTATCTCCCCTGCATAAGAAGAGCGATTGGGCTGTTCGCGACAAAAAAGAAAAAGTCTGAGACAATTTCCCGTCCCAAACTTCTTATCGTCCAAGTAATCGTGCAAAGAAGCCCTTTGTTTTTTCTTGCGCATGTGCCTTTGCTTCTTCCAATTCCAACTTCAAGACATCCTTGTCAGCCATCGCTTTTAAGGTCAATTGTTGCTGCTGATCCAATTGCTTGTCTTTTTCAGAAATCTGAACATCTTTCACCCGCAACTGCTCATCTTTTTCCGCAATCTGTTTGTCTTTCACTTCTAACTGCTTATACAAGCGATTGATTTCGTCATTTTTCTCATCGACTAAGATTTCCATCAACTCGCGTTGCTTGACTTCTTCGCTAATCGGCTCATCTTCAAAAATGGTAGTCTTGTAAATCTCTTCTAACTTGACAAGGCCTGCACGATTAACAACCGTTACACCCTTCTCATTTTTTTCAACGAATTCTTCTGGAAGAGACTTCACCCGGTTATTCATCGCCTGCCGGCTGACACCCAAGATTTCCGCCAATTCGCTGACTGTTTTTTCAATTCCCATAATATCCTCAATTGCTTGATTTTTCTTGTTTGTATCATTAAAATCTTACCACAACCACCTGGTCCTGTCAAATTTTCCTACTATTCTAATACCCGCCAATCTGCTTTTATGATACAATAAAAAGACAGACTAGACCATGATCAACAAGAAAAAAGGACTGAATATGACACACTTTGATACGCTTATTATTGGCGCAGGACCTGCTGGCATGATGGCCGCAATTGCTGCTAGCTTCTATGGACAAAAAACGCTACTCCTTGAAAAGAATCGCAGGCTCGGAAAAAAGCTAGCGGGAACAGGTGGTGGTCGTTGCAATGTAACCAACAATGGCACGCTTGAAGACTTACTAGAAGGCATCCCAGGTAATGGTCGTTTCCTCTACAGCGTCTTTTCCCAATTTGATAATCATGACATCATTCGTTTTTTTGAGGACAACGGTGTCAAGCTAAAGGTCGAAGATCACGGACGCGTCTTTCCAACGACCGATCGCTCTCAAACGATTATTAAGGCTCTTGAGATGAAAATGTTGGATTTGGGTGTTGACATTCGAACAGGGACAGAAGTTCTCTCCGTTAAAAAAATCGATGACACGTTTCAGATTAAGACCGCAGATAATCTTTTCACCGCTTGCAAGGTCATTGTTACAACAGGAGGCAAAGCCTATCCCTCAACAGGCTCTACTGGATTTGGTCATGACATTGCCCGCCATTTCAAGCTCGCCGTAACAGAGATTGAAGCTGCGGAAAGTCCGCTTCTGACTGATTTTCCCCACAAGGCGCTGCAAGGTATTTCGCTAGACGATGTCACTCTCCGCTACGATAAACACGTTATCACCCACGATCTCTTGTTCACGCATTTTGGGCTTTCTGGCCCTGCCGCCCTACGACTATCTAGCTTTGTCAAGGGAGGCGAAACCGCCTATTTAGATGTTCTGCCCCAAATTTCCCAAGAGGATTTGCTAAACTTACTCGAGGAAGAAAGAGAAAAAGCCCTCAAAAACGTCTTGAAAACCCTCATGCCTGAACGATTGGCAGAATTCTTTGCGAAGTCTTGTCCCCTCAAAGTCAAACAACTGTCTAAAAAAGAAAGGGACCAACTGATAGCTACAATCAAGGCGCTACCGATTCCGATTACAGGCAAGATGTCCCTAGCCAAGTCCTTTGTGACCAAGGGTGGAGTAGACCTCAAGGAAATCAATCCCAAAACCCTTGAAAGTAAAAAAGTAGCAGGACTACATTTTGCGGGAGAAGTACTTGACATCAATGCCCATACAGGAGGCTTTAATATCACCTACTGTCTCTGCACTGGCTGGGTGGCAGGTATACATCCGATACCGTTTTCATAAAATTCAAGGAAGCCCTTGAATTTTTTTGTATTTTAATGTATGATAAACATAGAACAAAGATACAAAAAGGAGACCGATTATGATGAAACTAGCCCTTAACACCATTTCAAAACAATTTGACCAGAAAATCATCTTCCAAGAAACGTCCTTTACGTTTGAACAAGGAAAAATCTACGGACTCCTCGGCAGAAACGGTGCTGGGAAAACAACCCTCTTTAACTGTATCGCCCGTAACCTCGTTCTCGAACATGGGACAATTCAGTTTGAAGAAGAGGAGCAACTGCGCGACTATGATTCAACTGAAATCGGCTTTACTCAGACCTACCCGCAACTCCCTGCTTTTATGACCGCCTTTGAATTTATCCGTTTTTACATGGACATTCACAAAGATAAACTGCGTAGTTCACGGAGTCCCGAAGAATGGCTAACACTAGTCGGTATTGACCATGTAGACCAACACCGCTTGCTGAAAGACTTCTCTCATGGAATGCAAAATAAGGTTCAGCTTCTCCTATCTCTCATCGTACAACCAGCTGTTCTCTTACTTGACGAGCCTCTCACCTCATTTGACCCAGTCGCAGCTCATGAATTTAAACAGTTAATTCGAGAGGCAAAGAAAGAATCTATTATCATCTTTTCAACCCATATTCTCCAATTGGCTCAAGATCTGTGCGATGAAATTGTCCTCTTGCATCACAAGAAGTTACAAGCCGTACCAACCGAACGTTTGCACGACACCGATTTTGAACAAGAAATCGTCAATCTATTAGCAGATAAATAGGAGGACCCAGATGAAAGATATGTTACGGTATAGCTGGTATCAAGAAAAGTTCAGCCTTAGCAAACAGGTCAATGGCTTTCTCTACTACCTACGAAAAATTCCCTTCATTGGAAAATCCATTCCTGAAACAGTTTACCATTCTTACAAGGTAAAAAGCAGTTTATTTTATCTCTTTACTATTCTCTCCATCCCTTTTCGCTTCTTGGCAAAATTCTTCTGGCTAACGCTCTATGTGGGCACAGCCCATATCACTATCAATCTTGCAACAGGTGCGGAGCCTCTATCCCTACCTCTACAACCTCAGAGCTTCCTACTTGGTTTTGCCATATGGATTAGTCTAACAGGCGTTCTTTTTCGCTTCTCAAAAGGTTTTGAATCCGTCATCTCACAATCAAATCGAGAGTTTCTGGTCAATTTCAAACTCTCTCAAAGACTCTTTTTACACAGTCAATTATTGGTCGAGCCCATTATTCATAGCCTAGCCTATCTTCCTGCCTTGATGATCTTGAGCGGTCTAGCTCACCAATGGCTGATACTGCCTGTCGGACTCTTAGCACTCCCGACCGCCCAATTAGCCGGTTATGCTTGTAATTTCTGGTTCTTTAAACGCCGTACCTTCATCACAAATTGGTCCTGGCAGAATTGGGCTCTCCTTCTACCTGGTATGACCTTTGCAATCCTAGCTTTTTTCAAACGAGATGCACTCAACACCGCATTTTTACTCGTACTGCTGATTATCCAAATCCCCATTTTCCTCATGAGCCTCCGTTCAGTTCTTGCCTTTCATCAGATAACGGAATATTTCAACTTCCGCATGGAAGAATCGCTCGCCTTAGATAAGAAAATCTTCCAGATGAAACAAGGCAATGAATACACCCGTCAAGGCTTGAAAATGCAGGAAAAATTGAGTTTAGACAAACAGGAAGACCTCACGCACCTGACCGGTATGAACTACCTCAATGCCCTGCTTTTCCAACGCTATCACACCATACTTGCAAAAGGATTGAAAAAACGCTTGCTCTTTTTGCTACTCGTTCCCACCTTATTTGCGACGATTGCATTCTTTGCACACGAACCGTTGAAACTACCAGAAGAAGGATTGATTGCCCTCCTCCCCTTTACCCTCATGATTATGTATGCAGGCTCGCTCGGCAAGCAAATCACCCAAATGGTCTTTGTCAATTGTGACATCGCTATGCTCCATTATCCATTTTATCGAGAGCCTAAGACGATTTTAGCTGGCTTTAATTATCGTTTCTTGCAAATCCTAAAATTTAATAGTGTTTTTGCTTCCGCTCTCTTTCTCATCATCATGCTGATAGGGCATTTTCACTATTCTTGGCATATCATTCTCTTGACAGCCTATCTCATACTTAGCATGACCTTCCTCTTTTCCTTCCATGATCTCTTTATCTACTATATTCTCCAACCCTTTACCAAAGACATGGAAATTGTCAATCCTCTCTACCGCATTCTCAGCGGAGCCTTGTATTGGCTGGCCTATCTCAATACCCAACTAAAAATCGCAAGTCTACTGTATATCCTAGGTCTTTCCATCGGAATTAGCCTTTATGTCGGAATCGGCTATCTGATTCTCCTCAAAAAAGCTCCTAAGACCTTTCGGTTGAAATAATACAAAAAGTTCGAGACAAACATCTCGAACTTTTTAGTATCTGATTTAAATTCCTGAAAGAAACCGCAAGCTAGCTGTTACGACAACCCCTACTATAACTGCGAGCAGAATATTCTTTGTTTTCAAAACGACAAAGAAAGTCGGTAACAAGGCTATTGTTTCAATTGGTAGAAAACGCGGAAAATGCCCCACCCTTTCATCCACCACACTTGATAAGGTCAAGGCAAAGATAATGGAAAGAGGTAGAAAGCGTAAAAAATGCAAGGTAAGAGGGGGCAGAGATTTTCCTTTTGTTAAGACAAAGGGCAGAATTCTCGGCACCCAGGTTACAACCATTGCAGCTAGAATCATCCATACCATTTCCCTATTTATCATCCAGCATCACCCCCACAAAACAGCCAATCAAGGTCGCTACAAGAACCGCAATATAAGAAGAGGTCACCAGAACCAATCCCATATAGGCCAAAAATACACTCAACAGAATCCAGCCAATCTTCCGTAATGGAATCTGTCTTGCCATCGCTTCTAGCTGACCTGCAAAAATTCCTACAAACATTGCTACCAATGCAAAATCAAGTCCTAACCCTTCCGGATTTGGAATGAAGCTACCGATGAGATTGCCTAACACGGTAAACAACACCCATGCAGTATAGCTAGCCAGATTATTCCCATACATCCAATAGGGAGATACCGTTGGATTTTCCAACTGTTTCCGCAACAAGACACCATAGGACTCATCCGTCAAAAATGAACCGATAAAAATATTAGAACCCAAAGAATTTTTTTGAAACATGGACGCTGTATGCAGACTGAGGAGAAAATGACGTAGATTGACAAAAAATACCGTCACTGCAATCGACATCAAAGGCGCACCCGCTAAAATCATGGCACACATCACAAATTGCGCACTTCCTGCATATACGAATACGCTCATCAAAGCCATTTCTAGCGCTGAAATACCTGAATTAACCGAAACAATTCCACAAGCTAGTCCAATACTCGCATAGCCTAAAATGGTAGGAATCGCATCAATTGCCCCTTCTTTCACAAATGAACCTTGCATACCAAACTCCTTTCCAAGTCCTATCATTGTCTTACTAGTATAAGCTAGAAAGCAACTACCGTCAACCTTTTCACTAGTTTTTAGAAAAACCATCTCTGCCAGTTGAAACTTCCTGAAAAAAGAGCCTCTCGGCTCCCAGATTTAATTTGAGATACTTTTCTTAGGTGGTGCGGACGGTAGCGACTTCCTGCGGGCTAAAATAAGCCAGTGGATTATTTTAGCCCGAGCCCAGAAACAAAGGAGCGAGGATAATCGATTTAAACAAAATCACAATTGAGTCCCACTCCCTACTTTTACCACAGCGAAAAGTATCTAATGAGGCTCGCTCCGCTCGCGAAAATCGGAAAATCAAATGTTCAGTTAGCAGAGCTTTTGAATTTGTTTACATAAATCTCGGGCTTGTCTACATTCTGAGAGCCTCTCGGCTCTCCAGTTACTATAAGCAATCCTACAAGGAATCAAAAGCTAGACTCGGCTTGGCATTCAAATCCAGAGACGCTAGGTTGTTCTTGTTCCATTCGCTGACCGCAGCTAAGGCAATCATGCCTGCATTATCACCGCAGAGGCGCAAGGGTGGGATAATGACCTCAACATCAGTTATTTCCTGATTTAAACGCTCGCGCAAGCCCTGATTAGCAGCTACTCCCCCTGCAACCACCAAGGTCTTGACAGGATATTTTTCGAGAGCTTTTTTCGTCTTTGCCAGCAAAATATCTAAGACACAAGCCTGAAAAGAAGCTGCTAAATCTTCGTTGACAAGTGTTTCTCCTTTTTGTTCGGCATTATGACAAAGGTTGATAAAAGCTGACTTAAGGCCTGAAAATGAGAACTCTAGATTATCTTCTTTGACCATTGCACGTGGAAAGTTATAAATATCCTGTCCCTGATGTGCCAATTCATCAATAACACGACCAGCTGGATAGGGAAGCCCCATGACACGTCCAACCTTATCATAAGCCTCTCCTACCGCATCATCTCGCGTTTCTCCGACAATGCTATACTCACCTTCTCCTGATACATAGACCAGCTCCGTGTGCCCACCAGAGACCAATAATGCAAGCAAGGGATACTCCAACTCCTTCACGCTACGTGCTGCCATCAGGTGTCCTGCCATGTGATTGACTGGAATCAAGGGCAAACCATTTGCCCAAGCAAAGGCTTTCGCTGCGGATAAGCCTACCAAAAGGGCTCCAACTAAACCAGGACCATAGGTCACCGCAACTGCTGTTAGGTCCGAAGCTCCTATCCCAGCCTCCAACAAGGCTTCTTCAATACAGACTGTTATTACTTCTACATGATGACGGCTGGCTACTTCAGGAACAACGCCGCCAAACCGTTTATGGCTTTCAATTTGACTCGCAATCACATTGGACAACAAGTCCGCATCATTTTTCAATACTGCAACCGAGGTTTCATCACATGATGTCTCAATGGCAAGAATATATCTATCTTTCATCTGTCTCTCTTTTCATCACAATAGCATCTTCCCTTGGATGATGATAATAATCCTTTCGCTTCCCAATCTCCAAAAAGCCATGCCGTTCATACAAATGCCTAGCACGATGATTGGAAGCCCTCACTTCCAGAAATACCGAACCTGCAAAATCTTGAATACAATGGAGTAGCTTTCCTGCTATCCCCTGACCTTGAACATCTTTACGTACTGCAAGCTGCAAAATTTCCAATTCATCTACAATCTCTTGGACAGCTAGAAAGCCAAGAAGTTCCCGCCCCTCTTCTGCCAGATAGTAAACCGTTTCTGGTTGGCGTAAATCTGATTCGATCTGCTCTACCGTCCATGGTGCCTGATCATACACATCGCACAAAATGGTAAAGAAATCTCGTGCAAGTTCTTCTTGTCCCTTGTATTCTTCAATTTCTATCATACTCGCTGAATGTAACTTTCTCTATCTCTTTCCTCATGATTCTTGAGCCAATTTTCTTCTGCTTCAACCCGCTTGAGATAACGAGGTTCAAAGGACATTACCTCACTCACAGGCGCATGCTCTCCATTCAAGGCAAACTGATAAGCAGACGGTAAGGTCGCCTGATACTGAACTTTGGGTAAAGCCGCCTCAATCTGCTCCGTAAAAGCTGCAACTTCCCCCACAAAGGTGACCTGCTCATAGTTTTTCACTTCTTCTAATAAGGCTTCGAAAGAAAGGTAGGTATCTGCCTTGACTGCTTGCCCTTGTTCGTAGAATCCGGCATAGACATGATTTCGTCTCGCATCAATCAGTGGCACTACTAAGCCCTTACTGTCTGCTGGTAGTAGAGCTTGTAAACTCGAAATCCCTACCAAATCAATCCCCAGAGTATAGGCCAATGTCTTTGCAGTTGCAACTCCAATCCGCAAACCTGTATAAGATCCAGGACCCTGTGCTACCACAATTCTCTCCAAATCAGCCGGTTTCCAGCCAACAGACTGCATTAAGAAATCAATCGTTGGCATGAGACTAATACTATGATTTTTCTTAATCGCAAGTGTCATCTCTGTCTGTAAACGTCCATTTTCCACTAAGGCTACGGCCAACGTTTGGTTAGACGTATCAAGTGCCAATATTTTCATCTTTTTACTCTCTTTTCACGATTCTATCCTTCTCTATTGTAAGCTATCTCGCCCTTTTTTTCAATCCTTGAGAATGGTGGCCTGTGAAAACCACTTGAAAGACAAGCGATTTTTTCATTTTCCTGCCAATTCCTTTTACCAAAGCCCTCTTTTGTGGTATAATAGTAGAAAAATCACAACTAAAAATGACAACTCTAGAAAATTATAGTGGATTGAGAAAGGAATAGGACAAGGCAAGGAATTGCAGATAGAACTGGAGTTCATCAAAGCAACTGAACGATGTCCTAACCTTTATTCAATTCACTATACATAAATCTCACTAGACTATTTTTGTAATAGCCTAACCTGTTTGGACGGTGCAATGCATCCAAACCCAACAAGAAATGTAGAGCCTAAGCTATCCGCTTATACTCTTGCTTTTTTGTAGTCTGAACAGATAAAAGAAGTGAAATAGGGCGCAGTCTACTCTCTCATTTTTCAGAAAGAATTGTCATCAATGAAAGGAAACACATGATTTATAAAGTATTTTACCAAGAAGCAAAAGATGCTACTCCACGCCGCGAACAAACTCGTACTCTTTATCTCGATATTGATGCGAAAACCGAATTAGAAGGCCGTATTATCGCTCGCCAACTAGTGGAAGAACATACAGCTTACAACATCGAATTTATTGAATTATTGTCTGAAAACCACCTTGAGTACGAAAAAACTCATGCCGATTTTAGTATTACGGAGTTTTAATCCATGTCAGTAAATTTAAAACCTCAAGAAGTCGGCGTCTTTGCCATCGGTGGTTTGGGAGAAATCGGGAAAAATACCTACGGCATTGAATACCAAGATGAAATTCTCATTGTCGATGCAGGTATTAAATTCCCAGAAGATGACCTACTCGGTATTGACTACGTTATTCCAGATTACTCTTATATCGTTGATAATATTGACCGTGTAAAGGGGCTTGTC
Source organism: Streptococcus sp. zg-86 (assembly GCF_017639855.1). Taxonomy (NCBI): domain Bacteria; kingdom Bacillati; phylum Bacillota; class Bacilli; order Lactobacillales; family Streptococcaceae; genus Streptococcus; species Streptococcus zhangguiae. The sequence continues at coordinate 138,215 of NZ_CP072115.1, read as the reverse complement.
ATCACCCATGGTCACGAAGACCATATCGGAGGGATTCCTTTCCTTCTCAAACAAGCTAATATCCCTATCTATGCTGGACCATTAGCTCTTGCCCTTATTCGCGGAAAATTAGAAGAACACGGTCTCTTGCGTGATGCAACACTCCATGAAATCAATCACAATACCGAACTAACCTTCAAACAATTAAAGGTCAGCTTCTTCCGTACCACTCACTCCATTCCAGAACCACTTGGTATCGTCATTGATACTCCTCAAGGAAAAATTGTCTGTACAGGAGACTTCAAATTTGACTTTACACCTGTAGGAGAACCTGCTGACCTACATCGCATGGCTGCTCTTGGAGAAGAAGGTGTCCTTTGTTTGCTTTCTGACTCAACAAATGCGGAAGTACCAACCTTTACCAACTCAGAAAAAGTCGTTGGCCAATCCATCATGAAATTGATTGAAGGCATTCACGGTCGCATTATCTTTGCCTCCTTTGCTTCAAATATCTTCCGTCTACAACAAGCTGCCGATGCCGCGGTAAAAACTGGACGTAAGATTGCCGTATTTGGCCGTTCTATGGAAAAAGCCATTGTAAACGGTATTGAGCTAGGTTACATCAAAGTCCCTAAAAATACCTTTATCGAGCCAAATGAAATCAAAGAATACCCTGCCAGCGAAATCATGATTCTCTGTACAGGAAGTCAAGGTGAGCCGATGGCTGCCCTTTCTCGTATCGCACACGGTACCCACCGTCAAGTTCAATTGCAACCAGGCGATACCGTTATCTTCTCATCTAGCCCCATCCCAGGAAACACAACTGGCGTTAATAAGCTGATTAACATCTTGATTGAAGCAGGTGTAGAAGTCATTCACGGCAAGATTAACAACATCCATACTTCTGGACACGGTGGACAACAAGAACAAAAACTCATGCTCCGCCTCATCAAACCAAAATTCTTCATGCCTGTCCACGGCGAATATCGCATGCAAAAAATCCATGCCCAACTCGCTATGGATACCGGTATTCCTAAAGATAACATTTTCATCATGGAAAATGGAGATGTCCTTGCCCTGACAAATGACAGTGCTCGTCTAGCAGGACAGTTCAATGCTCAGGATATCTATGTAGATGGAAACCGCATTGGAGAAATTGGCGCAGCTGTCCTCAAAGACCGCAGAGACTTATCTGAAGACGGTGTTGTGCTTGCTGTCGCAACTGTTGATTTCCAATCACAAATGATTCTAGCAGGTCCAGATATCCTCAGCCGAGGCTTTATCTATATGCGGGAATCAGGCGACCTCATTCGCGAAAGCCAACGCATTTTATTCAATGCCATTCGTATCGCTCTAAAAAATAAGGATGCCAATATCCAATCTGTCAACGGAGCTATTGTCAATGCTCTTAGACCCTTCTTATATGAAAAGACCGAACGCGAACCAATCATCATCCCGATGATTCTAACACCTGATAAATAACAGATAAAACCGCCACCTCAAAAGAGATGACGGTTTTTTAGTTTGTCAACTACGGCCGTTTTTGAAGCTCTCTGACTGTCAAGCCATAAAATACAGCACAATATAGAAGATTTATCCCGACAAATAATACCAATTCTGAACGAGGAAAATCCACCAAAGCTCGACTACGAAGCGCAATCATCGGTTGTGAATAGGGATAAAATAACGGCAACCTATCCCCTATAAAAAGCAAAACAAATCCGCCAACAGCTCCCATAGCCGCATAAGCAACTGATTTAGCAATATTTCGTGTCTTGACAAATAAATACGCCTGTAAACTCAAAATACCGAGAGAACCTATAAGTGACAGAAAAATCCACTTTAAATGAAGTACAAGTTCAGAAAAGACGGTTATCTGATCAAGCCATAGAGCAAACAACCAAAACACAACCAACAATAGTTGAATAGGGAGTAACAGAAGGAGCAAGTTAAGCAATTTGCTCACTACAAGTTTTTTAATTGATACATGATTCGCCTGTAACATTTCTAACGTCGTTCTTTCAAATTCTGGCATAAAACAGAGGCCGACGAAGATGGCCAACAGGGCTGGATAGAAAATCTGACTATAGTAGAAAGTCAGCTGCCCCCACATCACGATAGACTGTGTATCTTCAATAAAAACAGCGCGATTCATATAATAAATCCCAAATCCTATAACACTGGAAATACCTAGCATGAGTAACCCAATCAGTCCAAGCTGCACTTTATGTAATTTTCGCCACTCAGCAACGATATACTGTATCATAGCAATTCTCCTTTCTTTTTCAACATCATCTTCCGTGCAAGCAAATAGCAAGCAAGTGCATAGAGAGTATAGATCGTTATTTTCAAGGCTAACTGGCTATCTACTGTGTAAAATCCTTTATCAGTCTTTGGGTCAAAACCAAATTTATAAACGGATAAGAAGCTTGCCCCATCCCAAGGAATTAGAAAAGACCATAACTTGTTGGTCTGTGATTGAAAAATCAGCCCCAAAAACGAACCGATAAATCCTAAAGCAAGTACACCTCCCGGTTTTTCCATAGACAGGGCTAAGGTCAGGTACAAACAAACCTGCACAAAACTTGCTAGTGAAAGTGTTGCAATTTGAATCCACACTAGCTGAATAGCGACCGAAGCTCCTCGAACAGCTACAATATACAAGAAAATAATCATCGAATAAAGAATGGCCATTAAGACAAAAAATAAACTTGCAAACCATAACTTATCATGAAATACAGTCTGTAAACCATTCCCATTACTGGCTTGTAACTTAAAGGTTCGACCTTCTTTTTCGTTAAAAACAATGCGGGAAACAAAAATACTAATTGCCAAAGGAAGGATCAAAGCATGAGTATCTTGATTGTCAAAAAACGATTCCACTCCCTGGCCATCTACTCTTGATACCGCAACCGTCCACACTATTCCACTCAAGATAATCGCCATTGAAGTCATCAATGATTTCGTTCGCTTGCTCTTTAACCATTCAATTTGAATTGCTTTTAACATATTACCCCTCCTTCGTCAACGTCAGAAAGATATCTTCCAAGTTTTCTCTTTCACGAGAAACATGGAAAATCCGAACATGATGACCCACCAAGCAGTTGACCAAATCAGCTACATCTTCGTCCTCCAAATCAGCCAGCTTCACACGATCAGGACTGTATTCTAAAATAGTCAAATGGCCAAACTCTTTCAGATACTCCAGCACAGACCCATTTGAAAAATCACCACCGATCTCAATCCATGTCTTGGCTTTAATTGCGTTAATTTCTCCTTCGTAAACCAAGCGCCCATGATTGATAATGCCTACTCGATCAGCGATGTGCTCAATTTCAGAGAGAATATGGCTCGAAATAAAGACGGTTAAACCTTCCTCTTTAGCCAGTTTAACGATTAACTCTCGAATTTCATGAATCCCGGCAGGATCCAAGCCATTGGTCGGCTCATCTAAGAGTAAAATTTTTGGTTTCTTAACTAATGCAAAGGCTAAAGCCAGGCGTTGTTTCATTCCTAAAGAATAGGCTTTTACTAATTTCTTGCGATTTTTTTCATCTGCCAACCCGACTAATTTCAATGTCGGCCAAATCTGTTTCTTGTCAAAGCCAAGCATTTTCTGAAAAACTAACAGATTTTCATAGGCTGTCAAATTCGGATAATACGAAGGCTCCTCAATCATTGATCCTATTTGACCTAAATACTGTCCCTTTTGATCAATCGGCTGACCATTAACAAAAATCTGACCAGAAGTCGGTGAAACCAACGACAAAATCATTTTCATGGTCGTTGTTTTACCAGCACCATTTGGGCCAAGAAAGCCATAAATTTCCCCTTCATGTACCGTAATCTGCTCCAAATCAACAGTTGGAACATCCTTATAAACCTTTACTAACTGCTGTAACGTGATCACATCTTTCATTATCTAACTCCTATCAATCTTTTACTCAAGAAAGTTATTTTAATCACTCTCCCTATCTTTATTATAAAACTTGAAATACTCTATAACCTTACGATTCTGTATTGAAACCTTACAAAGTTGTAAGACTCAATGAAAATCAAAGTTAATGTTTTGTGACTTCCTTAGATGGTTCGGATATGAACTCCCTTTCCTACCACCATTCATTTCATTTACTGAGAAAGTAGCCTATTGGATTCATATTTTTATAAAAAAAAAATAAATAGTAATAGATAAAATAGCTATTTTTGAAATTAAATGAGTATAAGTAGCAACGACTCAGCCAAAACTCCAGCCTTTTATGATAGCTAACAGCCATAATAAAAAGGACACCTTCGGTATCCTTCCCTTATGATTAGTATAAATCCAAATAATGGTCAATTTCCCATTGCGATACGTAAGTCGCATAGCTAGCCCATTCAATCTTCTTAGCTTCTACAAAGTTTGTAAAAATGTGGTTTCCAAGAGCAGCTTTTACGATGTCATCCTTTTGCAAGGCCTTAATGGCATTATGCAATGTAGACGGTAAATCGACAATTCCTGCACGTTGACGCTCTGATTCAGTCATTGCATAGATATTCGATTCTACTGGCGCTGGCGCTTCAATCTTATTTTCGACACCATCCAAACCAGACTCCAACAAGACCGCCATTGCTAAATACGGGTTAGCAGTTGGATCAACCGAACGCAACTCCAAACGCGTTCCCATACCACGAGAGGCCGGTACACGAATCAATGGCGAGCGGTTACGACCAGCCCAAGCGATATAAACAGGCGCTTCAAATCCTGGTACCAAGCGCTTATAAGAGTTAACTGTCGGATTCATAATCGCTGTATAACTGTAGGCATGCTTCATCAAGCCTCCCAAGAAATGATAGGCTGTTTCTGACAACTGCATACCATACGGATCTGCTGGATCATAAAAGGCGTTATTTCCTTCACAATCAAACAAGGACATATTGCAATGCATTCCAGAACCCGCAATACCAAACTTCGGCTTGGCCATAAAGGTTGCATATAGACCGTGCTTACGAGCAATCGTTTTGACAACCAATTTGAAAATCTGAATATTGTCACATGCCTTCAAAACATCCGCATACTTAAAGTCAATTTCGTGCTGGCCTACTGCTACCTCATGATGACTAGCCTCTACTTCAAAGCCCATTTGTGTCAAGACATTGACAATCTCACGGCGTGTATTATCCGCAAGGTCTGTCGGCGCAAGGTCAAAATACCCACCCTTATCATTTACTTCAAGCGTTGGATTGCCATTTTCGTCCATTTTAAAGAGGAAAAATTCTGGTTCTGGTCCAAGGTTAAACGATGTGAAACCTAGCTGTTCCATATGGCGCAAGGCCTTTTTCAGATTTCCACGAGGATCCCCTAAAAATGGTTCACCCTCTGTCGTATAAATATCACAGATTAGACCTGCAACACGACCATTTTCATCACCCCAAGGGAAAATCGTCCAGGTATTCAAATCCGGATACAGATACATATCTGACTCATTGATTCGGACAAATCCTTCAATAGAAGAGCCGTCAAACATCGCCTTATTTGACAACACCTTATCTACTTGCTCATCAGTGGCTGGAATTTCAACATTTTTCATAATTCCTAAGATATCTGTAAACATCAAGCGAATGAAAGTCACATTCTTTTCTTGAATATCCCGTTTGATATCCGCTACTGTAATTGACATAAATGGTCTCCTTTAATGATTCAACTATAACACTCCTGTCCAAAAACAGGGAAGACTAACGAAAGATACTAGTAGGGTTAGAAAAGCGCCCTTGGTTGCGGAGTTCATCACGGAGAATACGGCGTACATCTTCATCCGTCAGCGCTTCAGATTCCTTCTGAGGCTTGGCTTGGCGGTTCGCATACTCTTTCTTGATTGCTGCGATATTAAGACCCTCATTAAGGAAATCCTTGATCTCCAGCAACTGGTCCATATCATTCAATGAATAGAGTCTGCGGTTGCCCTCATTTCGATCCGGGTGAATCAAACCCTGTTCTTCATAATAGCGGATTTGACGCGCAGTTAAGTCTGTCAATTTCATCACACTACCAATTGGAAAGACCGCTAAAGATCTACGAAATTCTTTTTCTCTCATGATAAGCTCCTTTCTGCCTACCATTATAGGAAAATTTCAAGCATCCGTCAATGTTATATGTTATATTTTCTTACATCGTTCGTCTTGTAAACGCTTTTTAATTTTATCAATATCCGAATTTACCAAAATCGCAATAAACACCCCAACAAAGGTCTCAAAGACACGAATAAAGACATACTGAATCGCATTCCCAGACGGAATCGACAAAGTGATAATCAACAAGGCAGCCACTCCTCCGATAATACCAGGCTTGTTATTCATGGCCACATTTGTCATAATCGTTAACATGACACAGACCGGCACCACAAAAATCGTCACCAATACATGCTCATGAAAAATTTGGTTTAAGATAAAAAAGATCAGCGCATAGATGCCACCAATTGAATTCCCCAAAATCCTAGAAGCCCCAAAATGCACACTTTTATCAAAATCCTCACGCAGACTAAAAACGGCTGTCAAGGCCGCTATTTGAGCTCCTTGTCGGCTAGAAAATGCAAAAAGCAGGATAACTAAAAAGACCGCTATTCCTGATTTCAAGGTCCGCATTCCCAACTTAAATTCCTTGGGATTAAATTTGTATTTTTTAAACATAGCCCACATCACCCCATCTTACAAGTCATATCACCTATTATTATACCACTAATTGCACAACTTGCCTGACTCATAGACGATTTCTCACTAAATCGATCAGCCTGATAGTCTGTTAGCTTCTAACCGCTCTCTTGAAACGCTACCAGCTAGCATTATTTTTTCCCATGTAAAAGGGTAGATTACAAATCCACCCTTTTACTATTATTTCGCTTTCTCTTTCTACAAAATAACGATTTTGCAGAAAGTATTATTTTTCAGTAAGAGCTGAAAGTCCTGGCAATACTTTATATTTTCTAGTTCGCTAAACCTCACAGAAACTCTACGCGATGCACAGAAAAGGGAGTGGGACAAAAATCGTGATTTCGTAGAAATCGATTAACCTCACTCCGTTCTTTCTAGGTTCGGGCTAAGTGAATCCACTGGATTCGCTTACTCCCACCCCCGCAAGGTTGACTAGGTTTGTAAAATGTTGATTTATCAACATTTTACAAACCAGACAACTACTGCGTCAAACTGCTCAAACTATAAAAATAAGGAGGCTAGGAACTTTTGTCCCAGCCTCTTTTCTAGCCTTCCATCATGAGAAGATTATTTTTCTGTCAATGCAGACAAGCCTGGCAACACTTTACCTTCTAGCAATTCCATTGAAGCTCCACCACCTGTAGAAATCCATGAGAATTTATCTGCACGACCAAGGTTAATGGCAGCTGCAGCTGAGTCCCCACCACCGATGATTGATTTCACTTCTGGCTGTTTGACAATCGCATCCATCACACCGATTGTTCCAGCTTGGAAGTCAGGATTTTCAAAGACACCCATAGGACCGTTCCAAACAACTGTTTTCGCACCTGTAAGAGCTTCGTCAAATTTAGCAATTGATTTTGGACCGATGTCAAGACCAAGGAAGCCTTCAGAAACTGCTTCAGCATCTGTATCACGGACTTCTGTGTAGTCAGCAAAAGCATTTGCTTCTTTTGAGTCAACTGGCAAGATCAATTTACCATTTGCTTTTTCAAGAAGAGCTTTTGCTACATCTAATTTATCTTCTTCTACAAGTGAATTTCCGATTTCAATACCTTGTGCTTTGTAGAATGTGTAAGTCATACCTCCACCGATAAGGACTTTATCAGCTTTTTCAAGAAGGTTTTCAATGACACCAATCTTATCAGAAACTTTTGAACCACCAAGGATTGCCACGAATGGACGAACTGGATTTTCAACCGCTTCTTGGATATAGGCAATTTCATTTTCAAGAAGGAAACCCGCAACTGCTTTTTCAACGTTTGCTGAGATACCTACGTTTGAAGCGTGTGCGCGGTGGGCTGTACCAAAGGCATCATTAACAAAAATTCCATCTCCAAGAGAAGCCCAGTATTGACCAAGTTCTGCATCATTTTTTGATTCTTTCTTGCCGTCAACATCTTCAAAACGAGTGTTTTCAACCAAAAGAACTTGTCCATCTTCCAAGGCATTGATTGCTGCTTCAAGTTCTGCTCCACGAGTTGCCCCTGGGATGAAGACAACATCTTGCCCTAATTTTTCTGCCAAGTTCGCAGCAACTGGTGCAAGCGATTTTCCTTCTTTATCCGCTTCTTCTTTCACACGACCAAGGTGAGAGAAAAGAACTGCACGTCCACCTTGCTCAAGGATATACTTGATAGTAGGAATGGCTGCTGAAATACGGTTGTCATTTGTAATCACGCCATCTTTCAACGGAACGTTAAAGTCAACACGGACAAGGACTTTCTTGCCTTTCAAGTCAACATCTTTTACAGTAAGTTTTGCCATTTTACAAAAACTCCTATTCTTTATTTTATACTCCCTCATTATACCATATTTTGGAAATTTAGGGAAAGATTTCACAAAAAAACTCGCTTGATCATTCGCCTTCTACCTACTGGAAAAGCTTCACCTCGGATAAGCTACCATACATTTCTATTGTAGAACTCTATATTTTATAGCATAATAAAACAGTAGAAAAGTGCAGACGGTGGCTACTTATTTTAAAAAGAGAGTAGTACTTATAGATATAAGTACAAAAATCCACTTAGAAAGGAGTAGCTGATTTTTGACGGCATTTGAAGTTGTACAAATCCTGTTCATGTTTGGTAGTTTTACTATCAGCCTGATTAACTTGTCTATAACATTTTCAAAAATGATGACAAAAACAATTCTTCTTTAGCTTTTATATTATAGTTCGGGTTTTTCTTGTATATAGGTCACTATCTTTAGCTGTTCTATATTTTGGCAGGAGATTACAAGCACCTTTTAGGAACTGTTTTTCTTACGACCTTGTATCTTGATGAATTGAACACGGTCTAAAATTCTAGCGAAAAAGATACCTCTCCTGAACATGCTGGTCATTTCCAGGGGAGGTCCTATTTTTTTACGACCTTTGTATCTTGATGACAAGAAAAAAGGGAAGTGAACTTCCCTTTTTTTGATTGGTAAGATTAGTTAGCTGAGTTGAATGCTACACCTTCTTGTGTCCAACCACGTTGTCCAAGTACTGCGTACTCATTTGCGTCAGTTGTGTACAAGTGTTTCTTCAATCCTTTGTTGTATAGACGGTATACTGGTTTACCTTCTTTAACTGAACGGAATGCTACACCTTCTTGTGTCCAACCACGTTGTCCAAGTACTGCGTACTCGTTTGCGTCAGTTGTGTACAAGTGTACTTTAAGTGCAGAGTTGTATAGACGGTATACTGGTGTACCTTCGCTAGCTGAGTTGAATGCTACACCTTCTTGGTTCCAACCACGTGCTCCAAGTACTGCGTACTCGTTTGCATCAGTTGTGTACAAGTGTACTTTAAGACCAGCGTTGTAGAGACGGTATACTGGAGTTGCAGCCATAGCTTGATCTTTTGCTACTTGTTCTTGTGCTTCTTTTACAAGAGCTTGCAATTGAGCATCTGTCAAACCATCTTTGATAAGTGCCAATTTAGCAGCTTCAACTTTATCTTTAAGTTGTTTGTTTGCTTCTTTCCATTCTGCAATATCGTTTTTAGCTTCGTCAACTAATTTTTGTTTTTCTGCTACTTTTTTAGCTTCTGCTTTTTTAACTGCTTCAACTGTTTTAGCTTGATCTGCCTTAGCTTCTTCAAGTTTTTCTTTAGCGTCTGTTACTTTGTTATTTAACCCTTCCAATAAACTTTCTGAAGTTTCAATTGCTGTTTTAGCAGTAGAGATAATACGTTCTTGTGCTTCAACTTGGGTTTTTTGCTCAGCTGCTGTCAAACCAGAAACAAGGCTCAACTCTTTAATTTTAGCTTCTGCATCTGCAATGTTCTTGTTTTCTGTAGCAATCTTATCATTTTCTGCTTTAACAGCATCTTCAGCTGTTTTCACTGCAGTTTCGAATGGTTTAAGATTATTTTTAGCAGTATCTTCTGCATTTTTTACAGCTGTCTCAGCACCTTCTTTAGCTGTTTTCAAGGCTGTTTCAAGATTTGGAAGATTTTTTTCTAATTTAGATTGTGCTTCTGTACCATTACCAAGGTATTTAACAGCATTTACTAAATCTTGTTGCAATTGAACTGGCTTAGTTAAAGCTGGCTTAACCTCTTGAGCAATATCCAGTTTTTTCTCAACAGTAGCATGCGCAACTGGTGCTGTAGCAACTACAGCAGACAAAGCAGCTACTGTTGCCAATGTGATATATGTTTTTTTCATGATAAAAAACTCCTGTGAAAATATATTTTCCCCCTTAGAGGTAAGTTAATGATAACACACTTGCAAATATATGTCAACATTTTTAGCGGATTTTTTTGCTTTTTCCGCTATTCTTCAAGTATTTTCAGGCCTATCGTTCCTAATTTGCTTTTCCTGATGACAAACGATTTTTTCCTACTAGGGAGATGGGCATTCTTTTTTAAAACGGTTTCTTTCACCTCAAAAAGGAGAAATCACGCGACTTCTCCTTCTATAGCATTATTTTGCGATTTTTGCAAAGTACTCAAGTGTACGAACCAATTGAGCAGTGTATGACATTTCGTTATCATACCAAGATACAACTTTCACCAATTGTTTGCCGTCAACATCAAGAACTTTCGTTTGAGTTGCATCGAACAATGAACCGTAAGCCATACCTACGATATCTGAAGAAACGATTGGATCTTCAGTGTAACCGTATGAATCGTTTGCAGCAGCTTTCATTGCAGCATTTACTTCATCAACTGTTACATTTTTCTCAAGAACAGTTACCAATTCAGTTACTGATCCAGTTGGTGTAGGAACGCGTTGAGCAGCTCCGTCCAATTTACCGTTCAATTCTGGAATTACAAGACCGATTGCTTTTGCAGCACCAGTTGAGTTAGGAACGATGTTTGCAGCACCTGCACGAGCACGACGAAGGTCACCACCACGGTGTGGTCCGTCAAGGATCATTTGGTCACCAGTGTAAGCGTGGATAGTTGTCATCAAACCTTGAACAACACCAAAGTTGTCTTGAAGTGCTTTCGCCATTGGAGCCAAGCAGTTTGTCGTACATGAAGCACCAGAGATAACTGTTTCAGTACCATCAAGAATATCGTGGTTTGTGTTGAATACAACTGTCTTCACATCGTTTCCACCAGGTGCAGTAATTACAACTTTTTTCGCACCGTTAGCGTGGATGTGTTGCTCAGCTTTTTCTTTAGAAGCAAAGAATCCTGTAGCTTCAAGAACGATTTCTACACCATCAGTAGCCCAGTCAATGTTTCCTGGTTCACGTTCTGCAGAAACTTTCACGAATTTACCGTTTACTTCAAATCCACCGTCTTTTACTTCAACAGTACCGTCGAAACGACCTTGAGTTGTGTCATATTTCAACAAGTGTGCAAGCATAACTGGATCTGTAAGGTCGTTGATGCGAGTAACTTCAACACCTTCTACATTTTGGATACGACGGAATGCAAGACGTCCGATACGACCGAAACCGTTAATACCAACTTTAACTACCATGAATGATTTCCTCCTTATGAAAATCGAGTTCTTTTATTTTAAAAGGCGAGCCTTTTAATCCTTTTGTGAAAATCTTAACTTGCAAACATACAAGTCATCTTTCAACATTTTCATTATATACTTATTTGACAAAAAATGCAAGTTTTAGACGATAAAAAAGAGAGGAATATCCTCTCTTAGTGATTAAGCGTTACCGCCATTTTTCTTGATGATTTCATCTTGTACTGACTTAGGTACATCTTCGTAGTGGTCAAATACCATCATGAAGGTACCGCGACCTTGTGTCGCTGAACGAAGAACAGTTGCGTAACCGAACATTTCAGCAAGTGGTACATAGGCACGAACGATTTGTGTGTTACCACGAGCTTCCATACCGTCTACACGTCCACGACGAGCTGTAACGTGTCCCATAACATCACCAAGATTATCTTCTGGTGCTGTAACGGTTACAAGCATCATTGGCTCAAGGATAACTGGTTGTGCAGATTTCGCTGCTTCTTTAAGGGCAAGTGATGCCGCAACTTTAAAGGCAGTTTCAGATGAGTCGACATCGTGGTATGAACCATCGTACAATTTCGCTTTCACGTCAACGATTGGATAGCCAGCAAGAACACCGTTTGCCATTGACTCGATCAAACCTTTTTCAACCGCTGGGATGAATTCACGTGGAACCACACCACCGACGATTGCGTTTTCAAATTCGAATCCTTTTCCTTCTTCGTTTGGAGTAAATTCAATCCATACATCACCGAATTGACCTTTACCACCTGATTGGCGTTTGAAGAATCCACGAGCTTGAGTTGAAGCACGGAATGTTTCACGGTAAGATACTTGAGGCGCACCTACGTTTGCTTCAACCTTGAATTCACGACGCATACGGTCAACAAGGACATCCAAGTGAAGTTCACCCATACCTGAGATAACTGTTTCACCAGTTTCAACGTTTGTTTCAACGCGGAATGTTGGATCTTCTTCAGCCAATTTAGAAAGGGCAACACCCATCTTGTCTTGGTCTGCTTTTGATTTTGGCTCAACCATCAATTGGATAACTGGTTCTGGAACGTTGATTGACTCAAGGATAACTTTTGCTTTTTCATCGGTCAATGAGTCACCAGTTGTTGTATCTTTCAAACCAACGGCAGCAGCAATATCTCCAGAGTAAACTGTTTCGATTTCTTGACGGCTGTTAGCGTGCATTTGAAGGATACGTCCGATACGCTCACGTTTTCCTTTAGAAGTATTCATTACGTATGAACCTGAGTTAAGGACACCTGAGTAAACACGGAAGAATGTCAATCGACCTACGAATGGGTCAGTCATAATCTTGAAGGCAAGGGCTGCAAATGGCTCTTCATCTGAAGCTGGACGCTCTTCTTCAGCATCTGTATCTGGGTTAATACCTTTGATTGCTGGAATATCAACTGGACTTGGAAGGTAGTCAATGACCGCATCAAGCATCAATTGAACACCTTTATTCTTGAAGGCAGATCCACACAATACTGGGAAGAATTCAACGTTAATAGTTGCTTTACGGATACCCGCTTTCAATTCTTCATTTGTGATTTCTTCACCTTCAAGGTATTTCATCATCAATTCTTCATCAGTTTCAGCAACTGCTTCAACCAATTTTTCACGGTATTCTTGTGCTTGCTCAAGGTATTCAGCTGGAATATCTTCTTCAAGAATATCTGTACCAAGGTCATTTGTATAGATTTCAGCTTTCATCTTGATTAAGTCAATGATTCCACGGAAATCATCTTCTGCACCGATTGGCAATTGGATTGGGTGAGCATTTGCTTGCAAGCGCTCATGAAGTGTGCTTACTGAGTAAAGGAAGTCTGCACCGATTTTATCCATTTTGTTAGCAAATACGATACGAGGAACTCCGTACTCAGTTGCTTGGCGCCAAACTGTTTCAGTTTGTGGCTCAACACCTGATTGTGAGTCAAGAACGGTTACCGCACCGTCCAATACACGAAGAGAACGTTGTACTTCGATGGTGAAGTCCACGTGTCCTGGTGTGTCGATGATGTTTACACGGTGGTTGTTCCATTGTGCAGTTGTCGCAGCAGATGTGATAGTGATACCACGTTCTTGCTCTTGCTCCATCCAGTCCATTTGTGAAGCACCTTCGTGTGTTTCACCGATTTTGTGGATTTTACCAGTATAGTAAAGAATACGCTCTGTTGTTGTTGTTTTACCGGCATCGACGTGGGCCATGATACCAATATTACGAGTTTTTTCTAGTGAAAATTCGCGTGCCATTATGTTCTCCTATTTTAGTTAAATTTAGTTACATCTTATTATAGCATATTTTAGAAAAGAACGGATAGGCAGGACCTACCCGTTCTCAAATGCTTTTTTGTAAAGTGGTAAAAAGATACTGCTGAGCAATTTTGCTAGTTGAGTTCGGACTAAAAATTTTGGAAAAAAGACAAATCTTCTTGAACGCTCAAGCGTTCTGCAAAGATTTTCTATTTTTCCTTGAACTTTCTTAACGTCCTCACATCTTAGATTACCAACGGAAGTGTGCAAATGCGCGGTTCGCTTCTGCCATACGGTGTGTATCTTCACGTTTCTTAACGGCTGCACCTGTGTTGTTTGCTGCATCCATGATTTCTTTTGCAAGGCGGTCAACCATTGTGTGTTCACCACGGTTACGTGCAATAGTTACCAACCAACGAAGTCCAAGAGTTGTACGACGTTCTGGACGAACTTCAACTGGGACTTGGTAGTTAGATCCACCGACACGGCGTGCACGTACTTCAAGTACAGGCATGATGTTTTCCATCGCTGTTTCAAATACTTCAAGTGCATCATTTCCAGTAGCTTCTTTGATTTGATCAAAGGCACCGTATACGATAGAAGCCGCTGTACCACGTTTTCCGTCAAGCATAACGCGGTTGATCAAACGTGTTACTAATTTTGAATTGTAAAGCGGATCTGGCAATACTTCGCGCTTAGGCGCTTGGTTTTTACGACTCATTTATCTATATCCCCTTTCTTACCCTTTTGGACGTTTTGTACCGTATTTAGAACGGCCTTGTTTACGATCTGTTACACCTGCAGTATCAAGTGCACCACGAACGATATGGTAACGTACCCCTGGAAGGTCTTTTACACGTCCACCACGAAGAAGCACCACGCTGTGCTCTTGCAAGTTGTGTCCGATACCTGGGATATAAGCAGTTACTTCAATCAAGTTGCTCAAACGTACACGAGCGAATTTACGAAGGGCTGAGTTAGGTTTTTTAGGTGTCATTGTTCCGACACGAGTCGCAACACCACGTTTTTGTGGTGAAGAAACGTTTGTTTGAACTTTTTTACGGCTGTTGTAACCAACGTTCAAAGCTGGTGATTTAGATTTTTCTACTTTAGACTTACGTGGTTTACGTACCAACTGGTTAATTGTAGGCATCTACATTCTCCTGTATAATTTTTTATTTTTGGTTGATAGAGCACTTGGTGACAGCCCCTATCTGTGTGTACTTTGCAACTATTTGTCAGCACGTCTCTGTACACTTTTGAGAGACCAAAAGTAAAAAGTACCGTCTATCATCATAACACAAACGATGCCCTGTGTCAACTATCTTTGCTGAAACATTTCTTGTTTAACAGCTATTTTCCTTTAGTGGCAAAATAGGCTCGAACCCTTGGTGCAACTTGTTCACCATAAAGCCGAATAGCTTTTAACGTATCCTCATGTGGCATAGACCCTACTGGAAGATGTAACATGAAACTATCCAGTCCTAATTCCTCTACCACTCGAATGATCTTATTTGCTACCGTATCAGGATCACCAACAAACAGCGCACCATCTTCACCGATACTCTTCAAGTAAGCATCATAGGTCAATTCTTTCCAGAACGGTCTGTCCTTACTAATCGCATCTACTAACTGCTTGGTCGGATAGAAATAGTCTTTCTCCGCCTGTTCCTTGTCCTCAGCAATCCAGCCCCAAGAATGCGCACCAACGGTCATCTTGGCTTCGTCATGCCCTTTCAAACGGCCTATTTTCCGATACATATCAACTAAGGATTTAAAATAACGAGGGTTGCCACCAATGATGGCGTAGACAATCGGCAATCCTAAAGTTGCAATTTTCTGCGTGGATTCAGGACTGCCTCCTGTTGCAATTTTGATGGGAAAATCTTCTTGCACCGCTCTTGGATAAACAGGTCTACTCTCCACACTTTGGGTATGTTGTCCCTGCCACTTCAGATGAATGTCATTTTTGATGGCCAGAAGCATTTCTAACTTTTCGTCAAATAAATCTTCGTAGTCCTTCAAATCATAGCCAAATAAAGGAAAGGATTCGATAAAGGAACCACGTCCTACCATGATTTCTGCTCGGCCATTTGATAAGGCATCAAGCGTCGCATACTGTTGATAGACCCGAACAGGGTCGTTTGAGGACAAAACCGTCACAGCACTAGACAAACGAATATGCTTGGTGTTAACCGCACCCGCAGCCAGCACAATCTCCGGTGCCGAGACCGCAAAATCCTCCCTGTGGTGCTCACCAATGGCATACACATCCAGTCCAACCTGGTCTGCTAGCTCAATCTCCTCCACCAAGTTCCGAATCCGTTCAGCGTGACTGACTGCTCGCCCTGTCTTTTCAAGCGGAGTTGTCTCTCCAAATGTAGAAATACCTAATTCAACCATCCTGTGTCTCCTTTTCTGTTGTTAAGAACATTTTATCACTAGTTAGTGAATGTTAAAAATAATTTGTTTCTGGTCATCTTTTCGAAATATAGTGGACTAAGAAAGGAATCGGACATGGTAAGGAGCCACAGATAGAACTGGCGTTAATTGAGGATTACTCCATAATCCCTATTTCCAACCTTCAACAGTCCACTGGACTATTGAAGCAAAGCGACTGAACGATGTCCCAACCTTTATTCAGTTCACTATACAAAGAAACACATCAACATATGTAAGATGAGCTAGGTAACGTGCGATTTTAGCAGGCCAAACATTGAAAATGATATTCAAAAAGACTTAAAATCATCCTCCGTTAAGAGAATGATTTTAAGTCTTTTGCTCGTTCAGAGATTTTTTGCCTAGTCTCTTTTTTAGCTTTACTACATCATACCGCCCATCATACTTGGATCCATTGCTGGAGCTGGAGCAGCCGGTTCTGGTTTGTTTGCAACAACTGCTTCTGTTGTCAAAATGAGACTTGCAACACTTGAAGCGTTTTGTAAAGCCGAACGCGTTACTTTGACTGGGTCAATAATTCCCGCTTCAATCATGTTGACCCACTCACCTGTCGCGGCATTAAAACCTGTCCCTGCTTCTGCATGTTTCAAGCGGTCAATTACAATTGATCCTTCAAAGCCTGCATTGAGCGCAATTTGACGAACTGGCTCTTCCAAAGCACGAAGAACAATGTTACGACCTGTTGCTTCATCGCCTTCAACCTCAAGGCCTGCAACTGCATCCATCACATTGACAAAGGCTGTTCCACCGCCGGCAACGATTCCTTCTTCAACAGCTGCACGAGTTGCATTAAGAGCATCTTCGATACGAAGTTTCATTTCTTTCAACTCCGTCTCTGTTGCAGCACCCACTTTAATAACTGCCACACCACCTGATAATTTCGCCAAGCGCTCTTGTAATTTTTCACGATCAAATTCAGATGTGGTTGTTTCAATCTGCGCTTTAATCACACCGATACGATTGGCAATCGCCGCTGCATCGCCTGCACCCTCTACAATGACTGTTGTATCTTTATCAACTGTTACTTTAGAAGCCTGACCAAGCGCTTCAATGGTTGCATCTTTTAATTCAAGTCCCAAATCATCTGTGATAACTGTGCCACCTGTCAAGATTGCAATATCTTCCAACATAGCCTTACGACGGTCTCCGAACCCTGGTGCTTTTACTGCAACAACATTAAAAGTTCCGCGAATCTTATTCAAAACAAGTGTTGGAAGAGCTTCTCCGTCTACATCATCTGCAATAATCAAAAGTGGGCGGCTCGTTTGGAGAATACTCTCTAATAGTGGCAAGATTTCTTGAATGTTTGAAATCTTTTTATCTGTGATTAAGATATAAGGATTATCAAGGTCTGCCACCATTTTTTCATTATCTGTCACCATATATTGAGACAAATAACCACGGTCAAATTGCATACCTTCTACAACATCTAGTTCCGTTTCCATCCCTTTGGACTCTTCAATTGTAATGACACCATCTTTGCCAACTTTTTCCATCGCTTCGCTGATATATTCACCAACTTTTGTACTACGAGAAGATACAGCTGCAACTTGAGCAATTGCTTCTTTATTTGCAACTGGGACAGAGTTCGCTTTAAGAGCTTCTACGGCTGCCCGTACTGCTGCTTCAATTCCACGACGAATACCGATCGGGTTAGCTCCCGCAGTGACATTTTTAATTCCTTCGCGGACAATTGCCTGAGTCAATACAGTTGCTGTCGTTGTTCCATCACCTGCAATATCATTGGTTTTAGAAGCAACTTCTGAAACGAGTTTTGCCCCCATATTTTCAAAGTGGTCTTCCAATTCGATTTCCTTCGCAATAGTGACCCCATCATTCGTGATAAGAGGTGAGCCAAACGCTTTTTCAAGTACCACATTACGACCTTTTGGACCTAAGGTCACCTTTACGGTATCTGCTAAAATATCAACCCCGCGTACCATACTACTACGTGCATCTGATGAAAATTTAATTTCCTTTGCCATTTCTTTTCCTCCGTCCTTATTCTACTACTGCAAGAATGTCTGCTTCTCGAACGAGCAATACCTTCTCATCACCATGTTTTACTTCAATACCTGCATGGTTTTCAAGTAAAACGGTATCGCCAGATTTTACACTCGGTGATACCAATTCCCCAGTCAAGGTACGGATTCCCTCACCAACAGCGAGTACCTTTGCTGTTTTTGTCGTTTCGTGTGCATGTCCAGCAAGAACAAAACCACCTACTGTTTGCTCTTCTTGCTCTTCTAGTTTTACGACCACTCGGTCATTTAATGGCTTAAGCATAGCATACCTCCAAGAATGTCATTCTATTTTTAGCACTCCTTATACCCGAGTGCTAATCTCTGTTCTTATTATATCATTTGGTCAAAAATAGTCAAGAGAATTTCCTTGCCCTATCAGAAATCAGACCATAGACCGACTTTCTAATCATTCACAGATACGGTTGAATTAGAAAGGCAATTCCTCTTCTTCCAAGACTAAATCCGCCAAATCTTCTCCAGTAGCATTCTCACGCATGGCACGCTGAGCACGACTTTCTAGTAATTGAAAGGATTGTCCAAGAACTTCTGTCGCATATTGAGTTTGACCATTTTTCTCGTATGTACGAGTGCGGAGTTCGCCATCTATTGACATCAAGCTACCTTTTCCCGCATAAGAAACAAGGGTTTCAGCCAATTTTCCCCAAAAAATAACTGTTATAAAATCTGCAGGGCGCTCTCCATCTTCTGTCTTAAATCTTCGATTGACTGCCACTGTTATTCGCGTAACATGTTTTCCATTTGCAGTTTGTTGTAGCTCTGGCTGTGCCGTTAAACGGCCAATAATAATCACTTTATTATACATCTTTTATCCTCCTACTTATCTATTCGAAAAAAGATGCAAAAAAAGTTAGCTCAAGCCAACTTTTTTAATTATTATCCTTCCAATGTCTTGCAGGGTCAAATGGCGTTCCTGCTACTTCACTTGAATCTAGCTCAATTACACCACGTTTCTGTGGGGCATTTGGAAGTTGCAATTCACGTGGGCTACACATCATCCCAAAGCTTTTTGCACCACGTAATTCTCCTGGGAAAATTAGACTGCCATTTGGCATCATCGCACCAGGCAAGGCAACAATCGTTTTCAAACCAAGGGCAGCATTCGGCGCTCCTGCGACAATTTGAACTGTTTTTTCTTCCCCTATTTTAACTTGACAGATATTCAAGTGGTCACTATCTGGATGAGCAACCAATTCCACAATTTCACCAACGACAAATTTGGACTCCTTATCATTGACCAACGATTCTGCGAAGCCTTCTTTTTGTAATTCTTGATTGAGAACAGCTACATCTTCATCCGTTAAAAAAACTTGACCACGGCCTGAAATTGTCAACAAGCTAGAGACTTGAAAAATATTCCACGCTACAGTTTCTTGAGTGTCTATCAGAAAGACACGCGCAACATTTCCTTTACGTTCAACAGCCACTTGGTCATTCTTACTATCTGCCACAATAACCATTAAGACATCACCAACATGTTCTTTATTATAGGTAAAAATCATTTCTTATCCTCTCACATTCGCTAAAAAATCATTGATTTCCTGCTTGGTTTTCCGGTCTCGATTGACAAAGCGGGCTATTTCCTTGCCATTTTCCAAAACAACTAAACTGGGAATCCCAAAAACATTCCACTGCTGGGCTACTTCTATATACTCATCTCTGTCCACCAAGACAAATTGAAAGTCTGGATTTTCAGCCTCAATCTCTGGTAAAAACGGCTTAATAAAGCGACAATCACCACACCAATCGGCAGAAAAGAACAAGACTTGTTTTCCTTCTTGCTCGACAAGACCAGCCAATTCCTCAAGACTCTTTGGAACAATCATATCAATTCCTCCTCATACCAAATCACACCTGCTTCATTTTCAAACAGATAGACTGTTTCATCTTCCATGACAACACCACCCACTAAACGGCGCTTATTTGATTCTACCTCGTTGATAAATACAGTTGCAATTTCTCCATATTCTGCAAAAAATGTACGCACTTGCTGGAGAGCTTTCGCTTTTTTTCGTTCTTCATACATGGTCATCGAAAATCGCGTGCTAGCTGCGAGAATACCCGCTCCAACTACACCTGCTAGCAAGGCTGCTTTTTTCTTGTTCATATCCAACATTTTACCACAATTCGTGATAAAATAATAGACAGGAGGATCATTATGTCACATTCTATTTTATTTGAAAAAATCAAAGAAGTTACCGAATTACAAGGTATTGCTGGATTCGAACACGAAGTTCGCAATCACATGCGCCAGAAAATCACCCCACACGTTGATCGTATTGAAACAGATGGATTGGGAGGGATTTTCGGAATCAAGGAGACAACCGAAGAAAACGCTCCCCGTATTCTTGTAGCTGCCCACATGGATGAAGTTGGTTTTATGATTAGTCATATCCAGGCAGACGGAACATTCCGAGCAGTAGAAATTGGCGGTTGGAATCCACTTGTCGTCTCTAGCCAGGCCTTTACACTACACCTGCAAGACGGTCGAAAAATTCCTGTTATTTCTGGATCTATGCCTCCCCACCTTTCCCGTGGTACGAATGGTAGCGCTGGACTTCCTGCTATAAAAGATATCATCTTCGATGCAGGATTTAGTTCAAAAGAAGAAGCAGAAACATTTGGCGTACGTCCTGGTGACATTCTCGTTCCGAAAAATGAGACCATTTTAACTGCAAATGGCCAAAACATCATTTCCAAGTCTTGGGATAATCGTTTTGGGGTGCTAATGGTAACAGAATTGCTCGAAAGCCTATCAGGTGTCACTCTCCCAAATCACTTGATTGCTGGCGCCAATGTCCAAGAAGAAGTTGGCTTACGTGGTGCATACGGATCTACAAACAAATTTAACCCTGACATCTTCCTCGCTGTGGATTGTTCCCCTGCAGGTGATATTTTTGGAGAACAGGGCAAAATTGGTGACGGTACCCTCTTGCGATTCTATGATCCAGGTCACATCATGCTCAAAAATATGAAGGACTTCCTTCTCACAACCGCAGAAGAAGCCGGTATTAAATTCCAATATTATTGCGCAAAAGGGGGTACGGATGCAGGAGCTGCCCATAAGCAACTACACGGTATTCCGTCTACTACAATTGGTGTTTGCGCTCGGTATATCCATTCACATCAAACTCTTTATAATATGGATGATTTCATACAGGCTCAAGCCTTTCTACAAACTATCGTGAAAAAGCTAGACCGTTCAACAGTTGATTTAATCAAACAATACTAAAATGAACAAGGTAGGATTTGAATCCTACCTCTATTATTATAATTAACAAAATAGAGCGACAAAGTAGTTATACTCAATTAAAATCAAAGTTAGCATTTGGGGATGCTTTCTTAAATAGTGCGGGCGCAAGCAACCTCCCTTGGAGTTTCAATTGCTTATTTTTGAGCCTAAAGTCTCAAAAATGCCGTGACTAGCAACTACTTTACTGTTGCTAGTCATCCCACTATTTCGAATGCATCGTCTTTGGCTCACTTCGTTCGCCCCATTTTCTTAATGAGTAGATAGTTATAAGACGAGATAGCTATTCTTGAAGTTTAGTGAGTATTATTGACCATGATATTCGTTTTTTAGCCCCCCAAAAAAATCATCTAATCAACGCCACACGAAAGATGAGCTATGGTGGATTGAGAAAGAAATAGGACAAGGCAAGGAGCTACAGATAAAACTAGCGTTCATCAAAGCGACTTAACGATGTCCTAACCTTTATTCAATTCACTATACAAGGCTACTGAGACACTTATTGAATAACCAGTCCTATTCCCATTCCTCCAAGATGTACTTTCTCACACCACTGATAAAGTAAAGAGACCCTGTTATCACGTATAGACTATTTGAAGCAGAACGATCAACTGTCTCTAACCACTCTGTAAAAGAAGGCACCCTAGGATAATCCTTGGGATACGCTTCAAAAGGCACTGCCCTGTCATCAGAAAAACTTGTTACGGTCACATCTCCCATATTCTCTAATTGTTTCAACATGGTATCAACTGGTTTCGTATTGATTGCCGCAAATAAAAAATGAATCACATGAGTTGGATACTGCTCTTGTAGAAACTGACACAAAGCAGCTACACCTTCATTGTTATGCGCTCCATCTATCACAAGATTGTCGCGCAAAAATTCAATCCGTCCTGGCCATCTCGCTTCTGAAAGTCCTCGGCGAATAGCTGTTTCATCTATTTTCGGAAAGTTTGCTTGTAACAATTCTGCTGTCTGAATTGCCAAAGCTGCATTAGCATATTGATGCTGACCATGCATACAGATGTGTAAACTCTCCAACTGCGAATTGTCTGAAAGATAGTCAAAGCCCGTTGCAGACGACTTCACTTGAAACTCTCTTCCTAAGGCATAGGTTACACCTTGTAATTGTCTCGCTCTTTCCTCAAAAACCGTGCAAACATCTGAACGGTCACTAGCATAGATTAACGGAACTCGCTCTTTCAGAACTCCTACTTTTTGCTCTGCAATTTCTTGATGCGTTTCGCCTAGAAAGCTCTGATGATCCAAGCCTATGGAAGGACAAACGACCGCTAGTGGCCTCAAGACATTGGTCGCATCTAAAAGTCCGCCCATTCCCGCTTCAACTAACACAATATCTACCGGCTGATAGTTAGCTATATAAATGAAAAAAACAACAACCAACAGTTCAAACTCCGAGGCTTCACCAAATACTGTTTCATTTGGTAAGCGCCTAGCAAGCGGTAGTAAGTCTGATACAATCTGCGCAAAGTCATCTTCAGAAATCATCTTCTCTTGGGAAACCAATTGCTCGCGGTAATCCAAAATGGATGGCGAGGTAAAGCGCCCTACCCGATAACCAGCTGCAATCAGAATGGATTGTAAGGCATTTAAGGTAGAACCTTTGCCATTTGTTCCTACAAAATGAACTGCTGGAGTCTTTTGCTCTGGATGCCCCAATTGTCCGAGTAACCACTTGACACGTTCCACACCATTTTTTAGTTCAACCTTTGGCTGAGATAGCAACCAAACAAGCGCTTCTTGATAATTCATTGCTTTCCTTTCTTTCTATAAAAATAAGCAACAATGGGATGAATTGTTGCCTACTTTTTCTTATCTTGGTAATCCCATTAGTTTACGAATCTCTGGAATCCGTTGCAACTGCGGCATAATCAGCATCGTTACCACAATACGCATAGGAATCTCAACAACAGCCTTTGTCACACGTGAGCTATATAGGACAATCCATGGTGTTTTAAAATGATAATGTAGCACAACCGGTGTCATCACAAAAGAGGTTACCAGTAAAATGAGACAGACAACCATAGCTACATAAAGCCAGTCTTTTTTCTCTGCTATATTCAATTTCTTGCGGTAGAAAAAGAGACCATATAAAAATCCAGATACTACTTCAATCACCGTAAAACCTAAAATAAAGGTTTGTCCACTCATTAAGACGGCAATCGGATCAATAATCAGTGCCACAAGAGCTGACCAAATAGGTCCTGCAATCGCCCCTAGAATTGTATTGGTCAAAAATGTAAACTGGAGTTGCAAAGTATTGGAAAAACGAATAGAAAAGACATTTTCTACAATAATTCCCAAGGCTGATACAACTGCAATGGCAGCAAGTAACTGCACCGATAATTTCGGTATTTTCTTTTCCATAAGGAAGCTCCTTTTTAACATTAGAGCTGTCGTTATTCTCGACAGCGGATGCAATGGTTTACCGCGCTTTCGCTTCGTTGTATGGCGACATCCCATCCATACACACTTAACGCAAACCACCTACTCTGCGCAAATTACTTTGCCCCTTCATTCTACCATATCCATAACATTTTTACTAGAATATTTTCTAGTAAAATTATTATTTTTGTAAGCGTTATTACACCTGTTTTTACAGACGAATGATTCGTTTTAAAATAGGATACAGGAGTGGAACCGCAACAACGGTTACCAAGGCTGTTCCAATTGTTCCACTAATTTTAACAACAGCTCCTCCTATAGCTACTTGTAGCTGAAGACCCCCTATCACACTATTTATCAGTGTATATTTGACCAAATTACTAACGATTTTTGTCATCGCTGCAACAACGCCAACAAGGATAATATGATGTGTGGCA
Source organism: Streptococcus sp. zg-86 (assembly GCF_017639855.1). Taxonomy (NCBI): domain Bacteria; kingdom Bacillati; phylum Bacillota; class Bacilli; order Lactobacillales; family Streptococcaceae; genus Streptococcus; species Streptococcus zhangguiae. The sequence goes on along the minus strand of NZ_CP072115.1, from coordinate 113,770 downwards.
TCATTTGAGTGCATGATTTTTTCAAATACTAAATGAAGTACGAAGCAAACAATAAGAGATTCCAATATTGTCACCCAAGCTACTGCTGCATAGCCATTTAACATATCAAATAACCCCAAGCCAATCGTAGCTACTAGCGCTCCAATTTTCGAACCATATAACAAAACAGCTATCACTACGAGAGCATTACCTAAATGAACAAACTGAGACCCTAAGGGAATCCGTAAAAATTGTACAGTAATCAAGATTAGGGCAGCATAAAGACTCAGTTCGACGAGTTGACGCGTTGTCAGACGATTCATCTGCATTCCTCCTTTACGTTCTCTACTTGTTGAATCAAATATGATAAATAGGGCTCATAGCACAAGCCAAATTTCACATCACGCTTCAAGGCTAGCGTATGTTGTAAGATTTTATCTAAAAAGTTAAGAGCAACTTCTATGATCTTCTCCATTGCCAAACCATGGAAATAACCCGCACCTATAACCGCAGTTAATAAGTCCCCCGTTCCAAAAAAGCGATGAGGATAGGCTTTTGACATATGGTAGGAAATCTTTTCCGTTTCACGATTAAAATAGGCTACTCCAATGCTTTCTTTGTCAAACGAAACGCCTGTTACAATAATCTGTCTAACTTCTAACTTATTTAATGCAACCAATAATCTTTCAATGTCGGCTTTCCCATATCTTCCTCCCAAATAAGGAAAGTCAGCCAATAAACATGCTTCGGTAATATTCGGAGTAATCACATCTGCTCCCCTACAAAAGTGACGCATAGACGAAACAAATTCTGTTGTATATCCAGTATACAGCCGTCCATTATCTGCCATAATAGGATCAATAAAGCGCGGAATCTGCCTACGAGCAGCAAATGTAGATACCAAATCCAGCTGCTCTTGCGCCCCCAAATAACCGGTCATTATCCCGTCTATTGGGAAATTGATAGTCTCCCATTGCTCTAAAAAACCATTCATCGCGCTCCCCAGAGGGGTCATACCAATATTGTCAAATCCTCCTGTATGTGAAGATAATAAAACGGTTGGCAACGGAATCACCTCAATTTGGCAAGCAGACAAGATAGGTAATCCTGTCGATAAGGCAACCTTTCCCAAACCAACAATATCATTTGCAACGATGACCGACTTTGTTTGTTGATTCATCTATCCACCTCCCTACTGCTATCCTCTCTAAGCTTGAATAACCCTATTGTAGGAAAAACATTCCTCACTTACAAGAGCAAAAACAAAAAACTGTCCCGGTACAGATTCTGTTTTCTTCTAACAATATAGAAAGGAATAGGACAAGGCAAGGAGCTGCAAATAGAACTGGCGGTCATCAAAGCGACTTAATGATGTCCTAACCCTCATTCAATTCACTATAGTACACAAAGACGGATAGCCAACTACTGGCTATCCGTCTTACTTATTTGCAATTCTTATTTTTTCAAGCGTTCTACATCACGTGCAATCACAAGTTCTTCATCAGTAGGGATGACCAAGACTTTGACCTTCGAATCAGCCGTTGAGATATCACCTTCTGCTCCGAAAACATTCTTTTCAGGATCCAATTCCATCCCAAACCAAGACATACCTTTCACAATTGCATTGCGTACTGTTACAGAGTTTTCACCGATACCAGCTGTAAATACCAACGCATCCGCTCCATTGAGTACAGCAAAATATTGAGCAATAAATTTTTGCAGTCTATTAATGAACATATCAAAAGCAAGGGCACATTTTGCATCGCCGTCTGCACGACCTGCTTCTATCTCACGCATGTCGCTTGATACCTCTGCAATCCCTAAAAGACCAGATTGTTTGTTCAATGCATTAACAACGTCTGCTGCATCTTTTAATTCTGCAACATTCTCAATCAGGTAAGGGATAATCGCAGGGTCAATATCTCCAGAACGTGTTCCCATCATCGGTCCAGCTAACGGAGTGAAGCCCATTGACGTATCAACTGATTTCCCGCCGTCAACAGCAGTAATTGAAATACCATTTCCAATATGAGCTGTAATGAGTTTTAAGTCTTCGATTGGCTTATTTAATACTTTTGCAGCCTCTCGTGAAACATAATAGTGAGATGTTCCATGAGCACCGTATTTACGAACTTGATGTTCTTCATAATATTTCGTTGCAATTGGGTAACGATAAGCAACATCTGGCATCGTTGTATGGAATGCTGTGTCAAAAACAGCCACACTTGTAATATCTGGAAGGATATTTTTAAAAGCACGGATACCAGCAGCATTTGCTGGGTTATGAAGCGGTGCTAGTGCTGATAATTCCTCGATTTTAGCAAGTGCTTCATCATCAATCAAAACTGAATCTTTGAAAAATTCACCACCAGCTACCACGCGGTGACCAACACCTGTGATTTCTGAAAAATCTTCAATAATGCGATGTTCCAACAAATCATCTAATAAGATTTTCACAGCCTGTACATGGTCAGCAATATCTAGCGTTTGACTAGCAGCTTGACCATTGAATTTAACAGTTGAAATAGAATCTTTCAACCCAATCCGTTCAATCAAACCTTTCGCCAATACTGTTTCTTCTGGCATTTGATATAATTGCCATTTCAGACTAGAACTACCCGCGTTAATCGCAATTGTTTTTGACATAAGAATTCCCCTTTTAAGCGTTTTCCTAACTAGTATATCAAATTTTCACTTAAATTGCATTATCTTGTTTCCATTTTTTGAAATTCTCTGTAAAAGCCTGCAATACCTCTGCACTTTGAAGATTCGTTAGCGGATAAACAAAGGTTTCGACCGGCTGACTGGTCTGTTTTTGCAAGACAAAAATAGTCTTTGCCATAGACTGAGTACCAAATATAGTTACTGGTAGAGCAATCACTGCTACAACACTCGCATGCTCTTGTAACCATCTTTTTAATAAGTCACTTTGAGGACTCGTTAACAAATCACTAGGAGCTAGTAAAAAGGCATAACCTCCTTGTTGCAAGTATTTCAAGGATTGTTCCATCAATAAATGATGCGCATAGGTATGCTCTTCAGAGCTAGCTACTTGATACCGCTGAGCAATTCGATCATCCGGATAATAGCCAATCGGCAAGTCGCTAATAATGGCCTGACTCTCCTTCAAAATCTGCGGACGAACAGCATCACCCTGAGCAAAATGAAGACTACTTCCTATCACATCCGCAATGCTAGCAGACAGGTCAATCAGCAAGTCATCCACCTCAATGCCAAGATAGTCAATCTCTTTTTGGCTATGATTTAAAATGGTCTGCGCTAGATTACCTGTTCCTGATCCAATTTCCAGAACCGTCACTTGTTTTTCTGCAATAAATTGCTCTAATAAAAACGTTAGGATAAAACCAATGCTATCCGGTGTAAATTGGTGATTATATTGCATCGGTTCGGTCTGGTTAGCTTTGATAAAAAGAAACTGATATGTCCGTCGCCATTCCTCAGTTGTTAATTGTAACTGCTTCAAAGCATTGATATTACGAGATACCCTTTCATTTGCATGACTACCTGTTAAATAGGCAGCGTTCTGTTCAATCAAGGCGTCATAAATATTTGTTCCTAGAAGGTTTTGAATCGTCTGGACATTTTCTAATAGCAGGTCATAAGCCTGTTCAATCTTCTCAAAATTCATATAAAATCACTTTCTAAGTGGTGTAATCCCTTGATACACAAGGGTTTTCAGGTTTTTACATTTTACTCTTTTTTTAATTTGTTCACCTTTTTGTTCACCCTACAAATTATTGATGGCCTTTTCAAAGTAGATTACAGCTTCTTTTTCCTTGTCCTTTGAAAGATGTGAATAGGTGTCTAACGTCATTGAAATATTTGAGTGCCCTAATCGGTGTTGGAGTTCTTTATAACTGATACCAGCATTTAGCAATAAACTAGCGTGAGTATGGCGGAAAGCGTGGAAAGTAAATCTAGGAATACCCGCATTTTTGCAATCAAGATCTAGTACTTGTTGAAAGTTATTTCGTAATAAGTATTGTCTTGTAGGTGTTTGAAACACCCTAACGGGAGCACGCGCCCCAATTTCTAAGAATTTCAATCGTTGGCGGTTTTTATACTGTTTCAACATGAGGGCGGTCGCTTTATCTACACTGATAATGCGTTCCCCTGCTTTTGTCTTGGTCTCTCCTACTGCCTTGATTTCTTGTAAGTAGGTTTTATTAATTTTGATAGTGTTATCCTTTAAGTTTATATCAGACCACTCAAGAGCTGACAACTCTCCTATGCGCATACCCGTAGCAAGTAGCAACTTAAAAGCGACAGTATAATTAAATCTTGCGAAATCCTTTTGACCAACCCCATCAACATAAGCCAAGAATTTTTTTAAGTCCTCAGGCTGGATATACTTCACTTTTTTAGTCCTTGGTTTATTCTTCCTAGGTAACATGGTATCTCTCACTGGGTTATGTTGTATAGTTTGTAATACAACAGCATACTGAAACATTCGTGAAAGGACTGAACGCACCTTGTCAAATTGATTAAAACACCTAGCCAAGTCATTGATAAACTTTTGGGCTACTGGTGTTGAAAACCTATCTAGGGGCATTTGTCCTAATGTTGGTAGAATGTGATTTTTTATGAGTATCTTTGTCCCCCTCAATGTTTGGGGTTTTACCGTATTTTGGTAATTTTCTAACCAAGCTTCTGCCAAGTCGTTTATCGTTTTTATATCCGTTTGAATAGTGAAGCGAGTTGCCCCCGTGTTTGCAAAATCCTGTTGCGCATGTTTTACTTTCCTACTAACTTCTTTTTTTGTCCTCCCTGTTATACTGGTCTTGATTTTCTTACCTGTTATCTGGTCAATACCTAGATAGATATTAGCACGGTAGACGGTACTACCGTTTTTCTTTTTTACTTCTGTTATTTTCATGATGATAAACCTTTCCATCAGCAGGCAAGCCATTATTAAAAAGATTTTAGGTTTAATCGGTTTATATCATGCTGAGCGTTACGAGAACGCCCCTATTTTCGTTTGTTTTGTGTTGGGTGGTATTTTTTATGTGGGTAAAGGTTGAAGTGTGAATATGGAGTTTTTGAATGCTTGTTTTACATATCATCAAAAAGCGAAAGCTGGTTTTCGTTCGGTTGTTTGTCTAGTTGTTTCTGCTTCTTTTTCAAATCTTGTATACTTTCACGGGGAGTAGGGAGGTCTTCAGGCATAGTTGTTCCCAACTCTTGCATAGTTTCCCTGATAGTTCGCCCTACATTGAAGTGAGTATCGTTTGCTAAAGTTTCATCGTGAATTTGTCTATTTCTCAAAACTTCATCGGTCTGAGTTGCACGAAATAGATTGGCTGCCAACTCAGCACTTCCCATATAATCTAAAATATTTTCCCCGGGTTCTAATTCTTTCTTATCGTGTATGTCCTTTTTAGTCATTCCACCATAAAGACCACGATATCCAAAATTTTGAAACTTACCATAGTTTGTTACACCAGACATTTTAGCTGCCTCAGCTAGGGACTTATTATGTTCTTTCATCTCTTGGCGGATTGCCAAACGTTTATGATCTTCGTCAAGTTTATTGAAATTATCAGCCAGTTCTTGCTGTCTGGTCTTGATTGCAAAATATGACTGCCCCAAAGCTATGACCTCTTTCCGAGGGTCACCATTTTGAACAATTAAATAGCAGGCATAGCGAGAGAGTTTTATATCTGCAATTTCACGCGCCCCAAAATTAAGCTGTACAGTTTTGTTGACGTCAACAAAATTGGCAACCACGCTCTTTCCAGAGTTTTCACAAGCTATTTTTGCCTTGTCGATAACCTGGTTAAAATTTCGCCATTCGGTGTATTCTAGAATAGTTTGTAGTTCACGAGCATACCAAAACTCTACACCATTTTCATCTATGTGCTTGATATTTTCGAACGTCAATTCGTCATATTGTTGTAGTTCGTTCATAGGTTACCTCTCTATTATTTTTTGCAAATGGACTTGCCGAACTTTAAGAAATCACGCGCAACGGGTGACCGTTTACCCGTGGCAATCCGTAGCATTTTCCAGTCTGCCAAAATATACCTGTTGAGTTTTGTTGAGTTTTTTAAGTACCAAAAATGTTAGGTTTTTACTAGTGACCAAACGTGACTTTTTTTCAACTCCCGTGAATGCTAACAAATACTAACTTTTTTCAAACAGTAGCGCGTGACGAATTTAAAAAGGCAGTTCATATTTGCAATCATCTATTTTTGAGCTAACTAGAATTTGAATATTTTCGTTTAAAAGCTGCTCAACATGCCCTGAAGAGTTTTTTGCAAAAATAAATTCATCTTTAAATTCTTGTGTTATGTACTCTTTTATGTTTTTACCGACCACTTGAAGTAAATCGTTGGTAAAAATATTCTGGAAATTACTAGGTAATTCAGTGAATTTATCGTAAGTTTCTTTGTTTTGTTTTTTTAAGGTAGCTCTTACGGTCACAATCTCTACTTGCTGATAGTTACGCTTAATTTCCTCAATATCAACAAGATTATCGGGCTTGTTAGTATTTACATGAAACTCAAAATCTACTTTGTACTCTAGGGTAGCAACAGGCCTATCTCTATCTAGTATTTTTATAAAAATAAATGTATCTTCGCTATCTTCGTCTCTAAAATATTTTATTTCATAATCTATTGGAGAATAGTCAAAAAAATCATCCGATGTAACCCCTAAAATATTACAGATTTTGTTCACAGTTTCGTAGTCAACTTGTTTTGACTTATTTGAAGTAATTTTAGAAATTGTTGATTGTGCAATTCCTGTATCACTTGCTAAACGTACACCACTCATCGACCTCTCAGCTAATAATATGGCCAATCTATTTATTAACATAATTAAACCTCTCTTTTATTTTATTATAGCGTATACGCTAATAAAAGTAAAATATAAAATAATAAATTAAGTGTTGACAACATGACCAACATAGTGTTATTATTTATTTAAATTAGCTATTACGCTATAATAGTTAGTTAATAAAAAATAATAAGGAGTGACTATGCTAAAAAATAATTTGCTAATTATTTTCGCTAAAAAAAGACTAAAGCTAGTAAAGTTTCCAAAGAAACAGGTATAGCTGAATCTACTATTTCAAACCTAGCAAATAACAAAACTGATGTAAAGCTTTCTACTCTTATCAAGCTTTGTAGTGCTTTAAAAGTTTGTTTGTCTGATTTGATTGAGTTTTCACCGGAAGAATAGAAAGGAGCAGGCAGCCAATGGAACTAGTATACATGGACGGACGAAAAGAGCCGTATACAACAAGCGAGATTGTCGCAGAATGTGCAGATATAAAGCACGATACCGTACAAAGCCTTATTAGAAATCACCAACAAGATTTTGAAGCGTATGGAATTATCGGATTTGAAATCCGTAAATTAAGCGGACGAGGACGACCGCAGAAAATCTATCGTCTGAATGAGCAACAGGCAACACTACTTATCACTTACCTAAAGAATACAGAGCCAGTCCGAGCTTTCAAAACAAACCTAGTCAAAGCATTCTTTGAAATGCGGGACGAGTTAGCCAATTTCAAGCTACAGCGCGCACTAGAGCAACCGAAGCGCAAAGAATTACATGAAGCGATTGAGAGCTGGGAACAAGCGCCAAAGCACGCGCATTCAACGGTTAATAATCTACTGCTGAAAGGTGCTAGCGGAATGAACAAACGCCAGCTAGTGGCTGAACGTGGCGGACATAACGGCATTGACAGCCTAACCAGTACCGAGCTAGTCCAATATCAGGCACTAGAAGACATGGCAATCGCTATGATCAACCTAGGCATGGGCTATCAGGACATTAAGGCAATGGTATTCAGGCCAAAAAGAAAACGCACCACAGGCGCGTGAAAACAACAAAAAAGGCTTAGAGAGCGACCAAACTTACTAGCCTTTTAGAAAACTTAACTAAAATACATTAACAGGCAGGCAAGCCATTATTAAAGGGATTTTAGTAATTTGATTATACCACAGAATAAATGAATATGCTACCGCAAAAAAAAAAGATTGGATAGTAAGAACCGCATAAAGCCCAAAGGGGAGCTAGAAAAAATAAATTGAGGAAACAGAATGACAATATTTACAATTGACAAGACCAAGTACACCGAGCAAGAAATCGAAAACATGAGACAGCGCCATGAAGATAGCAGAAATGCAAAAATCTTTTTTTCGGAACTGTTTGGAGAGTATAAGGCTGATGTGATAACTTCTAATGTCCAAATACAATATCACAACCGCAATAAAAAATGGGCTAATACCTTTGAGGAAGCATGGCGAGACTTGGGATATAGAGCCGTAGCCGATATTATTTTCAGAGCGATTAACTGCCTGCCTTGTGCAGATAAAGACACAGGGGAGAAAGAAGAATTTTTGAAAGCGAGGGTTGGCGCATGATGAATCATATTTTTGAAGCGGATTTTCAAGGGTCAACATTGAAAGGATTTTATATACATGAAATAGGTGTAATTCTTGTGGATGAAAGACTTTCTGACGATGAGAAAAAAGAAGTTATATCAGATTTGAAAGATAGAGGTATTGCATGCTAGATGAACTTAACCTGCCAATGGAACAGAAGCTAATCTTGGTGATTATTCTAGCAATCCTGAACATCTTTTTATGGCGTGATTTGGGGCATTTTCATATTGATGTAGAGCCTAAAAAGAAAGACACTAGAAAGCTACAAAATGCGAACTACGGGGCTTATATTCAAGCCCAAGGGCGATATTACAATTAGGAGGTACGAATGACTGAAAACACGTTTCCAAGCAATTATAGGCGCGTGCTGGAGCTTATCCCAAGAGGGAGCGAGCGACCAATTACAAATAGAGAAATACAGCGAATAACTGGATTAAGTGAACGAGCAATACGGGAGATTGTGCAACGGCTAACCGTTCGCTATAAAATCCCTATCGGCAATGTTAGAGGGAACTCAGCAGGCTACTACTTCCCAACTAATGACGCGGAACGCTTCCAAGGTATGATTGAACTTGATAAGCAGGTCACAGAGGAACATAAACGGCTTGAGGTGATTAAGTACGGCAATCTGAATGAACAGGACAAGTATTTGAAAGGAGGTTAACATGAATGGCGGTATTTTTAGTACAGGCTATGAACAGAAGCTACTAGAACAGAACCTAAAAGCATTCAGCGCCTTTCTGGAATACTACAACAAGCCAAAGTCTAAAATATTGGGATTGATAACAGCCCAAGAGGTGCAGGACGAACTAGGGGTAAAATGGAAAACCTTGCAACGTTGGGAACGTGCAGGCTTGAAACGATACCAACCGCCCCTAGAGGACACGCGCAAGGTATTCTATAAAATCACTGATGTCTTGATATTTTTGGGGGTTGACACAGCATGAAAATCTTTATTATAGACGGCACGTATTGGCAAGGGAAGGCTCACTACTCACCTAGTCTAGATATTGTCTATATCAGCGATAGAGTCCCAAAAAGCGAGCACGCGCAGTTAATTGAGGCAGTAAAACAGAAAGTTAAATGAAAAAGGTAACAGAATGGGAAACAGAAGAATGATAAGCAAAACAGTAACACAGACACAGCGATTTTTAAGACTGCCACTAGAAGCACAAGCCCTCTATTTTCACCTTGTCCAGAATACAGACGATGACGGAGTTGTAGAGGCCTTTCCGATTGTTAGAATGATTGGAGCAAGTGAAGATAATGTTGGGTTGCTAGTTATCAACCATTTCATCACACCCTTGAATGATGAAATGGTTTATTTCGTAATTGATTTTCATGAACAGAACAAAGTAAGAGCTGATAGAAAGGTCAATTCTGTCTATATTGATTTGTTAAGAAATAAGCTCCCAGAGATTGAACTAGTAGAACCGAAACAGCGTACAGATAGGTCTAAAAAACCTCCTGAAAAGACAGGGCAACCATGGGACGGTCACGGGACAGACAAGGGACAGCAGAATATAAGTCAATATAATATAAGTAAATATAATATAAGTCAACAACTAGAAGTAGGCGCTGTTGAAAATCCAATCTTTGAAAAATTAAAAGAAGCATTTGGAGAAATGGCTATATCTGGAACGATTATTCAAGAAGTTGAAGACTTGTTACAAACTCACGGAGAAGCGCTACTACTCCATGCACTGAATGAAACTATCCTGAATGCTGGTAAGTCTATCAGATATACAAGGAGAATACTAGAAAATTGGCAAGGTCAAGGCTTACGAACTGTTGAGCAGATTGAAGCGAATAAACGAAACTATACAGCTAAAGGGAGCATGCAGAGGGATAGAGATTGGTTTCAAAATTTGCAACCCGACGAGGGGGCTGAATTTTAGAGTTTTTAGGGCAGGCGGTATAATTTGCTATCTCTATCCATAAAACGCCGTGAGCGAGACTATAGGGGCTAATTTGGAGCATTACAGAGAAAGGAGACATATATGCCAACATTTAACCACGTTTTGATGAATAAATACCACTACCAAACAGGCGCTACACGTTTTGACACAATCGACAATATCAAACTAGGTATACAGGGCTACATCATTGGGTTATATCCCCAGCCAGATGTAGAAATCACGCTGACCAAACTAGATGCAGGTTGGCGACTGGTGGCAGAGTATGAAGCGGATAGGGATTTGACTGAGAGCCTAGAGAGAATTGCAAATACATACAAGAAAAACAAATAAGGAGTATAAAACATGACAGACAATATTATCAACTTACAGCAACAGGAAGAACAAGGACAGCCCATGACACTAACAGAGTTCAAGAAATGGCTAGATGAAACAATCGAGCTAGCGGAAATGGTACAGGACTATCGAGACAAGTTACCGCAGGCAGACCGTGAACGGTTTGAGGGGCTTTCGTTTGCCGTCTGGAATTGTTTGGAATCAATCCCCTACATGCTTGACAAGGGGGAACTGCTGTATCAACCAAAAGAAACAGAGAGCCAAGAAGCAGATAATGACATTGAAGCACGCTACATCAATGCGCGTGTTAAACAACTCAAAGAAAAAAGCCATGACGCATTAGCCGACCTAATCGCTAACTATGAACTGGAGCTACTGGACTACGCCGAACGCTTGCTAGCTGATGAACCTATCCCGATGGACGACGTGACGGCACATGGTACGTTGTCTTTGTTGGACAAGGGAACATTAGAACTGCTGAAAGAGCTTGACACAAACAAAGAGTATAAGGGTTTACATGATTATACCTAACATAAACGAGAGGAGGCACGCGCTTCTTCTTTTTTGCTATAATTTAATTAAATAGTTTTGGGTGTTTCAGCATATATAGAGAGTAGTGAGAAATGAAAGTAACTAGAATGAATATCGAAGAATTTACCCGACCTTTGAAGAGAAAAGGAATAACTAAAATTAAAACCAAGATCATAGAAATTAATTTGGAAGAACTATATATCAGGTACGGCGCAGACACTTTTGCCGTTGCTCAGATACCTGGTACAAAGGGCGAATACCGCTACTTCTTCTGTTGCCCTCAATGTGGCAGACGGTGCAGAGTGATGTACGAAGCCCATGCCGTCTACGCTTGTGGAACGTGCCACGATATTCACAGAGACACGCTAAACCGCACCAAAACAGATTGCACATACTACTGGGAGCGAGCATTGCGAGAGGCTAGAAAAGTTCAGCCAGACTACACGCCAACCCGTGGCGGTTATATGTTTGGCAAATTTCCAAACCGACCTAAACGCATGAGAATAGCAACTTACTTGAAGCATTGGCGTAGATTTATGGATTATATGGACAAAGGGGACAGGTATTGGATCAAGTAAAACTGATGAGGTTCAGGCTAGGTACAGGGAGGTAAAAAATACTAAAGTTCAGGGAGATTTAGAGGAGATATAGGGAATAAAACTGATAAGGTTCAGATAAGGTATCGCGAGTTGTAAAAAACATAAATTCAAGAATCAAACAACAGAGGGCTACTAAAATATATAAACAGACTTTTGCGGACTTTTTTCAACCAGTGGCGCGTGCTGGAGCAACAACAAACGCAACAGAGGAAAAGAAAAAAAGCAAGCCCCCCGGTCAAGAAAAAAAGCGACTTTTTAAAGTCGAATTAACCGGTGGCCACCTTTCCGACTAAAAAAACCTTTTTTCGCGTGTAAGGGGGGAGGGGTAACAAAAAAGCCAGCAATTGCTGACTCCTTGTGATGTAATAAGCTTACTAATATTATATCACAAGTGAGGAAAAAACGGTGAAACAGGCTAGAATATACGCCAACCGAAAGCTAAAAGAGTTTGGACGGTGGCAGAGAATCGCAAGAGATGGGAGCGTGGTCTATTCTGATGATTATATCTTACAGGCAGACGGAAACAATTTTCAACCCGTGGAGCGGTTGGAGATAAACCAAGAGACAGCACGGCAAGAGCTGAACGCCATAAAATCGGCTATCAACGCTATCAGCGACATCAGACAGCGCCAAGTGCTTATTTTGAACTATCTGGAAGGCAAGCCAGTTGAACAGGTACGCCTAGAAATAAAAAGAACGCTTGAACCTTTTGAGCCGATCAAAAAAAGCCAATATTATACCTTAAAAAATAGTGCTTTACTAGCCTTTGCGAAGCAATACAGAAATGGAGTGCTTGAGACGTTACCAGATTGAAATTTTGCTAGGTTTTAGCCCTTGTTTCAGCTTGTCCGATAAATTGCCATATATAAACCAAAAGCCCATAGAAGCGATTTTAGGGGGCTTTTTTACTGATTAACTTTTTAGATAAAGTTTTTGTTTTTACTTGAATACGTGTAACACGTATGGTATAATAACCTTGTCAGGAGGTAGAGCGCTATGCCGATGACACAAAAAGAGATGGTGAAACTCCTAATCGCTAATGGTTGGACAAAGACCAAGGGCGGTAAAGGCTCCCATGTCAAAATGGAAAAGCAAGGAGAAAGACCCATCACAGTCCCGCATGGTGAGCTGAATAAGTACACCGAACGTGGGATAAGAAAGCAAGCGGGCATTTAGTCCGCCTCTGCTTTTTGAGAGTAACGGAGGTAAACAGATGTTAGTTACTTATCCAGCCTTATTTTATTATGATGATACAGATGGGACTAACGTGCCTTACTTTGTACATTTTCCAGACATTGATGGTTCAGGCACTCAAGGGGCGGATATCGCGGACGCTATGGCAATGGCTAGTGACTGGCTAGGTATCAATTTGGCGCATTATATCGAGAACGGTCAAGACCTACCGCAGCCGGCAGACATCAACAGCCTTTCACTTGCAGAGAATGACCCATTCAAAGATGACGAAGAATTGAGAATGGTCTATGACCCTAATAAATCATTTGTTTCTATGGTTGTTGTGGACGTTGCCGAATACCTAGGCAGTCAAGAACCCATCAAAAAGACATTAACTATCCCACGTTGGGCGGATACTTTGGGGCGTGAGTTGGGTTTAAACTTCTCACAGACACTAACAGATGCTATCGCAGATAAGAAATTGCAAGCCTAGCCACGCGCTGGGCTTTTCAGATACAGTAGGATACACTAGAATACAGTAGAATTTGATATAATAGACCTATCAGCAATCAAAAAAGCGTAGCTGATCACTACGCTAGTCTTGCCTGCTGAACTCGTAAAAATTTGTGGACTTTTTTGTCCAACTTTGGCTTATCAACGTTGATTTGATAGGCTTTTATGTTAAAAAATTTGTTCACCTTTTTGTGGACTTTCTAGGAAAATCTATGGATATTTAAGAACATACGATTTTTCAAAAAGTCAGTAATATCAAGGATTTTGGACATGTAAGGACATCTAAGAAAACCCCAAATTCATTTTCTCAAAATTCATACTCCTATCATATCAAAAAAGATTATTTTTCGCTAGACAGAGGAAAAGAATAGGAAAAATCATGCCCAGCCAGCGTTGTAACCCTTACACGAACGAAGTCATTTTCCGACTGATAGTGTGACTGTCCTTGCGAAAACTGTACCGTTCCCTGAACCTCACTATTTTTCTTCAATTCCTTAGTCGTCATTCCTTTTGATTTCGGCTGCTCTTTCTTTCGCACTTCTCCTTCTTTTTCTTCTAACCTTTCTTGGGATTCCGCAGAAACTTCTCTATCCTGCATCTTTTTTTGCTTTTCTTGGCAAGCAATATCCGCAGTCCATTCCGCCATCAAATAGGCATCTGTTCCTTCTTGACTTGCTAGAGCAAGCCTTGCCTCTGACAATTGAGAATGCAGATAGAATTGTAACAATAAGCTGAAAATTGCTAGCATGAGTACTGCATACACCATGATTCCTGCTCTACACTTTTTCTTTAAAACGATAAACAAAACTTCTCTCCCAACCATTGTCAAAAGTAATATCAATCTGAACTATGTCTCGTTCTTGGTGAATAGCGACAGAGGCAACCTGATATAGCATCGGCTGATAGCCTTGGCCTTTATCATTGGTTTTTCGAAAATCATCTGATTTTGATTTGCCAAAGGATAGTTGCTGCCCTAATTTATCAACATACAGGCGATTGTTTTCCACCTTAACCAAACGAACTCCCTCAAACTCATAGCGCAATTGATCTGCAAAAACCAGCCACTTTTTTTCTAAACCTGTTTCTTGATAAATCAACTCATGATGTATCAGCTTAGTCAATCCCTCAAAAACCAGTAAACTTCCTGACAAAACAAGCAAAGCCACTAGGCATTCTAAGAGAGTAAAGGCAGACACTTTACTCTTTTTCCACATAAAGCACCTCCTCTCCATTATGCAATACTCGTATATGGCGACTATCTCGCTCTACCCTAACAGCCACTCCATTCAAATCAAGTTGGCTCTGTCTTGTTTGAACAGCCATCTTAGCTACTAACAGCACCTCCTGCTTTTTCCATTCTTTTTCCTGCCACCTTCTAGCATGAATGATTTCAGATAGTAGCAAACTTGTAATCATTGAAAAAATAGCTAAAGCTACTAGACTTTCTAACAAGATATAGGCCTTATTTTTCTGTTTTTTTATAATTTCCACTCCCTAAATATAATTGATATCTGATTGTCTTATTCCCTACTGAAAATTCAATTTTCTCTAACGATGAATTTCCTCCATTCCGATCAAATAAGATACGCCGTTCTTTGTCAAGCTCAATCGAGGAGGGCACTAACACAGTCTCATAACCGTTCGAAATCTGATGTGTTGTTAGTTCAAGTGTAACAGCTTGTTGTGAAACTACTGACAACTTCTGACTTGATTTGTAGAGATGTTCAAATTCCAGAAAAAATAGCTGTTCTTTTGTAGCATCAACTATCTGATGAACCGAACTGGATAAGAGAATCGTTAGAAAACTGACAACAAATAACACCACTAGACTTTCCACTAACGTGTAGGCCTTAAGGATTGACCGTACGAGATTTGTTTGGATTTTTTTCATAATAGTCATTATAGGCCTTTACTTGCTCATCTGTAAGAGCCCCTGAATCACGCAGTTTTGCTAAACTTGCTTCTTCCTTGTGTTGTAGTTCATACAACTCTGCTTGGCTCTCTACAACTTTTACAACTGCTGCATTGCCTGTCTGCTTGACTGCTTCTTTTTGCTTGCTCAAATTTGGAACAAATAATAAGAGAAGAACACTAATAATGAGTAGCACCACTAACATTTCAATAAGAGTAAATGCTTTTACTGTTGCTTTTTGTACTTTTTTCATACTAAATCTCCATTTGTTGATAAATAGGTAATAACATAGCGGCATAAATTAAAACAATAATGAGCGCTACAAATAGAAAGACTATAGGCTGAATGAACTGCATGTAGGTCTGAATCTTGGTGAAAAATTCCTCCCAGCATTCATCGGCATAAACGGCTAATTCATGCCCTAACTTGGCTTTTACCTGCCCATACTCGATAATCAGACTCAACTCTCTCCTAAAAAATGAGTAACTTCGAATATGCTCTTCAAACGATGTTCCATTTTCGAGAGCTTTTTCCAGTTGACTTCCTAGACCACGAAACAAGCTAGATGACTGCTGCTGCATCAAATCACTAATCTGAGACATTTCAAGACCTTGACCGATTAGATTTCCCCATTCACGAGCGTAATAAGCTGTCAGATACAACTGCATCAATTTTCCTAAAAATGGTAATCGTACCAAAAGACTAATGGTTTTTACCTTCTCGGATTTTTCATACCAATATTTCAAGAGTAGAGTAATGACAAGACCTGTTCCAAGCAAGGTCAAAAAGAAAATTGGAAGATTATCAATCATTTTTGTCAGACCATTTTCTTCTTCCAGTTGTGGTAATAGATAATTTTTCAAGCCTAACATAATGGCAAGTAAAAATACGAGCAGGATAACTGGATAGGTTGCTACTTCCACTAATTTTTTCCGAATCTTCATCAGATTCGATAAATAATCTTGGATATTTGACAAACTTAACTCTAGCTTTCCATGCACCTCAGCTAAAGCTACTTGCGTCACAACTGTTTCTGAAAATTGCAAATCTGACAGTAAAGCAGAAAAGGTTTTCCCTGCCAGTAAGCCCTGCGACAAAATAGTCGTATAACAATCTGCTAACAATTGACTTCTTTTTAAAAAATCAACAATTTCAACCAAGTGAAAGCCACTTATAAATAGATTGTGGAACAACTCAATCACTTTACGCTGTCGTATCAAGGACAATTTTCTCGGCCTCTGCTTGACGAAGACTGATATATCCTGATTCAAAAAGTGCTTCAATTTGCCGATTCCATTCTTCTGCGGAATGCATCTGATAATCTTTTGTAGCAACATCTACAATACCTCCTCCCCCAATTAAACGTTGATAAAAAATACCTTGCAATGCCTGTCGAAGCTCATCACTACTCACTCCTAGCTCTATCATCCGTTGATAGACCCCTGGTATACTCTTACTATGGACTGTCGAAAAAATAGTCACACCTGTCAGACTAGCTCGAATGACTGCACGGGCTGTTTCAGTATCACGTATTTCTCCGATAATGAGCAAGTCTGGTCTATGCCGTAAAGACAACTTGATTAAATTGTCATAGGTTGCACCGATTGCTTCATTTAACTGCAACTGTAACATGTCCTCTTGCTTGATTTCCACCGGATCTTCAATCGTTACAATTTGCTGGTCATGAAATGTTAACCTAGCAAGATGATACATTAAGGTAGTTTTACCAGAACCAACTGGTCCTGAAAATAGGTAGAGACCTCTGCCTTTGATATTCTTCCGCACACGATTTAAGGCATCAAACCAAAATTGCTGCTTTCGCTCCTTGTCATATAAAAAACGGATAACCATGCTTTCTTTTCCTCGGTAATCACCTACTGTTGATAAGCGCAGCGAAACCCTTCCATTTTCATAATCATAATCACAAGCCCCCTGCTGGGTACGACGCTTTTCTCCGACATTCATTCCAGCCATAAACTTAAAATGACTCATCAAAGCTAAACAAGTTGTTTCCTCCATTTCCCCTATCCATTGCCGCATATCGGCTATTCGCTCGTAGAGTTGGTAGCTATTCCTCCTAGGAAGCAGATAAAGATCGCTAACTTGATTGTTAACAGCTTTCTGAATCATTTCTTGTGCTAATTCTTGAACCATATTTCCTCCTCACCTTCTTTATTCGCAAATTATTTTACTTTCTTACTATTTTTTCATTTTTAGTGAAATAAATTTAAAAAAGCCCTCAATCCTAACGATTGAAAGAGCTTATCTTCTTTTTTTATCCAAGAATAGAACTGCATTTAAAGTATATAGGATACGATAAAACGTAAGAAAGCTAGGTACTTTCGTCCTAGCTTCATTTTACGATTATACTTTATTACTTCTCATCTGACACAAACGCGGTCTTTTTCCTCTATCTTTCCTCTGTAAACCTGTTGGTAAATTTTCCTTTGCTTCTAAGAGAATCAAGGAATGATAATTCTGCAACGACTCATCGCACTCATCACACCAATACTGGTCCTTGGGATCCCAAAAAGCAGTCATTAAACTATCGCGACTTTCCCTCATTGGAAATTGTTCAGACAAGCAAACCCATTGGCGTTGATAATCTTGCAAGGCTTCTGCATAGTTATCGTATTCCTTCGTACTGATAATATTTTCTTCCCAACCATCTAAGAACCACCAGGGTTCAAAATCCCCATACATTCTAATTACTCGATACATCATTCATACCCCTCTATGTCCATTATTATAGCGAATTTTCAAACAGGAGAAAAAGAATTAGCTTGTGAAATTTGTTCGTAAAAAAGCATACCTCTTTTGAGATATGCTTTTACTATTATTCTGATACGAGTTCTTCTGCCAATTCTTCAGCAATAGTATCTTCAATGATTTCAACTTCATTAACTGCCTGAGGTTCAATATTCCGGTAACGTGCCATACCAGTACCTGCTGGAATGATTTTACCGATGATAACATTTTCCTTCAAGCCGAGAAGGTTATCACGTTTACCACGAATCGCTGCATCTGTAAGGACACGAGTGGTTTCTTGGAAGGAAGCCGCAGACAAGAAACTATTGGTTTCAAGAGAGGCTTTGGTAATTCCCATAAGAACTGGACGAGCAGTCGCTGGAATACCACCTGCAATAACCACATCTGCATTGGCATCTGTAAAGTCTGTAATATCCATCAAAGTACCCATGAGCAAGTCTGTATCTCCTGGATCCATGACACGAACTTTACGAAGCATTTGGCGAACCATTACCTCGATGTGTTTGTCTCCGATTTCTACCCCTTGGCTGCGGTACACTTTTTGTACTTCAGAAAGAAGATAGGTCTCAACAGACAAGACATCACGTACTTCAAGCAAACGTTTCGGTTGAATAGATCCTTCTGTAAGTGCCTCACCACGTGCTACTTGGTCGCCCACTTCAACCTTCATTCGGGCTGTAAATGGTACCACATACTCACCTTCTCCAGTCTTACCTTTAACAAAGACTTTCTTCGTACGGGTAGCCGCATCTTCATCAATTGCAGTAACCTCACCCTTGATTTCTGTAATAACCGCTTCCCCTTTTGGATTGCGGGCTTCAAAAATCTCTTGGACACGAGGCAAACCTTGCGTGATATCTGAGTTAGAGGCTACACCACCCGTGTGGAAGGTACGCATGGTCAACTGAGTCCCAGGCTCCCCGATAGATTGAGCAGCAATTGTACCAACTGCTTCACCCACTTCAACCGCATCACCTGTTGCCAAGTTGATACCGTAACAATGACGGCAGACACCATGGCGAGTATTACATGTAAATACTGATCGAATGGTTACTTGTTCAACACCAGCATTCACAATCTCACGAGCGATATCTTCTGTAATCAATTCATTTGGACCGATGATGACCGCATCTGTTTCAGGATGTTTCACTGTCTTCTTAGTGTAACGACCTTGCAAACGTTCTTCAAGTGGTTCAATCATTTCCTTACCGTCAGTAATCGAACGAATGTCCAAGCCACGGTCTGTTCCACAGTCGTCCTCACGGATAATCACATCCTGAGCAACGTCGACGAGACGGCGAGTCAAATAACCTGAGTCGGCTGTCTTCAAGGCCGTATCTGTCATACCTTTACGCGCTCCGTGAGTTGAGAAGAACATTTCCAATACAGAGAGTCCCTCACGGAAGTTTGACAAGATTGGCAATTCCATAATACGTCCGTTCGGCGCAGACATCAGACCACGCATTCCGGCAAGTTGTGAGAAGTTCGAGATGTTACCACGGGCTCCAGAATCCATCATCATAACAATTGGGTTCTTTGGATCTTGTGATTCTGTCAAGCGTTTTTCCAATTTCTCTTTCGCTGAACGCCACTCATCTGTAACGGCTGCATAACGCTCATCGTCAGTAATCATACCACGGCGGAATTGCTTCTTGATTTGTTCTACACGTTCGTGTGATTCTTCAATAATCTCTGCCTTGTTATCAATAACTGGAATATCTGCGATTCCCACTGTCAAACCAGCAAGAGTTGAATGGTAGTAACCGAGATCTTTCAAGCGGTCAAGAAGGGCAGATGTTTCAGTTGTGCGGAAACGTTTGAAGATCTCTGCAATGATATTTCCAAGATTTTTCTTCTTGAATGGAGGATTGATTGGCAATGCCGCAATTGCAGCTTTAATATCAGATCCTGGTTCCAAGAAATACTTGTCTGGTGTACCCTCTGTCAAGTTAACATTCGTTGGCTCTTGGAGGTATGGCAACCCAGCTGGCATGATAGCATTAAATAAAATCTTACCAACTGTCGTCATCATCACTTTGTGTTTTTGTGATTCTGACCAAGGCTTGTCAATACTATCTGTCGCAATACCAACACGGGTATGCAAGTGAACATAACCATTACGGTAAGCCATCACCGCTTCATCCATATCTTTGAAGACCATTCCTTCGCCTTCACGACCTGCATCTTCCATGGTCAAGTAATAGTTTCCCAAGACCATATCCTGAGACGGAGTTACAACTGGTTTTCCATCCTTCGGATTCAAGATGTGTTCCGCCGCAAGCATTAAAATACGAGCTTCTGCCTGTGCTTCTTCTGATAATGGTACGTGAATCGCCATTTGGTCCCCGTCAAAGTCAGCATTGTAGGCTTCACACACGAGTGGGTGCAAACGAAGTGCCTTACCGTCAATTAGGACTGGCTCAAATGCCTGAATTCCAAGTCTGTGAAGGGTCGGTGCGCGGTTAAGAAGTACTGGATGTTCTTTAATAACTTCTTCTAAAATATCCCAAATGCGGTCATCCCCACGTTCAATCAAGCGTTTTGCTGCTTTTACATTTCCTGCAATCTCACGGGCAACAATTTCACGCATGACAAATGGTTTAAAGAGCTCAATCGCCATTTCGCGTGGCACACCACATTGGTACATTTTAAGCGTTGGACCAACGGCGATAACAGAACGTCCTGAAAAGTCAACCCGTTTTCCAAGCAAGTTCTGACGGAAACGTCCTTGTTTTCCTTTCAGCATATGGCTGAGCGATTTGAGCGGACGACTACCTGGTCCTGTAATCGGACGACCACGGCGACCATTGTCAATAAGGGCATCAACCGCTTCTTGCAACATCCGCTTCTCATTTTGTACGATGATACCTGGTGCATTCAACTCAAGCAATCGAGCTAAACGGTTGTTCCGGTTAATAACACGACGGTACAGTTCATTCAAGTCAGACGCTGCAAATCGGCCACCATCCAATTGAACCATCGGGCGTAAATCTGGCGGAATAACTGGCAAGATATTTAAAATCATCCATTCAGGTTTGTTTCCAGATTTGTAAAAGGCATCCAAGACATCCAAACGGCGTACTGCTTTAATGCGTTTTTGACCAGAAGCTGTTTTTAATTCTTCTTTCAAAGCTGCAATTTCCATTGGCAAATCTACTTGCTTCAACAAGTCTTGAATCGCTTCCGCTCCCATTTTCGCAACGAATGAACCAAAGCCATATTCGCGTAATTTTTCACGATACTCACGTTCAGTCATGATTGATTTGTGCTCAAGCGGTGTATCCTTTGGATCAATCACCACATAAGCAGCAAAGTAAATCACTTCCTCAAGAGCACGTGGGCTCATATCAAGGGTCAAGCCCATACGACTTGGAATACCTTTGAAGTACCAAATATGTGAAATGGGTGCTTTCAACTCAATGTGTCCCATCCGCTCACGGCGTACTTTGGCACGAGTAACTTCTACACCACAGCGGTCACATACGATTCCTTTATAACGGATTCGTTTGTATTTTCCACATGAACATTCCCAGTCTTTTGTTGGACCAAAGATAACTTCATCAAAGAGTCCGTCACGCTCTGGCTTGAGCGTACGATAGTTGATTGTTTCAGGTTTTTTAACTTCACCATAAGACCATGAGCGGACCTTATTGGGAGAAGCTAAAGTGATTTGCATACTTTTAAATCGATTTACGTCAACCACTAATAATCCCTTTCTTCATTTTTAACAAGAGGAGGAGCAGGAAACAGAAAAACGATATTTTCTGTCCCCACAAATCCTTATTCTTCTGATTCAGCGGCAAATGCTGCAGCAGCATCAGCTGCGGCTTTTGCACGCGCTTTTTCTAGATCATCTACGTGAATGATGTCATCATCTTCGCCTTCATCAAGGTCACGAAGTTCTACTTCTTGATCATCTTCATCAAGGACACGCATATCAAGACCAAGTGATTGCAATTCTTTGACCAATACTCGGAATGACTCAGGTACACCTGGTTTTGGAATTGGTTTGCCTTTGGTAATCGCTTCATAGGCTCTCAAACGACCGTTCACATCATCTGACTTGTAGGTCAAGATTTCTTGCAGAACGTTTGAAGCACCATAAGCCTCAAGCGCCCAAACCTCCATCTCACCGAAGCGTTGTCCACCAAACTGAGCTTTTCCTCCAAGAGGTTGTTGGGTAACGAGTGAGTAAGGTCCTACAGAGCGGGCATGAAGTTTATCATCCACCATGTGGTGGAGTTTAATCATGTACATGACCCCAACAGACACACGATTATCAAATGGCTCACCTGTACGTCCATCATAAAGAATTGTTTTGGCATCGCTATCCATACCAGCCTCTTTGACGGTTGACCAAAGATCTTCTGAACTTGCACCGTCAAATACTGGTGTTGCAATATGAATACCTAGGTTCCGGGCTGCCATTCCAAGGTGGAGTTCCATAACCTGACCGATATTCATCCGAGAAGGTACCCCAAGTGGGTTCAACATAATATCAACCGGCGTTCCATCTGGAAGGTATGGCATATCTTCAACGGGTACAATACGAGAGACAACCCCTTTGTTTCCATGGCGTCCCGCCATCTTATCTCCGACCTTAATCTTTCGTTTTTGAGCGATGTAAACACGAACCAGCATATTTACGCCTGATTGCAATTCATCACCGTTAGCACGGGTAAAGATTTTCACATCTCGAACAACACCATCTGCACCGTGAGGCACACGAAGCGAAGTATCACGAACTTCACGAGATTTATCACCAAAAATCGCATGGAGGAGGCGTTCTTCTGCTGACAAGTCTTTTTCACCCTTTGGAGTTACTTTACCAACAAGGATGTCGCCTTCTTTTACCTCTGCACCAATACGGATAATTCCCATTTCATCCAAATCTTTCAGTGCATCTTCACCAACGTTTGGAATTTCACGAGTAATTTCTTCAGGACCTAATTTTGTATCACGTGTTTCTGATTCATATTCTTCCAAGTGAACAGATGTATACACATCATCTTTCACTAGGCGTTCACTCATGATAACCGCATCCTCAAAGTTATACCCTTCCCAAGTCATGTAGGCAACGATTGGGTTTTGTCCAAGTGCCATTTCTCCATTTTCCATAGAAGGTCCATCTGCGATAAAGTCACCTTTTTCAACGATATCGCCAACTTTCACCAATGTGCGTTGGTTATAAGCTGTACCTGAGTTTGAACGGCGGAATTTTTGAATGCGATAAATATCAAGCGATCCGTCTTCACGGCGTACTTCAACCTTGTCTGCATCCGCATAGGTTACTTTTCCATTATGCTGAGCGATAACTGCTGCACCGGAATCGTGAGCTGCTTGATATTCCATACCAGTTCCTACATAAGGAGCTTTTGGATCAATCAACGGAACAGCTTGACGTTGCATGTTGGCACCCATAAGGGCACGGTTGGAGTCATCGTTTTCAAGGAAGGGAATACATGCTGTCGCAACAGCAACTACCTGCTTAGGTGATACATCCATGAAATCCGCAGACTCTGCTGGAAATTCTTGGTTGTTCCCTTGGTGACGTCCCATGACAATCTTGTCCACAAAACGGTTATCTTCATCCAATGGAGAAGTTGATTGCGCTACGATATAGGCATCTTCTTCATCAGCAGTCAACCAAACAATTTCATTTGTCACCGTACCAGTAGCACGATCAATCTTACGGTAAGGTGTTTGAATGAAACCGTATTTATTCAAATGTCCATACGAAGACAAGTTATTGATCAAACCGATGTTTGGTCCTTCAGGCGTTTCAATCGGGCACATACGACCATAGTGAGTATAGTGTACGTCACGAACTTCGTAACCTGCACGGTCACGGGTCAAACCACCAGGTCCTAAGGCTGATAGACGGCGTTTGTGGGACAATTCTGATAGCGGATTGTGTTGGTCCATGAACTGTGACAACTGTGATGAACCGAAGAATTCTTTGATTGCAGCAGTTACAGGACGGATATTAATAATCTGTTGCGGAGTTAATACTTCGTTATCTTGCACACTCATGCGCTCACGAAGATTACGCTCCATACGTGTCAAACCAATCCGTACTTGGTTAGCAAGCAATTCTCCAACAGCACGAATCCGACGATTCCCAAGGTGGTCAATGTCATCCACACGACCAAGACCTTCTGCAAGGTTTAAGAAATAGCTCATTTCAGCTAAAATATCTGCCGGTGTAATCGTACGAATATTTTCTGCTGGATTGGCATTCCCAATAACCGTTACAACACGGTCTGGATCTGTCGGTGCCACAATCTTGAATTTTTGAAGCAAGACTGGCTCTACTAAAACCGCAGATTCATTTGGACTGTATTCAACCAAGTTCAACTCATCAAATTGCTCTTCAATAGACTCAAGGATATCGCGATTCAAGACTGTTCCAGCTTCAAGAACAATTTCTCCTGTTTCACCGTTAATCACATGTTCAGCCAATGTTTGGTTGAGCAAGCGAGTACGAAGATTCAATTTTTTGTTGATCTTATAACGACCTACAGGGGCTAAGTCATAACGACGTGGATCAAAGAAACGTGCTGTCAACAAGCTACGTGAGCTTTCCGCTGTCTTTGGTTCACCTGGACGAAGGCGTTCATAAATTTCCTTCAATGCTTCATCCGTACGTGAATCAGCTGGGTTTTTATGAATATCTTTTTCAATGGTATTACGAACTAACTCACTATCACCAAAGATATCAAAGATTTCATCATCACCTGAGAATCCAAGTGCACGAACAAGAGTTGTAAATGGAATCTTACGAGTACGGTCAATCCGTGTGTAGGCAATGTCTTTTGAGTCTGTTTCTAGCTCTAACCAAGCACCTCGGTTTGGAATAACAGTTGAACCATAGCCAACCTTACCATTTTTATCAACCTTATCATTGAAGTAAACACCTGGCGAACGTACAAGCTGACTAACGATAATCCGCTCTCCACCATTGATGATAAAGGTTCCCATTTCAGTCATAATTGGAAACTCACCAAAGAAGACTTCTTGTGTTTTAATTTCGCCTGTTTCTTTGTTAATCAAACGGAAGGTCACAAAGATTGGCGCTGAGTAACTCGCATCATGGATACGTGCTTCTTCTAAGCTATACTTCGGTTCTTTCAATTCATAACCAACAAATTCCAATTCCATCGTATCTGTAAAATTGGATACTGGAAGTACATCTTCAAAAACTTCTTTCAGACCGTGATCCAAAAATTCTTTGAATGAGTCAGTTTGAATTTCAATCAAATTTGGTAAATCAAGAACTTCTTTAATTCTTGAAAAACTACGACGGGTACGGTGCTTACCGTACTGAACTTCATGTCCTGCCAAGTTTTTAACTCCTTCTTTTTTCTCTAGGTCTAGTTAATAAGACCACACACTGTCGTTTTGTCTGAATTTTTAGAATCTTTAAGAATCGGTGACAATTCTCAAGAATCTATAAAAATAAGCACAAAAAGAGCAGCTAAATCTTCCTTACGTAAGCCCGATTTAACTGCTGCAAGCCTTGTTTGGACAATATTTCAAACAAGACACACGACAAATAACATAGAGTTATTATACACTATTTCCCTTGATTTTTCAAGAATTTTCCTCATTATTTCTACATCTCTATAAAGAAAAGAAACTGAACCCCAGTCCAGCTTCCCTTATCAAAATTTGTAAAATAATGGATTGACAGATTGCTCTCTTTTGCGCTCCTTCAACTGTTGATACCTAAACCTAGAAAACAAAGAGCGAGCTCCGTGTTTGACAATTTCAAGTTTTTCTCACTCTCCATGCCATCTCCTCTATTAGCGATTGGAATCACTACTATTTACTTCTGGTTTTGTAGTGGATGATGTTGTTGTCGATGATGAACTTGTACTAGATGATGATTTTGGTGTTGGCTTTGGTGGAGCTGGTCGCAAAGCACTCCAAGCCTTTGCGTAATCATTATTGGTTCCACCAATCATAAAATGATAATTTGCTATAGGGGCACCATTTCTTGCCCAATAGCTTGTCGTCATTGCCCCACCTAGGGTAATGGGACTGCCATTTACCTGAACAGTTCCAGGTCGTGTTCCTGTCGAAGTCAAAACACTAGATGCGATGACACTATCATCCAACTGGAAACGCCCTGCGAATAAGTCTGGGCGTACTTCATAAAGGGCACTTGTAAGATAAGCTACATAGGCTGCATTATTGTGGTACCCCGTCAAAAGCTCCATGCCAGAATTATCATCATGACCAGCCCATGTTCCCAAGGTAATCTGTCGAGTTGCCAACATTAACCATACATCAGCTGTGTCATTACTCGTTCCTGTTTTCCCAACTATATCACTGGCTGCTGCCTGAGAATTGATAGAGGCTAAACGCCCTGGAAAAGTAGAGGTTTCACCTGATGCCAAGGCCGTTCTCAATAGCATCATCATAATACTAGATGTCGCTTTAGAATAAACCTGTACAGGATTCGCCTCATGTTGATAAATAACAGTCCCGTCATGAGCGGTAATTTTCTCAACGATGTAATGTTCGTTATAAACTCCACCATTTGCAAGGGCTTGATAGGCATTTGTATTAGCTGCAACTGTTGTTTCCACTCCACCGCCCAACGGAAGACTTTCAATATCATATAGATCGATATCATAATTCATCTTATCCATATATGATTTGACATCCACACCTTCATTTCGGAGCATTTTATAGGTCCAAAACGCCGGGATATTAGCCGAAGAATTTAAGGCACTTTGCAGAGTCATCATTCCTGTACCGTTGCTATTCACATGCATAATCGGTGTTCCATCAGAAAAAGTGGTTGGGTAATTAGATAAGATACTGGCTGATCCCATTAGTCCTTGATCAATTGCGACTCCATAGGCTAGAAAAGGCTTGATGGTCGATCCTGGGGAACGCTTAGTATTTAGGGCATGATTATTTTGGTTGACATGATAATCCCTTCCCCCTACAAAGCCTAAAATAGCCCCCGTATTGTTATCCAATAGGACACTACCTGTCTCAACCAAGCCACCACCGCTATCCAGCACATCTCCATAATTTGCTACTACCGATTGCATGGCATCATAGATATTTTTTTGAACCGTACTTGTTACCGTATAGCCACCTTGACTCAAGGTCTGTTTTGCCAAATCCTCATAAGATTTCACCGTTTTATCATTTTTTAAATCATATGCAGATACCTGATCTCGCTTAATCAAGTAGCGATACATAATCTCTTCTGCTTCTGATAAAACAGCATAATACAAATAGTCTCTCGTATCTTTCAAAATCGGAGCTGGAGGAACAAAATCCTTTTTAATATCGTAAGCTAGATAGGTCTCATAATCCGCCTCATTAATATAGCCCGCCCGATACATATTATATAAGACATCTTTTGAACGCTCGATTCCATAAGCCATCGCTTCATCTGATTTGAAACCGCCGCTGGAAGAGTAGGGGGAATAGACAATCGGACTTTGTGGTAAACCAGCAATGAAGGCTGCTTGAGGAACAGTTAATTCCTTTGCCGATTTCCCAAAAATACCCCGTGCAGCCTCTTCAATACCTGCGATATTTCTTCCTTGATTATTGCGGCCAAAAGGGGACACATTTAGGTAGGTTGTTAGAATCTCTTCTTTGCTCATGGCACGTTCAAGGGCCAAAGCTGAGATAATTTCGTTCGCTTTTCTTCTAAAAGTAGGAGCATCTCCTACAATTTGTTGCTTAATAAGTTGTTGGGTCAAGGTTGATCCACCACTTGATGAGCCAACTCCAGCAGAACCTAGAGCAGCACGCAGCACAGCTTTAGGTACTACACCATTGTGTGTCTCAAATGTCACATCCTCTGTTGCAATGACTGCCTTCTTGACATTTTCGGAAATCGCATCAGCCTCTACAGGAGTCCGCAATAAATCTGAACTAATCTCCGAAACAAGACTTCCATCAGCATAAACGACCTTTGAAATACGGCTCACTTCTGTCACATCTTTGACTAATTCCGTCGTATTGGGTACTTCCACACTATCAAATAAGCTAGCAACATACCCTAAACCAAGACCTGCCCCTAATACTCCAAGTAAGAATAATAAAATAGCTCCAAAATCCACTAACAATTTTAACGTGCGCAGACCAATACCAGCTATATCACTGATAGTGAAGGAACTCTCTGCTTCTTTTTTCTTCGGTAATTTAGTCGTCATACAAAACTCCTTATTCTCCCTATTTTATCACATTTTTTCGTATTTTACGAAATTTTCCTACACGATTGTCCCCAAAATATGGTACAATGGAAGCTAATGAAAAAACTTAAAAAGGAGAAGAGACATGCACATTTTTGATGAGCTAAAAGAACGTGGCTTGGTTTTTCAAACCACAGATGAAGATGCTTTGCGAAAAGCCCTAGAAGAAGGTCAAGTCTCTTATTATTCAGGCTACGATCCCACTGCCGACAGTCTACATTTAGGACATTTGGTCCCGATTCTCGTCTGCCGTCATTTGCAACTAGCTGGTCACAAACCCTACCCTCTTGTAGGAGGCGCGACTGGTTTAATCGGAGACCCTTCTTTCAAAGATGCCGAACGTAGCTTACAAACAAAAGATACAGTTGATAACTGGGTGAAAAGCATTCAAGCTCAACTAGAACGTTTCCTTGATTTTGAAAATGGAGACAATAAAGCTGTCATGACCAACAACTATGATTGGTTTGGGCGTATTAGTTTTATTGATTTCTTGCGCGACATCGGGAAATACTTCACCGTCAACTACATGATGAGCAAGGAATCCGTGAAAAAACGGATTGAAACAGGGATTTCCTATACAGAATTTGCCTACCAAATCATGCAAGGTTTCGACTTCTATGAACTCAATCGCTTGTATAACGTTACTCTCCAAATTGGCGGAAGTGACCAATGGGGGAATATGACTGCTGGAACTGAATTGCTACGCCGTAAGGCAGACAAGACTGGCCATGTCATTACTGTTCCACTCATTACTGATGCGACTGGTAAAAAATTTGGAAAATCTGAAGGAAATGCTGTTTGGCTCAATGCTGATAAGACATCGCCGTACGAAATGTACCAATTCTGGATGAATGTTATGGATGCCGATGCCATTCGTTTCTTGAAAATTTTCACCTTCTTACCACTTGACGAAATTGAAGAAATCCGAAAACAATTTGAAGCAGCACCTCATGAGCGTTTAGCCCAAAAAATCCTAGCTCGTGAAGTCGTAACCTTGGTCCACGGTGAAGCAGCTTATCAAGAAGCGCTGAACATTACCGAACAACTGTTTGCAGGAAATATCAAAAACCTTTCTGTCAAAGAGCTCAAACAAGGGCTTCGTGGCGTACCAAACTACACCGTAACAGCAGAGGATGACCTCAACATTGTTGAACTCCTTGTGACTGCAGGCGTTGTGAATTCTAAGCGTCAAGCTCGTGAAGATGTTCAAAATGGTGCGATTTACATTAACGGAGACCGTGTACAGGATCTTGACTATGTATTGACAGATGCTGACAAACTCGAAAACGAATTGACTGTTATCCGCCGTGGAAAGAAAAAGTATTTCGTTGTTACCTATTAACCATAAAAACTGGGACTTGCTCTCAGTTTTTACTATCTCATCTTAAAAAGAGGAGCAGAGCATGACTTGTATCTTTTGTCACGATATTTCAGAGGAAGCCATTCTGTATCAAAGCAGACATTTCAAACTAGTTTGGGATATAGACCCCATTCAGACAGGGCACCTCTTGATAATCAGTAAAGACCATTTTACCAGCCTGTCTGAACTCCCCTTGCCCCTTCTTCATGAGCTAGCAGAGTTAGAGCAAGAGGTGATCACTCTTATGGAGGAGACACTCCCCATTGACGGTGTCACTCTTGCACGCAATGACAAAAATCTAATGGACGAGGGGACACATTTTCATTCCCATCTTATCCCACGGCAAAAAGAGGACGGTTTTTGGGATAGGATTGAAGTTCAGAAACAAATCATACCGCTAGAAACCTTCGTTCACCAACTAAATACTAACAAATATAGTGGATTGAGAAAGGAATAGGACAAGGCAAGGAGCTGCAGATAGAACTGGCGTTCATCAAAGCGGCTTAACGATGTCCTAACCTTTATTCAATTCACTATAAAAAGCCATGACATCAGCAGAATAACATCTGTCGATCATGGCTTTTTCTTAATTCACTATCTCAACTGCTTCATAAACCGTATCAGCAAGGCTTGCTTGATAATCGGATAGCGTATGGCTAACGCTTGTCGCGACTGTTGCGATTTGGTGTGTTAAATCAATCGATACTTCCTCTACACCGGACATGGCCTGAAAATGCTCCTTTACGTGTCTGACACAATTTTGGCACGATAGATTGTCTAACTTAATTTTTTGCATGGGTATTCTCCTTATGATGATGACAAGTACACTGACCTGCTAAACAATGACAGGCAATCTGTTCAGGTGCTGATGATTCTTGTTGTGCGATTCGTTCTCCTAAGCTCCGCAAATCTGAACACGAAAATTCTCCCATTTCTAAGAGCTGGCCAACCAACTCACCGTGCTTGGTAGAACACATCGTATTCAGTAACAGTTGAAGCTGTAGCTGCACATGCTCTTTTTCCTCTACTAAAGGATAATAGTAATACTGGCCACTCACTTTTTCCATCTTCAAATAAGATTTTTTCCGCAACCGACCTAAGAGCGTCTTAACAGTCGAAACCTGCCAATCAAATCCTTCTTGTAAAGCCGAGATAATCTGACTCGAGGTATACCCTGGATGAGCCCAAATCACACGCATCACCTGCCATTCTGCAGCTGATATCATTTGTTCCATTACAGCACCTCCTTTACCCTAAAGTTTACACTTGTAACTGACATTTGTCAACTATTCCTACTTAAAAAGAACTCACGGAAAGCCAACCTCGATAGTCCATAAAAAGAGAGGCTGAGACAAAAGTCTCTTACCTCGTTACGTTACATAGTTTTAATAGCTTGATGCATATCAATAGTCAGGGGAGTGACGATTGATACCTGAGCTTGAAAATCAAAAAGCGAGGATTGTCTGGTTTGTAAAACGTTGATAAATCAACATTCTATTAAAGAGGCTAGCGAACATTTCTTCGCTAGCCTTATTTCCAACCTTTCACACTTCTCAATTGTGAAAGCTAGTTAACATGCAGGGTATTAACAGTCCAGTGGACGGTTAATACTTGAGCCTAGAAATTAGAAAGCGAAATTAACAAAATCGATTTCTTATACGTAATCTTCCCAGATTACATTCTTTTGTGGGTGAGGACGAAGTCACCATGAATGTTTGTCCCACTCCCTCAGTTCACTACTCTTTAATGCGCTAACATTTCTTGACCGATTTCAAGACCTGTCATCTCATCTGGATAATAGGTTGGCCAATTATCCAATTCTTCCAATAATTTTTCTTGGCTCTCTCCGCCAAAGTAGATATGGAAATGGCCTGTTTTTACCGGAGCAATATTGTGGTCACTAAACTGAACATACTTGAAACGTCCTGCATTGGCTTCGGTCGCTTCAAATAAGAAACGAACACCACGATTTCCTTTCTTATAGTTCAAGATTTTATAACCAACATATTTATAGGTATACTTTTCAGACTGCCCCTTGACGACAAACTCCATGGTATCATCTGTGATATTGATCTGTTCAACATCTGTCTTATAGCCCTTGTCATAATAAGTCTTGTATTCTTCTGCTGTCATCTGACCGCTTAATTTCGCCTTATAATCAAAGACTTGATTAAAAGTACCATCAACTAGATACGGATACACGGACTGCCATTCTCCCACATAATCCGACAAGGTTCTGTCTTTAACAGCATTATCTTCAAAATAACCTGCATAGACTGTCTTTGTTGCTTCTTCCCCAGCTTCTGGTTGAATCTCTGGCCCAGTTTGACTCGTTGTTTTTTCCAAAGCCTTCAAATTTTCTTCCATGACAGAAAGATAATCTGCTCCATTCTTAACATCCTCGTCTGTCAAACTTTCCAATGGATTTAAAACTGCTAATTCTACACCTGTTTCTTTTGACAGGGTTTCAGCTACCGCTTTTGAAGCATTTTCTTCAAAGTAAATATACTTAATCCCATACTGTTTGATATATTTCGTCAACTCTGCCAAACGAGACGGAGTTGGTTCTTGATCCGCAGATACTCCTGTAATAGATACCTGTTTTAAACCATAATCCAATGCTAGATAGGCAAAGGCTGTATGTTGGGTCACAAAATACTTCTGTTTAGCATTTGACAAGGTCTTTTGATAATTTGCATGCAACGCTTCTAATTTTTGCACATAGGCAGCTGCATTCTTTTCAAATACTTCTTTTTTGTCTGGGTATTTGGCAACCAAACCATCACGAATCGCCTCTACAAGATGAACAGCTCGCTCTGGTGACAACCAAACATGAGGGTCGAATTCATGATGATGACCTTCTTCTCCATGATCATGATCCTCTTCTTCCTCACCACCAGGTAAGAGAAGCATCCCTTCTGTCGCCTTAATCACATTGACTTTTTTAGTATCAACAGATGTCAACACATCTGGTACCCATGTTTCCATATTTTCATTTTCGTAGACGAAAACATCCGCTTCTTGAATTTCTGCAATATTCTTGGCTGAAGGTTCAAAATCATGTGGTTCTGTCCCTGCTTTTACCAAGAGAGAAACATCAGCCTCATCTCCTACTACTTGTTTAGTAAATTCATAGACCGGATAAAAGGTCGTTACAATTTGAAGATTCTTCTTAGCAGATTCTGGCTTGGAACCACATGCTGCTAACAAAATGAGACAGAGTCCCATCATCGCTACCAAAGATTTTTTCATTATTTCTCCTATCTTTTCCATTTATTAACCAAATTGACGAGTAAGAATATCCCAATAAAAATCAAGGTGATACTGGCACTGGCTGGTGTTTCCGCATAATAGGACATAAACAAGCCCGAAAGCATTCCAACAAATCCAGTCAGCATTCCAATTCCAATCACCATTTTAAAACTCTTGCCTAAGCGAAGGGCAATCGAAGCGGGCAAGACCATAATCGTTGAAACCAGTAAAGCCCCTGCTGCTGGAATCATGAGCGCAATAGCGACCCCTGTCACCACATTAAAGGCAATAGACATAGCGCGAACAGGTAAGCCATCTACAAAAGCTGTATCTTCATCAAAGGTCAAAATATACATAGGTCTTAAAAAGAGCAAGGTTAAGATTAATACAACCGCTGCAATCGCAAACAAGGCAATCACCTGCTCTTGATTAATGGTCACGATTGATCCAAACAAATATTGCTCTAGGCTCAAGCTACTCTTACCACCCGAACGACTCATGACAATCAAGGAAACAGCAAGACCGGTTGACATCAGAATAGCTGTTCCAATCTCCATAAAACTCTTATATAAGGTTCGTAAGTATTCCAAAAAGATTGCTGCGATAATGACGATCAAGATTGTCGAAACCGTAGGGGAGATTCCCAAAACAAGTCCAAAAGCCACCCCAGCTAACGATACGTGACTGAGTGTATCACTCATCAAACTCTGACGACGCAAAATCAGGAACACCCCCAATATTGGGGAAAATAAACTCATTGCAATAATGGCTAGAAAGGCCCGTTGCATAAATTCATAATGAAATATCGAGAAATCAAGCACATTACCCATGTCTTACCCCCTCTTCCTTATCATGCACATTAAAACAACGCCAAGGAGATGCTTGATCTCGTACAAGATAAATATTTCTGTCAGCATAGTTGCGTAATTCATCCGCATCATGTGTAATCATCAAAATAGATTTCCCATGCTTTTTCGCACTATGGTGCATTAACTCATAAAAAGCGGCCTTCGTCCCACTATCCATCCCTGTTGTCGGTTCATCCAAAATAAAAATATCCGGATCTGATGCAAACATGCGAGCAATCACCGCCCGTTGCTTCTGACCACCACTCAAGGAACCAAGTCGCTTGTCCTTGTGCTCCCACATCCCAACAGACTCTAAACTCGTCCGAATGTGCTCCTCATCATGGCTTGTCAATCGTCGAAACCACCCTCG
The DNA here is from genome assembly GCF_017639855.1 of Streptococcus sp. zg-86. Lineage (NCBI taxonomy): Bacteria > Bacillati > Bacillota > Bacilli > Lactobacillales > Streptococcaceae > Streptococcus > Streptococcus zhangguiae. Next base: position 79,569 of record NZ_CP072115.1, on the reverse strand, counting down.
TCGAGGATAGCGCCCTGATTTAACAAATTCATAAACTGTACTTGGGAAACCAGCGTTAAAACTTGCAATCTGCTGAGGCAAATAAGCCATTCTTAACTTTTTCCCAGCAATACTTGTCTCTGAAATCGTGACCTTTCCCTTCCTTGGCTTTAAAATACCTAAAGTAGCTTTGATTAAGGTAGTCTTTGCTGCTCCATTTTCACCTGTCAACGTCACAAATTCTCCACTATCTAGATGATAATGGATATGTTCTAAAACAGGTTCTTGATCATATACAAACGATAGATCCTCTACTGTAATATATCTCATACTTCCTTCCGAATCTTTTTTACTAAATCAGTCAAAAAACGACCAATAATCACTTGCTCTTCTTCTGAATAATGACTAACTAATTCTTCATAAGAGGTTAACGTATGAGCATGGTGATGTGCATGTTCTGCAGCAATTGGCTTAGCTACATCCGTCAAGCTATATCGTACAATTCTCGCATCGCGACCATCCCGAACAGCTACTAATAAGTCTTGAGCAATCAAGGCCTTAATCGCCTTTGTAATGGCAGCCTGACTCACATTCAATTGTTTTGCGATTTCCTTATTCGTAAACGCATTATTTTCAATCAACATCAAGATGTGCTCTTGAGTGTTCGTCAAATGCATTTCACTTTGACAAGTCCCCACTAAAATCTCTAACTGATTCTCCGAACTCAGTATAATCTCATGTAAACTCCGATCAATCTGATGAGCTAATTGTTCCATCTCATATACCAATCCTTAATCACTTAATTAACTAGTTAATTTTATCATAAAAATAAAAAAAATCAAGTATTTTTCATTTTATTTTCATTATAAAGTCGCTAAATTTATGGAGCGTTATCTATGCTATCTTGGACAGCTTAGAAATCATGAATCAATTCGACAGCAAATCCCAGGAATACCGTGCCTTAAAAGGCTACTGGAAACCTCGCTTTTTTATTTCTAGGCTCGGGCTAAATCAGTCCACTAGACTGATTTACTCCAACAGGATAGTCGTAAACTCAGTGATAAACGGTTCTATCACCCTATGTTGCGAATGCATTTAACGAACAAAGAAATTCTAGAAAAACTCCTATCCTACTCAGATGGGCTACGACAACACTATGAACTCTATCAATTTCTCTTATTCCATTTCCAAGAGAAAAACTCAGATCATTTCTTCGGCCTCATCGAACAGGAGATTGCCTCAGTTAACCCTATTTTCCAGACGATTTTAAAAAAAGTTCTAAAGGACAAGGTTTTAAACGCATTGGAATTGCCTTATTCCAACGCCAAACTTGAGGCGACGAATAATCTCATCAAAGTCATCAAACGCAATGCTTTTGGTTTTAGGAAGATGAAAACTTTAAAAAATGGATTTTAATTGCCATCAACATCAAAAAAGAGAAGACCAAGCTGATCCTCTCTAGATGTTAGCTTTTCATCTACCCACTACCTACTACAGTTGACAAAGAGCCGATATTCATGACCAAAAGTTGACCAAAAAACAAAAGAAACGTTGATAAATCAACGTTTCTGACACATAAAATATACCGGCGGCCGGGGTCGAACCGGCACGTCCTTGCGGACACTGGATTTTGAGTCCAGCGCGTCTGCCAATTCCGCCACGCCGGCTAATATATGATAACTGGGGTAGCTGGATTCGAACCAACGCATGAGGGAGTCAAAGTCCCTTGCCTTACCGCTTGGCTATACCCCAATAATAAAATAGGCGAGTGATGGGAATCGAACCCACGAATGTCAGAGCCACAATCTGATGTGTTAACCACTTCACCACACCCGCCATAATATAACACGGGCAGTAGGAATTGAACCCACACTGAAGGTTTTGGAGACCTTAGTTCTACCTTTAAACTATGCCCGTAAAGGTATGGAAGGGGAGGGATTCGAACCCCCGAACCCGAAGGAGCGGATTTACAGTCCGCCGCGTTTAGCCTCTTCGCTACCCTTCCAAAATATTAAAATAATGGCGCGAGACGGAATCGAACCGCCGACACATGGAGCTTCAATCCATTGCTCTACCAACTGAGCTACCGAGCCAAATCCACAATCAAATTGCGGGAGCAGGATTTGAACCTACGACCTTCGGGTTATGAGCCCGACGAGCTACCTAGCTGCTCCATCCCGCGTTACTATTATCTAAAAGGAGGATGTGGGATTCGAACCCACGCACGCTTTTACACGCCTGACGGTTTTCAAGACCGTTCCCTTCAGCCGGACTTGGGTAATCCTCCAATTTATAGTCCGTACGGGATTCGAACCCGTGTTACCGCCGTGAAAAGGCGGTGTCTTAACCCCTTGACCAACGGACCATAAAATAAATTAAAGATTTCTCTTTACTCCGCCAGTAGGACTCGAACCTACGACATCATGATTAACAGTCATGCGCTACTACCAACTGAGCTATGGCGGATAATAGCTAAGCGACTACCATATCTCACAGGGGGCAACCCCCAACTACTTCCGGCGTTCTAGGGCTTAACTGCTGTGTTCGGCATGGGTACAGGTGTATCTCCTAGGCTATCGTCACTTAACTATCTTGAGTATACGCGAGGTTTCCCTCTTTGTCAACTCAAAATTGAATATCTACTCTTCTTTAACAAGTTCTTCACCTCTTCCACTGTGATTCTCGTTGAATTTTACCTATCTAGGATAAGTCCTCGAGCGATTAGTATTGGTCCGCTCCATTGCTCACACAACTTCCACTCCCAACCTATCTACCTGATCTTCTCTCAGGGCTCTTACTAACTTAACGTTATGGGAAATCTCATCTTGAGGTGGGTTTCACACTTAGATGCTTTCAGCGTTTATCCCTTCCCTACATAGCTACCCAGCGATGCCTCTGGCGAGACAACTGGTACACCAGCGGTAAGTCCACTCTGGTCCTCTCGTACTAGGAGCAGATCCTCTCAAATTTCCTACGCCCGCGACGGATAGGGACCGAACTGTCTCACGACGTTCTGAACCCAGCTCGCGTGCCGCTTTAATGGGCGAACAGCCCAACCCTTGGGACCGACTACAGCCCCAGGATGCGACGAGCCGACATCGAGGTGCCAAACCTCCCCGTCGATGTGAACTCTTGGGGGAGATAAGCCTGTTATCCCCAGGGTAGCTTTTATCCGTTGAGCGATGGCCCTTCCATACGGAACCACCGGATCACTAAGCCCGACTTTCGTCCCTGCTCGAGTTGTTGCTCTCGCAGTCAAGCTCCCTTATACCTTTACACTCTTCGATTGATTTCCAACCAATCTGAGGGAACCTTTGGGCGCCTCCGTTACCTTTTAGGAGGCGACCGCCCCAGTCAAACTGCCCGTCAGACACTGTCTCCGATAGGGATCACCTATCCGGGTTAGAGTGGCCATAACACAAGGGTAGTATCCCAACAACGCCTCCTTCGAAACTGACGTCCCGATCTCTTAGGCTCCTACCTATCCTGTACATGTGGTACAGACACTCAATATCAAACTGCAGTAAAGCTCCATGGGGTCTTTCCGTCCTGTCGCGGGTAACCTGCATCTTCACAGGTACTAAAATTTCACCGAGTCTCTCGTTGAGACAGTGCCCAAATCATTACGCCTTTCGTGCGGGTCGGAACTTACCCGACAAGGAATTTCGCTACCTTAGGACCGTTATAGTTACGGCCGCCGTTTACTGGGGCTTCAATTCAGATCTTCGCGTTACCGCTAAACCCTCCTCTTAACCTTCCAGCACCGGGCAGGCGTCACCCCCTATACATCATCTTACGATTTAGCAGAGAGCTGTGTTTTTGATAAACAGTTGCTTGGGCCTATTCACTGCGGCTCAGTCTAGCTGAGCACCCCTTCTCCCGAAGTTACGGGGTCATTTTGCCGAGTTCCTTAACGAGAGTTCTCTCGCTCACCTGAGGCTACTCGCCTCGACTACCTGTGTCGGTTTGCGGTACGGGTAGAGTATGATACATCGCTAGAAGCTTTTCTTGGCAGTGTGACATCACTCACTTCGCTACTAATCTTCGCTCCCCATCACAGCTCAACGTTACAGGTATAAGCATTTGACTCATACCACGCCTCACTGATTAGCCGGACTCTTCCAATCGTCCGGTTGAGTTAGCCTACTGCGTCCCTCCATCACTTCATACTCTAGTACAGGAATATCAACCTGTTGGCCATCGGATACACCTTTCGGTCTCTCCTTAGGTCCCGACTAACCCAGGGCGGACGAGCCTTCCCCTGGAAACCTTAGTCTTACGGTGGATGGGATTCTCACCCATCTTTCGCTACTCATACCGGCATTCTCACTTCTATGCGTTCCAGCGCTCCTCACGGTACACCTTCTCCACACATAGAACGCTCTCCTACCATACCTATAAATAGGTATCCACAGCTTCGGTAAATTGTTTTAGCCCCGGTACATTTTCGGCGCAGGGTCACTCGACTAGTGAGCTATTACGCACTCTTTGAATGAATAGCTGCTTCTAAGCTAACATCCTAGTTGTCTGTGCAACCCCACATCCTTTTCCACTTAACAATTATTTTGGGACCTTAGCTGGTGGTCTGGGCTGTTTCCCTTTCGACTACGGATCTTAGCACTCGCAGTCTGACTGCCGATTATATCTCGTTGGCATTCGGAGTTTATCTGAGATTGGTAATCCGAGATGGACCCCTCACCCAAACAGTGCTCTACCTCCAAGAGACTTAACATCGACGCTAGCCCTAAAGCTATTTCGGAGAGAACCAGCTATCTCCAAGTTCGTTTGGAATTTCTCCGCTACCCACAAGTCATCCAAGCACTTTTCAACGTGCCCTGGTTCGGTCCTCCAGTGCGTTTTACCGCACCTTCAACCTGCTCATGGGTAGGTCACATGGTTTCGGGTCTATAACATGATACTAATTCGCCCTATTCAGACTCGGTTTCCCTGCGGCTCCGTCTCTTCAACTTAACCTCGCATCATATCATAACTCGCCGGTTCATTCTACAAAAGGCACGCTCTCACCCATTAACGGGCTCGAACTTGTTGTAGGCACACGGTTTCAGGTTCTATTTCACTCCCCTCCCGGGGTGCTTTTCACCTTTCCCTCACGGTACTGGTTCACTATCGGTCACTAGGGAGTATTTAGGGTTGGGAGATGGTCCTCCCAGATTCCGACGGGATTTCGCGTGTCCCGCCGTACTCAGGATTCTGCTAGGTACAGATTCTGTTTCGAATACGAGGCTCTTACTCTCTTTGGCTCCCCTTCCCAGAGGATTCTTCTACAAATTCTGAGTCCACATTGCAGTCCTACAACCCCGAAGAGTAAACTCTTCGGTTTGCCCTCCTGCCGTTTCGCTCGCCGCTACTAAGGCAATCGCTTTTGCTTTCTCTTCCTGCAGCTACTTAGATGTTTCAGTTCACTGCGTCTTCCTTCGCATGACCTTAACAGTCATGGATAACATGCATTACATGTTGGGTTCCCCCATTCGGACATCCCTGGATCAATGCTTACTTACAGCTCCCCAAGGCATTTCGTCGTTAGTCACGTCCTTCTTCGGCTCCTAGTGCCAAGGCATCCACCGTGCGCCCTTATTAACTTAACCTTATTTAACCTAATTCTTTCAAATTAGAAAACTCATTAATTCACAGCGTTTTCGGTTTATTTTCTTGTTACTATTTGATATAGATATTCAATTTTCAATGGACAATTCCTACAATCACATCCAGTGACTGTATGGAGCCTAGCGGGATCGAACCGCTGACCTCCTGCGTGCAAAGCAGGCGCTCTCCCAGCTGAGCTAAGGCCCCACAAGACCTCTCAAAATTAAAGAAGACTACGTACAGAGTTCCGTTTCCTTAGAAAGGAGGTGATCCAGCCGCACCTTCCGATACGGCTACCTTGTTACGACTTCACCCCAATCATCTATCCCACCTTAGGCGGCTGGCTCCTTTCGGTTACCTCACCGACTTCGGGTGTTACAAACTCTCGTGGTGTGACGGGCGGTGTGTACAAGGCCCGGGAACGTATTCACCGCGGCGTGCTGATCCGCGATTACTAGCGATTCCGACTTCATGTAGGCGAGTTGCAGCCTACAATCCGAACTGAGACTGGCTTTAAGAGATTAGCTTGTCGTCACCGACTTGCGACTCGTTGTACCAGCCATTGTAGCACGTGTGTAGCCCAGGTCATAAGGGGCATGATGATTTGACGTCATCCCCACCTTCCTCCGGTTTATTACCGGCAGTCTCGCTAGAGTGCCCAACTTAATGATGGCAACTAACAATAGGGGTTGCGCTCGTTGCGGGACTTAACCCAACATCTCACGACACGAGCTGACGACAACCATGCACCACCTGTCACCAGTGTTCCGAAGAAAAATCCTATCTCTAGGACGGTCACTGGGATGTCAAGACCTGGTAAGGTTCTTCGCGTTGCTTCGAATTAAACCACATGCTCCACCGCTTGTGCGGGCCCCCGTCAATTCCTTTGAGTTTCAACCTTGCGGTCGTACTCCCCAGGCGGAGTGCTTAATGCGTTAGCTACGGCACTGAGTCCCGGAAAGGACCCAACACCTAGCACTCATCGTTTACGGCGTGGACTACCAGGGTATCTAATCCTGTTCGCTCCCCACGCTTTCGAGACTCAGCGTCAGTTACAGACCAGAGAGCCGCTTTCGCCACCGGTGTTCCTCCATATATCTACGCATTTCACCGCTACACATGGAATTCCACTCCCCCCTTCTGCACTCAAGTTCGACAGTTTCAAAAGCATACTATGGTTAAGCCACAGCCTTTTACTTCTGACTTATCAAACCGCCTGCTCTCGCTTTACGCCCAATAAATCCGGACAACGCTCGGGACCTACGTATTACCGCGGCTGCTGGCACGTAGTTAGCCGTCCCTTTCTGGTAAGTTACCGTCACTTAGCGGATTTTCCACTCCCGCTAACGTTCTTCTCTTACAACAGAGCTTTACGATCCGAAAACCTTCTTCACTCACGCGGCGTTGCTCGGTCAGGGTTCCCCCCATTGCCGAAGATTCCCTACTGCTGCCTCCCGTAGGAGTCTGGGCCGTGTCTCAGTCCCAGTGTGGCCGATCACCCTCTCAGGTCGGCTATGTATCGTCGCCTTGGTGAGCCGTTACCTCACCAACTAGCTAATACAACGCAGGTCCATCTAGTAGTGGTGCACTTGCACCTTTCAAATACTTACCATGCAGTAAGTACTATTATGCGGTATTAGCTATCGTTTCCAATAGTTATCCCCCGCTACCAGGCAGGTTACCTACGCGTTACTCACCCGTTCGCAACTCCTCCGCTCGGTGCAAGCACCAAGCTTCAGCGTTCTACTTGCATGTATTAGGCACGCCGCCAGCGTTCGTCCTGAGCCAGGATCAAACTCTCATCAAAAGTTTGAGTCTTCACTCATTCTGTTCATCTGACAGATTTATGTTCTTTTTGTTCATTGACGGTTTATGTCTCCATAAACCACCCTGCACGTTTGGTTCGTCTTCTTTAATTTTCAAAGGTCTTGTTTGCCGCTCTCTCAAGCGACAACTATATCAGTATATCACTTCTTGTTCCTCTTGTCAACACCTTTTTGAAACTTTTTTATCTTTTTTTCAATTTTTTCTTTTCGGCAAGAGCACTATATACCTATCGCTGTTCTTTTCAGCTAATCTAATATACTATATTCTATACCTGATTGTCAAGGGGATAAACCGAATTTTTTTCAAATGTAAAATCTCTCAGTTTGTACCGATAGTCAAATCAGAATTGAACAAGGGCAACCATTCTCTGCCATTGCAGCTCAACTCAGTAAAGAACCTTCTACTATCTCTAAAGAAGTTCGCAGAAACCTCTTTACCAAACAATCAACGCTTCAATCCAATTGCGATTCCTACCCATTGCTTAAAAAGGCACGTTACGTCTCTATAACAGGCGCCCTAGAAAGAAACAAGATTGTAGCTTCAATAAACAATTCTACTACGCTAAAAAAGCTCAGCTTTCAGAAGCGAGAATAGGTGTTGCTCTGAACAAAGAAGAGTTTTACAAGTTAGATGATATCGTGTCATCAGCTATCAAAAAAGGACAGCACCTCAATCACATCATTGCCTCCAATAGAGAAAGGATACCTCTCCCCCTAGACCCACTGACTTTCCTCGTGTCGTTAATGTTAGAAAACGCAGTACGAAAAGCCTTCCTCCTACCCCCCTCGCAATGTTAAAGTCGGACGATTTTTCCAAGACTTTCAAAACGGACTTGCCAAAGAAAATCTCTCCTCTTGGCTGGAAATAGATACCGTTATCAGACAAGTCGGAGGAAAGATTTTCCTGACCTTCAATGTCTCCTTTTATAACGTTATCGTCGCTAGACTTCTGGACAATAAAACCGCTCTTGAAGTCGCTAAGCACCTCTGACAGATCAAGAAGTCATTCTTTGAAGCAGGGAAAGATTTCCATGAGCTATTCCCTGTTATCCTAACTGACAATAGTGGAGAATTCGCTAGAGTTGACGACATTGAAATGGACGTGAGAAAGGAACGAGCTTTGATAACGTAACTCAAGAAGAGGTCATTCTCATCTGTTCTCACGTGAACGGAATCAAACAACAGGCGCTAAACGGAAAGTCTGCTTATGAACTCTTTACATGCACTTATGAGAAGATATCACGGTTTTACTTGGCATTACTAACATTGACCCTGAAGATGTCTTACAGTCACCTAAACTAATCTCATAACCCTAAACTAGAAAGGGACTTATCCCATCCGAATTTCCAGTCAACTAGAACTTACTTTGAGAAGTTAGTATTTTTTATTTTTATCCTATTTCTCTGATCCTACATCTTCGTCTTTCTTTAAATATGCATGCAATTTTTGTAATTGTTTTTTGCGCCCTTTAAAAGATTCACCTCTGATAAGAGTATCGTAACTTTGAAGTTCTCGAGGAGTTAGTTGAGAGCAATAACGAGTTAATGAATCCCTCAAGCATACTAATTCATCTGTTATCAGTCCTCCACTAGGAACTCGATGAGAAATTTCACCGATTTCCTCATAGTGAAGAAGATTAAATGTTCGTTTTTTACTTCCCTGTTTGCGCAGTGTATCATTCACATGATTACGAAATTTAACTTTAAAATACCGATAAAGACGTGACTCATCATTGGTTATCCCTTCATTTTGCTGTAGTAAAGAATACAACACACACATCCCTTCTTGATCCCAATCATCCTCTTCCCAGAGCTTAATATAATATTGGCGTCGTGTTTTTTGCACAATCGGTCTAACCTTAGCGTATAAACTTTTGAAATCCATAAAAGCACTCCTTCCTTAAATATCCCTATATTAGAGTATACTTTTTTTCAGAGTGTAGTAACAGGACTTTTTTGTCCTATTACAGAGAATCCAACTATTTTATCATCTGTAATGAAAGATACTGCTCTTCCCCTCTCTGTCTTTTTTCCAATCCCTTTATTGCACACAGCAGTAATTCATTAGAAAATTTTCGAATAACAACCTTTTGGGAGTTCGTTAACACTTTACACGAAAAATTGCGACGTAAGACCTTGTAATCCTTGCCATATTTTTGAAAAAAGGGTGTCATGTCGAGTATCTTTTCAAATTCTTCAAAATTTTCAAAAAGTCCAAGATGAAAGGCAATTGGCGCAAAGGTTTGATTGAGTGGTTGAGCACATATACTACGAAACTCAATGGTCCCTCTTGCTGTTAATTCTTGATAATGATAAGAGCGATGCAATATTATATCATCAGGATGAGGACGAAGCGTCATACATTGACCATTTGGTCCATATCCTATTACTTCTGCTTGTTGAAAATATTCTGCAACACTTATTGGATCAAAATAATAATAGATTCCATCTCTTTCTGCATGAAACATAGCAGATTGTTCCATATAAGACAGATACTCTTCTTCTACTGTGAAATCTTGAGAATAGAGACCAATATTATTGTTTAATTTTCCATGCATTGATTGCTCCCAAAATAAATCCCGTGTGATTGTGAGTTCAGGGAACAATTCTGGTATGGCTGAATTCGAGAAGAGATAAGCCTTTACAGCTTCAATCTTATTAAAGGCATTCAGCACTCGAAACACCTTATCTTTTGGCACATCTAACTGGACCTGATTACCGCAGATAAATGCTCCATAGTTTGAATAAGAATGCATGGAAGGATATCGTTCTGCCAATGACAGAAAATTCATTAACATTTCATAACGAGGGGAGGAGACAGGTTGATTATCGTTTATTTTCCAATTTGGGTTAATTCCTTTACCTTGCAGCTCATGATTTTCTTTTCTCAAAAATCTTTGGATAACAGCTAAATACTGATTTAAACGTTCTTCAATCTCCTGAATACAAACTGCTTTCGCAAAAGCAAATTCTAGGGTGTTATAGGATACTTCAAATAGAATACAATCCCCATTAATATGCTTTAATTGAATTGGACTTCCCTTTCTATCTATTTTTTCAACAGAAAAGCCTAATTGAATAACAATTTCTTCCATCAAACGTTTCGAAAGAGCTATATCCGTTGTTTCTCCCAAAAGATTTACAATTGGATACTCTAACTCAACTCCTATATAAGTTATCGGATTTTCCTTTAGTGGTTCTAAATAACGTTGCTTCAATAATGTTTTCGCTATATTCATACTATACCTCTATACTTTTTATTAGTATAGCAAAATTATTCTATCTGGAAAATACTTTTTTTTACAACATAAAACGCCTGCTTACGAAATCGTTCTTTCTTCAAAGCGATTTCGTAAACAAGCGTTACGTTTTATCTGATGAGTGTTCCCGCTGGGAATCAACCCAGCGGTAGACCAGAGCTAGACTAAGAATGCTCCTGCATTCCACCATCATAACACTCAACAAAATTGATGATCTTATACAAGTTCAATAATTGCCATTGGTGCAGCATCACCACGACGTGGTTCAGTTTTCAAGATACGAGTGTATCCACCATTACGTTCTGCATAACGAGGTGCAATTTCAGAGAACAATTTTTGAAGAGCTGTAGTTGATGTGTAAGTATCAGTAGCTTCATCATAATTTTCTGATGCAACTTCGTTACGTACAAACGCTGCTGCTTGACGACGAGCGTGCAAGTCTCCACGTTTACCAAGTGTAATCATTTTTTCAACTGTTTTGCGGATTTCTTTTGCACGAGCTTCAGTTGTAACGATTGATTCATTGATCAAAAGATCTGTTGTCAAGTCACGAAGCATTGCTTTACGTTGTGAGCTAGTGCGTCCTAGTTTACGGTAAGCCATGTATTCCTCCTTTATTTATCTTTTTTCAATCCTAAACCAAGGTCAGCCAATTTTACTTTGACTTCTTCAAGACTCTTACGTCCAAGATTGCGTACTTTCATCATTTCTGGTTCAGTTTTTTCTGTCAAATCAAATACAGTATTGATACCTGCACGTTTTAAACAGTTGTACGAACGAACAGACAAGTCCAATTCTTCAATCGTACGATCCAACATGCGATCATCAGAAGCTTCTTCGGTTTCTTTCATTACTTCAGCTGATTTTGCAACTTCTGTCAAATCAGTAAATAGACCTAAGTGCTCCATCAAAATACGCGCAGAAAGACCTAAGGCATCTTCAGGAATGATTGTCCCATTAGTCATGATTTCAAGTGTTAATTTGTCAAAACCGTCATTGCTACCAACGCGAGCTGGTTCAACTTGGTAATTGACTTTTTTCACTGGCGTATAGATTGAATCTACTGCAAGTGTCCCTACTGGTGCATCATCTTTTTTATTTCCCTCAGCTGGTACATAGCCACGACCAGTATTCACTGTCATAGTCGCTTTGAAACTAGCACCTTCGCTAATTGTAAAAAGATAATGATTAGGGTTTACAATTTCAATATCACTATCTGTCAGGATATCTCCGGCAGTGATTTCTGCTGGTCCTGTCACATCAAGTTCTATCGTCTTTTCGTCTTCGACATAAGATTTTACAGCAATGCCTTTGATGTTCAAAATAATTTGCATCACATCTTCACGGACACCCGGAACTGTGTCGAACTCGTGTAGTACACCGTCAATCTTGATTGACGTTACTGCAGCACCAGGAAGCGATGCAAGGAGTACACGACGAAGTGAGTTCCCAAGAGTTGTTCCATAACCACGTTCTAATGGTTCTACAACAAATCTGCCGTAATCTTTATTCTCATCAATTTTTGTTATAGTTGGTTTTTCAAACTCAATCATTTCTTACTCCCTCTTAAACGAAAAGCTGTGTATCGTTAATTGATTATACACGGCGACGTTTTGGAGGACGAGCACCATTGTGTGGTACAGGAGTCACATCACGAATTGCTGTTACTTCAAGACCAGCGGCAGCAAGAGCGCGGATAGCAGACTCACGACCTGAACCTGGGCCTTTTACTGTAACTTCAACTGTTTTAAGACCGTGTTCTTGTGCTGATTTAGCAGCTGCTTCTGAAGCCATTTGAGCCGCAAATGGTGTAGATTTACGAGAACCTTTAAAACCAAGAGCACCAGCTGATGACCAAGCAATCGCATTACCATGCACATCAGTAATCATAACAATAGTGTTATTAAATGTAGCGTGAATGTGTGCAATACCAGATTCGATATTTTTCTTCACACGACGCTTACGTGTTGGTTTAGCCAATTTTTCTACCTCCTATTTTATTTTTTCTTACCTGCAATCGCAACAGCTTTACCTTTACGAGTGCGAGCGTTGTTTTTAGTGTTTTGTCCACGGACAGGAAGTCCACGACGGTGACGGATTCCACGGTATGATCCGATTTCCATCAAACGTTTAATGTTCAAGTTTACTTCACGACGAAGGTCACCCTCAACTTTAATCGCATCTACTTCACGACGGATTGCATCTTCTTGATCAGAAGTCAAATCTTTTACGCGAACATCTTCTGAGATTCCAGCTGCTGCAAGAATTTTTTTAGATGTTGCAAGACCAATCCCGTATACGTAAGTCAATGAAATTACTACACGTTTATCGTTTGGAATATCAACTCCAGCAATACGAGCCATTTTTTCTCCTTTCTATCTTATCCTTGACGTTGTTTGTGTTTTGGATTTGCTGGGCAAATCACCATAACACGACCATTACGACGAATAACTTTGCAGTATTCGCAAATTGGTTTGACCGATGGTCTTACTTTCATGTTTAATCCCTCCAAGTATTTCGATTATTTAAAGCGGTATGTGATACGTCCACGTGTCAAGTCATATGGACTAAGCTCAACCGTTACGCGATCACCGACCAAAATACGAATGTAATTTTTACGGATTTTTCCTGAAACCGTTGCAAGAACTTGATGTCCGTTTTCCAACTCAACAGTAAACATAGCATTCGGCATGGTATCAACTACCTTACCTTCAATTTCAATCACATCTTCTTTTGCCATGCAAAAGTATCCCCCTCTAAATTTCGATTTGATGTCCTCTGCACACAGAGGTAACAATTATAAGTCAGACTAAGCTATTTTATCATTTCCATCAAGAAAACGCAAGCTAAATCCCCTATTTTATTGCAATTTTGACAAAACTTTTTCAATATCTGCAAAGACAACTTCGATGTCTTGGTCACCCTCAATATCATGTACTAAATTAGCAGCACGATAATGATCAATGATTGGTTGTCCTTGTGCAATATTGACTTCTAAACGACGTTTGACAGATTCTGGTTTGTCATCTTCACGTTGATAGTAATCTTTTTCATCGTAACCTTCTGCTGGTGGATTAAATACTTTATGGAACGTTTCACCTGTTTCGCGATGAATAATTCTTCCACTGAGACGTTCGACTAATTTTGTTGGATCAATATCGATATTGATAACTCCTTCAAGTTGAATGCCAAGATTTTTCAATGTGTCATCTAAAGCATATGCTTGCTCGATTGTACGAGGGTAACCATCCAACAAGAAACCTTTACCTTTAATATCGTCTTGAGCTAAACGCTCTTTGACAATACCATTGGTCACTTCGTCTGGTACCAAATCACCTTTATCAATATAGGATTTTGCTAGCAATCCCATCTCTGTCTGATTTGCCATCGCTGCACGGAACATATCACCTGTTGAAATATGTACAACGTCAAATTTTCCAACAATTTTTGCAGCCTGTGTTCCTTTACCAGCACCTGGCAAACCCATAATTAAAAGATTCATGATAAACTCCTTATTTTGTTTTCACATAAATTTGCCAGCATTGACAAACTTATCAAAAAACAAAATAGAGAGGCTGGGCAAAAAGTGCTCAGCTTCCTACTTTTTATCATTCAAAGCATGAGACAGCACCGCTTGCTACGCTACGCAATCACGATGTTGCTCGTTCTCCCTATTCTGTTTCCATGAAACCTACATATTTTCTCTTAAGCAAGTATCCTTCCAATTGCTTGATTCCCTCAATACTTGTCATGATAACGATAATCAAACTTGTACCAAGGAAGGCAATTTTAGAAGTTAGCCCAAAGATATTTTGTGCAAGAATCGGTAACAAAGCAACAAATCCTAGGAATAAGGATCCTACTGTTGCCAGTCTCATTAGTAATTTTGAGAAGTATTCTTCTGTCCCTTTACCTGGACGCACTCCATGGATATAAGCTCCACTCTTTTGGAGATTTTCAGCAGCTTTTTCTGGATTCACCTGAACAAAGCTGTAGAAGAAGGTAAAGAGAATGATTAGCACCGCATATACAATCATCCCTTTGATTGTAGAGTAATCAAAATATTCACGGACAGTTGATAGCCAAGAGATACTCTTATTCTGGCTAGCAAAGAACTGAAGGAGGGATGTTGGAATAGCTGTAATAGAACCTGCAAAGATGACCGGAATAACACCTGCCGGATTTAATTTAAGTGGCAAGTAAGAACTAGATGGTGCACCTTGAGCACGTTTAGTGTACTGGATCGGAATTTTATATTCTGCCTGCTGTACAAATGTTGTAAAGTAAACAATTGCTAAAACAGCTACTACCAATACTCCTACTAAGATAGCAGATTCTCCCAAACGGCTGGCTTCGATATTAACAAAACGATCTTCATAAATATCATGAATTGTATCTGGGAGCGAGGAGATAATCCCGGCAAAGATAATCATGGAAGTTCCATTTCCATATCCTTTGTCTGTAATCTGCTCACCCAGCCATGTCACGATAATTGATCCAGTTGTTAATACAGAACCAATTAGCAGATAGGTTTGCCAGTTTAACGGCATTGTTGTCAATTTTGCACCCGATAAGGCATTAAAACCAGCAGTTATTCCGATAGACTGAACAAAAGCCAATACCAACGAAATATAGCGTGTTGCTTGGTTCAACTTACGGCGTCCTACCTCACCTTGCTTGCCCCATTCTACAAACTTAGGAACAAGGTCCATTTGCATCAATTGCACAATAATGGAGGCTGTAATATAGGGACTGACACCAAGTGCAAAGACAGAGAAATTACGCATTGCATTTCCAGAAACAAGACTCAACATATTCAAAAACGGAATATTGGAGAGTGCTTCTAAATTTTTTACGTTTACTCCCGGAACGGTTACGTGTGTTCCAACACGGAAGACCAATAAGATAAAAATGGTAAACAAAATTTTCTTACGTACATTTTTTACCTTAAGGGCATCTTTTAATAGTTTAAAAAACATAGGTCACCTCTCTTAGATGACTTCTACTGAACCACCTTTGGCAGTAATTGCTTCTTCAGCTGATTTTGAGAATTTAGCTGCTTTCACAGTTAATTTTTTCGTCAACTCGCCGTTACCAAGAATTTTGATTCCTGATTTTTCAGCTTTAACGATACCAGACTCAACAAGCACAACTGGTGTTACTTCTGCACCGTCTTCAAAAGCGTTCAATTGGTCAAGGTTTACAATCGCATATTCTTTTGCGTTGATGTTTGTAAATCCACGTTTTGGAAGACGACGGAACAATGGAGTTTGTCCACCCTCGAAACCGAGACGTACACCGCCACCGCTACGAGCTTTTTGACCTTTTTGTCCACGACCTGAAGTCTTACCATTACCTGATGATGTACCACGACCAACGCGGTTACGAGTTTTACGAGAACCTGTAGCAGGTTGCAATTCATGAAGTTTCATTTATTCTTTCTCCTTATGTGTAAAATGCTAGCGCCTTTAGGCTGGGTAAGGCCTCAACCTAAAAACTCGCCTATACAAAATTGACAGTAAGTCGCAAAGATTTCTCTAAGCGACTTCGTCTGTGTTTTTTAGAAACGAAATACTATCGTCTCTTAGTTTACTTCTTCAACAGTTACCAAGTGAGAGATTGCTGTAACCATTCCACGAATAGCAGCATTGTCTTCTTTAATAACTGAGCTATTTAATTTGCCAAGTCCAAGGGCAACAACTGTTTTACGTTGTTCTGGTTTGCGACCGATTGGAGACTTAGTCAAAGTAATTTTAATTTGAGCCATGTTATCCCCTTTCTTATGCTAAATCAGAAACTGAAATGCCACGAAGTGCAGCCACTTCTTCAGCACGTTTTAATTGTTTCAAACCTTCAACTGTTGCACGAACAATGTTGATTGGAGTGTTTGATCCAAGTGACTTAGACGTCACATCAGCGATACCTGTCAACTCGATAACCGCACGAGTAGCACCACCCGCAGCAACCCCAGCTCCTTCTGCCGCTGGTTTCAACATGATGCGAGCTCCACCAAATTCTGAACGAACTTCGTGAGGGATAGTCGTACCAACCATTGGTACTTCAATCAAGTTTTTCTTAGCAGCTTCAACTGCTTTACGGATAGCTTCTGGTACTTCTTGAGCTTTACCAGTACCGAAACCTACACGACCATTACGGTCACCAACAACCACAAGAGCTGCGAAGCGAAGACGACGTCCACCTTTTACAACTTTTGTAACACGGTTGATGGCTACTACGCGTTCTTCAAATTCAACTGCGTTATCTTTAAATGCCATTTCTTAGTGTCCTCCCTATTAGAATTTCAATCCGTTTTCACGAGCTGCTTCAGCCAATGCTTTCACACGTCCGTGATAGAGATATCCACCGCGGTCAAAGACCACTTCAGAAATACCTTTCGCTACTGCGCGTTCAGCAACGAGTTTACCTACAACAACGGCTTGTTCTGTCTTAGTACCTTTTGAAACTTCTTTATCAAGAGTAGAAGCGCTTGCGAGCGTTACACCCGCTACGTCATCAATCACTTGAGCGTAGATGCCTGTATTAGAACGGAAAATGTTCAAACGTGGGCGAGCAGCAGTTCCAGAGATTTTACCGCGAACACGACGATGGCGTTTTTGGCGGATTTTGTTTTTATCTGGTTTTGAAATCACAATTTTCACCTCTTAATTATTGATCATATCTGTATGAGATATGTTGGAATATAATGGACGATGTGGAAAAACCACTCGTGATCATTATTATTTACCTGTTTTACCTTCTTTGCGGCGAACAAATTCACCAACATAGCGGATACCTTTACCTTTGTAAGGTTCAGGAGCGCGAAGGCTACGGATGTAAGCTGCTGTTTGACCAACAACTTCTTTATTGATACCAGACACGATGATTTGTGTTGGTGCTGGAACTTCAAATGTGATACCTTCTGGCGCAATCACTTCATCTGGATGTGATTTACCAACAGCAAGTGTCAACTTGTTACCTGCAAGTTGCGCACGGTAACCGACACCACGCATTTCAAGTTCTTTTTTGAAGCCTTCAGAAACACCAACAACCATGTTGTTGAGGTTGGCACGGCTTGTACCGTGAATAGTCTTCATTTCTTTTGAATCGTTTGGACGGTGAAGGGTTACTTCAGTTCCTTCCACACGAATTTCAATAGCAGTTGGGAATTCACGAGTCAATTCCCCTTTAGGTCCTTTTACAGTTACCACGCCGTTGTTTTGTAAAATTTCAACACCAGCAGGCAATGTAATAACTTTATTACCAATACGTGACATATTTATTTTTTCTCCTGTTAAATTGTCAGGCCGAATAACGACCAGTTTTCACGGGAGCTTATGATACTAAGGACGTAAAGAGCAAAGCGACATTAGGAAATCGACGATTGTTCGATAAACAAGAGAAGATTTATCTATTTCGCACGGCTCTTAGTCCGTATTCACATCCGTAACATTCGGTTGGAATAGTATCCTAAGCTAAGTTTCTGTTTGATAAATGATTTGAACTCGGACTAAAATCCTAGTGAAAAAGACAGTTCTCCTTGAGTTCTTAAAAAACTCTACGTCAGACTCCTATTTTCATACGGATTTTTTAACGTCCTCGTATCATTATATTACCAAACGTATGCGATTACCTCGCCACCAACATTCTTTTGACGAGCTTCTTTGTCTGTCAAAAGACCTTCTGATGTAGAGATGATTGCAATTCCAAGTCCGTTAAGAACTTTTGGAATATCTTCACGTTTTGAGTAAACACGAAGACCTGGTTTTGAGATACGTTTCAAATTTGTGATAACTTTTTCACCGTTTGGTCCGTATTTCAAGAATACGCGTACGATGCCTTGTTTATCATCTTCGATAAATTCAACGTTTTTTACAAAACCTTCGTTTTTAAGAATTGTAGCAATTCCTTTTTTGATGTTTGATGCAGGTACTTCAAGCACTTCATGTTTTGCTTGGTTCGCATTACGAATACGTGTCAAAAAGTCTGCAATTGGATCAGTCATAACCATTTTATTTTCTCCTCTTACTAGTAGTTTGAAATTCTCACTTGCTAGTTAATAATGATACAAAGAGCGTGGCAACCACGGCAAAAACAGGAGAATCGACGCTGGAGCAATGCTCCGAGACAATTCTATCTTTTTTGCAAAGGTTGTACTCGTATTCAAATCAGCTAGTGCAATTTGTATCATCCTTGAACTAAGTGATTAGTTCTATACATTTAAATTCAGGCTAAACGCTGGGCAAAAAAGATAACTTTATCTAGGTGCAAGTACCTTCGCTAAATTTCCTATTTTTGCTGAGCATTTCTAACGCCTTCATATCATGTTATTTGAGCACGAACTAAAATCCTAGTGAAAAAGACAGTCCTCCTTGAGTTCTTAAAAAACTCTACGTCAGACTCCTATTTTCATACGGATTTTTTAATGTCCGTTGCATCATGTTATTACCAAGAAGCTTTGGTAACGCCAGGGATTTGTCCTTTGTATGCTAATTCACGGAAGCATACACGGCAAAGTTTAAATTTGCGGTAAACGGAATGTGGACGTCCACATTTTTCACAACGAGTATATGCTTGTGTAGAGAACTTAGCTGGGCGTTTGTTCTTAGCGATCATTGATTTTTTAGCCATTTATTCTCTCCCTCTTATTTCGCAAACGGCATACCAAGGCCAGTAAGCAATGCACGTGATTCTTCGTCAGTGTTAGCAGTTGTAACGATAACGATATCCAAACCACGAGTTTTGTCAACGTCATCAAAGTTGATTTCTGGGAAGATCAATTGCTCTTTCACACCAAGTGTGTAGTTTCCGCGTCCATCAAATGATTTTGTTGGAACACCGTGGAAGTCACGTACACGTGGAAGTGATACAGATACCAATTTATCTAAGAATTCATACATACGTTCGCCACGAAGTGTTACTTTCGCTCCGATTGCAACCCCTTCACGAAGACGGAAGCCGGCGATTGATTTTTTAGCTTTCGTGATAAGTGGTTTTTGACCTGAAATCAATGCCAACTCTTGAGCAGCTTTTTCAAGGTTTTTAGCGTTAGAAACAGCGTCACCAACACCCATGTTCAAAACAATCTTATCAACTTTTGGTACAGCCATAACTGATGAATAGTTAAATTGTTCAGTCAAAGCAGGAACTACTTCATTAAGATATTTTTCTTTTAAGCGATTTGCCATGTTACTTCTCCTTTCCTTCGTGATTAATCAAGCACTTCGCCTGATTTTTTGTTGTAACGAACTTTTTTACCGTCAACAAACTTGTAACCAACACGACCTGCTACACCATTCTTGTCAAGAACTTGTACGTTTGACACATGGATTGCAGCTTCTTTTTCAACGATAGCACCTTGAGGGTTTTCGCTATTTGGTTTTTGGTGTTTTTTGACGATGTTAACACCTTCTACAACAACTTTATTTACTTTTGGAAGTGCTGTTAAGACTACGGCTTCAACACCTTTGTCTTTACCAGCGATTACGCGAACTTTATCGCCTTTTTTTACAAACATTTGATTTCTCCTATTATTTCTTACGCCCTAAGGGCACCCTGAAATTCTTTCAGGGGACTTCGTTTGTGTTTCTTAAAGTACTTCTGGTGCCAATGAAACGATTTTCATGAAACCGCCGTCGCGCAATTCACGTGCAACTGGACCAAAGATACGAGTTCCGCGAGGTGTTTTATCTTCACGGATGATAACTGCAGCATTTTCGTCGAATTTGATGTATGAACCATCAGCACGACGAGCACCTGTCTTAGTACGAACGATAACGGCTTTTACAACGTCACCTTTTTTAACCGCACCACCAGGAGTAGCTTGTTTTACTGAAGCAACGATGATGTCGCCGATATTTGCAGATTTACGTTTTGAACCACCAAGAACTTTGATTGTCAAGATTTCACGTGCGCCACTGTTATCAGCAACTTTCAAACGAGTTTCTGTTTGAATCATGTAAGTTTTCTCCTTTCAGGTTGATTAAATGATAACTGCCTCTTCCACAACTTCTACAAGACGGAAACGTTTTGTAGCTGAAAGTGGGCGAGTTTCCATGATACGTACGATATCGCCTTCTTTAGCAACATTGTTTTCATCATGAGCTTTGTACTTTTTAGAGTAGTTAATACGTTTACCATAGACTGGGTGGTTACGTTTTGTTTCAACTACAACTGTGATGGTTTTGTCCATTTTGTCAGATACAACACGTCCAACAAGAACTTTACGATTATTGCGTTCCATTGAAATTCTCCTTTCCCAATCTATTATTTAACTTCTGATTGCACAGTTTTGATACGTGCAATTTGTTTTTTAACTTCGTTCAAACGAGCAGTTTGCTCAAGTTGACCAGCAGCAGCTTGGAAACGAAGGTCGAAGAGTTCTTTCTTCAACTCGTTTTCGCGTTTTGCAAGTTCTTCTTGAGAAAGTCCACGAAGTTCTTTAACAAATTCTCTTACTTCATTAAGTTTCATGTCTTCTCCTTATTCTGCTTCACGTTTTACGAATTTGCATTTAACTGGCAGTTTGTGGCTAGCCAAGCGGAATGCTTCACGTGCGATTTCTTCTGAAACGCCCGCAACTTCAAACATCACTTTACCACGTTTAACTGGTGCTACCCAACCTTCAGGTGCCCCTTTACCAGATCCCATACGTACCCCGATAGCTTTCGCTGTGTATGATTTGTGCGGGAAGATTTTAATCCAAACCTTACCACCACGTTTCATATAACGAGTCATCGCGATACGGGCTGCTTCGATTTGACGGTTTGTGATCCAGTGGCTAGTTGTAGCTTGAAGACCATATTCACCGAAGTCTACTTGTTTTCCACCTTTAGCTTCACCGCGCATTTTTCCACGGAATTCACGACGGTGTTTAACACGTTTAGGTA
Source organism: Streptococcus sp. zg-86 (assembly GCF_017639855.1). Lineage (NCBI taxonomy): Bacteria > Bacillati > Bacillota > Bacilli > Lactobacillales > Streptococcaceae > Streptococcus > Streptococcus zhangguiae. The sequence goes on along the minus strand of NZ_CP072115.1, from coordinate 58,015 downwards.
CTAACATTGGTTATTTACCTCCTTTAGTGTTTTTGCGAGCTGGAAGAACTTCTCCACGGTAAATCCATACTTTAACACCAAGTTTACCGTAAGTTGTAAGTGCTTCTTCCCAAGCATAGTCGATGTCCGCACGAAGTGTATGAAGCGGAACAGTTCCTTCAGAATATCCTTCTGCACGGGCGATATCAGCACCGTTCAAACGTCCAGATACTTGAGTTTTGATTCCTTTTGCTCCTGCACGCATTGTACGTTGGATAGCTTGCTTTTGAGCGCGACGGAATGCCACACGTTGCTCTAATTGACGAGCAATTGTTTCACCAACAAGGTGTGCATCCAAATCAGGTTGTTTGATTTCAATGATGTTGATGTGAACTTGTTTACCTGTCAATTTGTTTAATTGTGTACGAAGTGCGTCAACGTTGCTACCAGCTTTACCGATAACCATACCTGGTTTAGCTGTATGAATGCTTACGATCACTTTGTTTACTGCACGTTCAATTTCAATTGTTGAAACTGCCGCTTCAGCCAATTCTTTGTTGATAAAGTTGCGGATTGCAAGATCTTCATGAAGGTAATCCGCGTATTCTTTTTCAGCATACCATTTAGCATCCCAATCACGGATGATGCCGACACGCATACCAATTGGATGTACTTTTTGTCCCACGTTTTTACCTCCTTATTTTTCTGCCACAACTACAGTAATGTGAGCTGTACGTTTGTTGATTGGTGAAGCAGAACCTTTTGCACGTGGACGGAAACGTTTAAGTGTTGGTCCTTCGTTTGCGAAAGCTTCGCTTACTACCAAGTTTGCTTTTTCCAAACCAAAGTTATTTTCAGCATTAGCGATTGCAGAGTTCAAAACTTTCTCAATAATGCCTGCAGCTTTGTTTGGAGTGAATTTCAAGATTGCGATTGCATCGGCTACGCTTTTGCCACGGATATTATCCAAGACAAGACGTGATTTACGAGGTGAAACACGTACTGTGCGAGCAGTTGCTTTAGCTGAAGTAATTTCTGCCATGATGTGTTCCTCCTATTATTTTCTACGTGTTTTCTTGTCGTCAGCAGCGTGACCTTTGTAAGTACGAGTTGGTGCAAATTCACCAAGTTTATGACCTACCATGTCTTCTTGGATGTAAACAGGTACATGTTTACGCCCATCATAAACTGCGATTGTATAGCCAATGAAACTTGGGAAAATCGTTGAACGACGTGACCAAGTTTTAATTACTTTTTTCTTTTCATCGTTTGCTTGAGCTTCAACTTTTTTCATCAAATGCTCATCGACGAAAGGTCCTTTTTTAAGACTACGTCCCATTTTTGTGTTTTCTCCTTTAAAATATGTACCACAGCGGCCTGCCTTACAGCTGCAAGGCTACCGAGCTGGCGGATATGTTTTACGCCACTTGTAACAGATTATTTTTCGTTACGACGACGAACGATAAGTTTACTTGATTTAGCTTTCTTGTTACGAGTTTTAAGTCCAAGAGCAGGTTTGCCCCATGGAGTAGATGGTGCTTTACGACCAACTGGTGCTTTACCTTCACCACCACCGTGTGGGTGATCGTTAGGGTTCATTACAGAACCGCGAACTGTTGGGCGGATACCTTTCCAACGGCTACGTCCTGCTTTACCAAGGTTAACAAGTCCATGTTGCTCATTTCCGACAACACCGATTGTTGCACGGCAAGTTCCAAGAATCATACGAACTTCACCTGATTGAAGACGAACAAGAACGTATTTACCTTCTTGACCAAGCACTTGCGCAGAAGCACCTGCAGCACGAACTAATTCTCCACCACGACCTGGTTTCAACTCGATATTGTGAACAACAGTACCGACTGGAATGTTCGCAAGCGGAAGAGCGTTACCAACTTTGATATCTGCTTCTGGACCTGATACGATACGTTGACCAACTTCAAGACCTTTAGGAGCGATGATATAGGCTTTAACACCGTCTGTGTAATGTACAAGAGCGATGTTGGCAGTACGGTTTGGATCGTATTCAATTGTTTTAACAACTGCTTCGATACCGTCTTTGTTACGTTTGAAGTCAATCAAACGGTAGTGACGTTTGTGACCGCCACCTTGATGGCGAACTGTGATGCGACCGTTATTGTTACGACCAGCTTTGCTCTTAAGAGAAACAAGCAATGATTTCTCAGGAGTGCTTGTTGTGATTTCTGCGAAATCCAAAGAAGTCATGTTACGACGGCCATTTGTAGTTGGTTTATAAACTTTAATTCCCACGTTAATTCCTCCTTTGATTATTCAGCATCAGCTGTAGCAAACAATTCGATTGCTTTTGAATCAGCAGTCAATGTGATGATTGCTTTTTTCACTTTGCTTGTACGACCTACATAACGTCCAACGCGTTTTGTTTTAGGTTTTACATTGATTGTGTTCACATTCGCAACTTTTACACCGTCAAACGCTGCTTCAACAGCTTGTTTGATCAACAATTTGTGAGCGCGAGTGTCCACTTCAAATACATATTTTCCTGCTTCAAGCTGAGCCATTGAGCTTTCTGTGATGACAGGTTTTTTGATAACATCATACAAATTCATTATGCAAGAACCTCCTCAATTTTAGAGATAGCTGCTTGAGTTACAAGAAGTTTGTCTGCATTTGCAATGTCAAGAACACTTGCAGTTGTAGCAGTTGCAACTTTCACGTTTGGAAGGTTGCGAGCTGAAAGAGCTGCGAATTCATTTCCTTCTTCAAGAATAACAAGGACTTTTGAATCAATGCTTAATGCTGCAAGAACTTTTGCGAATTCAGCAGTTTTTGGAGCTGTAAATGAAAGGCTGTCAACAGCTACAAATTTGTTTTCAGCAACTTTTTCTGAGTAAACAGATTTAAGCGCCAAGCGACGAACCTTTTGTGGAAGTTTGTAGGCATAAGAACGTGGAGTTGGTCCAAAGACTACGCCACCGCCACGCCATTGTGGTGAGCGGATAGAACCTTGACGAGCACGTCCAGTTCCTTTTTGACGCCATGGTTTGCGTCCGCCACCTGAAACTGCTGAGCGATTTTTAACTGCGTGAGTTCCTTGACGAAGGCTTGCGCGTTGGCTGATGATCACATCAAACACAACTGCTTGGTTTGGTTCGATACCAAAGATTGCATCGTTAAGAACTACTTCACCAGCTTGTTTACCAGTTTGGTCAAATAATGTTACGTTTGCCATTATGACTGATTTCCCCTTTCTTTATTATTTACCAGCTTTTACTGCTGATTTGATGGTGATAAGAGATTTCTTAGCACCTGGTACGTTCCCTTTGATAAGGATAACGTTCTTTTCTGGAACAACTTGTACAATTTCAAGGTTTTGAATTGTCACACGATTGCCACCCATACGTCCTGCCAAGTGTTTGTTTTTGAACACACGGTTTGGCGCAACAGGTCCCATTGAACCTGGACGGCGGTGGTAACGTGAACCGTGAGCCATAGGACCACGTGATTGACCATGGCGTTTGATAACACCTTGGAAACCTTTACCTTTAGATGTACCAGTTACATCAACAACATCTCCGGCTGCGAAAGTATCAACTGTGATTTCTGCACCAACTTCCAAGCCTTCAATGTTTTTGAATTCACGAATGAAGCGCTTAGGAGCTGTGTTAGCTTTTGCTACATGGCCTTTGGCAGGTTTGTTACTCAATACTTCGCGTTTGTCATCAAAACCAACTTGGATTGCATTGTATCCGTCAGTTTCAACAGTTTTCACTTGAAGAACAACGTTTGGAGTTGCTTCGATGACAGTTACAGGGATAAATTCACCAGCTTCAGTGAAGATTTGAGTCATTCCCACTTTTTTCCCTAAGATTCCTTTTGTCATGAGAAAAATATTCCTTTTCTTATTTTATAGTTTAAAAAGTTTTTAACGAGCGTTTTTTATGCTCAAAACCAAGATACAAAGGACGTTAAGCGGACGAAGTAAAAATAGGAGATTACTGCAGAAGTCTTTTGACTTCAAAGCGATCTATCTTTTTTGCACGGTCCGTAGTCCGTGTTCGATTATAACTTGATTTCTACGTTCACGCCACTTGGTAAATCAAGTTTCATAAGAGCGTCAACTGTTTTTTGCGTTGGGTTCACGATGTCGATAAGACGTTTGTGAGTACGCATTTCGAATTGCTCACGAGAATCTTTGTACTTATGAGTCGCACGAATGATTGTGTAGAGGCTACGTTCAGTTGGAAGTGGAACTGGACCAGCTACGCTTGCACCTGTACGTGTTGCAGTTTCTACGATTTTTGCAGCTGCTGTATCAAGTGTACGGTGTTCGTACGCTTTCAAGCGGATGCGGATTTTTTTGTTTGCCATCTTTTTCTCCTTTTCGTCTATTTAAGATAATAGGCTAGCTCCACAAGAAAACCGACAGCGATTGCGTGGCAATGCAACCGAGCGTGTCGCAACCTCTTGCATCAAAGCTATAGCCGTATTTTCACGGCACTAGAACATTCTATCAGATTCTATCAGGCATTGCAAGCATTTTTGTTCGATTTTTTAAAAAAAGTAGAACAACTCTTGGCTGTCTACTCTTCATTTCAATTTCTCTCATTTCACATGGAAAAATTCTAGTTTTTCCCACTTTTCTTGCCACTTTTTCTTACCGAGTCGCTCACGGTAGACTTTCATGCGGTCTTGGTCCGCTGCAAAATGCGGCGTTGGAGAAACCTTGAAAGTCAAAATATCCTCCAAGCCATACGGGCAAAACAAGTCTACTTGAGAATCAGGCAATAACCGAGCCGCGATTGCCGTGCATATTTCAGGATATTTGGAAATGGCATCTCGTGAATGTTTATAGGGAGCGGTGTTCGGGCTATGCTGGTGCATGTAGGCTTGATTTTTCAACTCCCAACGATAGTGCGGGTACGCATTTTTCAATCTTCTTTCTATCTAGAGAAGTTTCTTCATAGGACATGGTCGGATCATAAAACACAATATCCACATCCGTCTCCTCATCAAATGCCTCTTTGTGGCTAAGCAGATTCCAGATGAAATTGCGAATCGTTCCTGCGCACACCCAAGCATCTTGTAACGGTAGGCTTGAGGCAATTTCAAGCACTTCTCGCATTTTCCTATTCGTCAGCAACATTTTTTTCAAATCATTTTCAGTCATCATAGACACAGTATATCACAAAAAGAGAACCGAAATCACTTCCGTTCTCTTTTAAGGAGGTTATATGAAAAAGAATGACTATAGTATAGAAAAGTATTCTTAATCAAACCTTAACCTACAACTTCTTTTATCGCAAGGAGGCTCTCGATATAGGTGTTGTTCGTAGAAGATGCAACTGTTAGATTGAGACTTTTTATACCCGCTGCCTGAGCTGTCTCAGCGTCCAGCAGGCGATCTCCTATATAGTACGTCGCTTTCTGCGACAAGTCATATTTCTCCATGAGGTAGACAATCGCTTCTGGATGAGGCTTTCTTGCAAACCCAGAGTCCCCCGTCAGCACCTCTACAAAATATTCGGAAATGCCCAAATCATCCAAAACAGCAAAGGCATTGTCTCCTTTATGGGTGTAAACAAACTGGGCAATTCCTGCTTGCTGTCCCCATTCGAGAATCTCTCTTGCTCCCTCCATTAGCTGAATGTGGGCATTTTTTTCACGTAAGGAATTAGCCCTGACAGCGTTCAGCTCTTCTAATGGAATTTGCTCTTTTTGTGAGAGTTGAAGGAGCAATTCTTTGACTGAATAGCGTAAAATGAACGCTTTTACTTCTTCGCGATAAAAAGTCAAACCGAAATGGCTATACATTTCTTCTAACCCCAACAAAATCGCATCGTATGAATCAAGTAGCGTTCCGTCTAAATCCCAAATAAAGGCTTTTTTCATCAACTTCTACCTCTCTATATACTCATACCCCAAGTGCTCATAGGCTTTAGCTGTCGCAACACGACCAGTTCGAGTTCGCATCAGAAAACCTTGCTGAATCAGGTAAGGTTCGTACATGTCCTCGACCGTTTCCCGCTCTTCTGCAATATTCACCGAGAGCGTATTTAATCCGACAGGACCACCACCATACATCTCAATCATGGTGCGTAAAATCTTCTGGTCAACATAGTCAAGTCCCTCATGGTCAACATCCAGCATAGTCAGAGCCTTATCGGTAATGGTATCGTCAATGACACCATCTCCCATAATTTGAGCAAAATCTCGAACTCGTTTTAGCAAACGGTTGGCAATACGAGGTGTCCCACGAGAACGACGTGCTAATTCAATCGCCGCTTCATGAGTAATGTCCATCTCAAAAATATCCGCAGTCCGCTCGACAATTTCTGTCAAATCAAGTAGGGCGTAATATTCCATATGGCCTGTAATTCCAAAGCGGGCACGCAGGGGGTTGGACAGCATACCGGCACGTGTCGTTGCGCCAATCAGCGTAAAAGGTGGCAAATCCAAATGCACTGCTCTACTAGCTTCTCCTGTCCCAATCATGATGTCAATGTAAAAGTCTTCCATGGCACTGTAGAGGATCTCCTCTACCGCCATAGGAAGGCGGTGAATTTCATCAATAAATAAGACATCCCCTGGCTCCAAGTCATTGAGAAGAGCCACCAAATCTCCAGCTTTTTCAATCACAGGACCGCTTGTCTGCTTGATATTCACACCGAGTTCATTAGCAATAACAAAAGCCATTGTCGTTTTTCCCAAACCTGGAGGACCAAACAACAAGACGTGGTCCAAGGCTTCATCTCGCAGTTTAGCAGCCTCGATGAAAATTTTCAATTGGTCTTTGACCTTATCCTGACCAATATATTCATTTAATTTTTGTGGGCGCAGGGTACGCTCTACGTACTCCTCATCTCCCAATTGTTCTGTATCTAGTATTCTATTCATACTTTCATTATAACACAAAAAGGAGTGGGACAAAAAGCGTAATCTCGTAGAATCGGCTGTCCTTACTCCTTTATTTCTAGTTTTGAGCTAAAAGATTATTTGACTACTTTCTACCCTAAACCTACACGCTCAAAGATATCATCCACTCGTTTGGCATAGTAAGATGGATCAAAGAGGTCATCAATTTCTGCTTGGCTAAGGCGTTCTGTCACCTTTTCATCTGCTTCAAGTAGTGGTTTGAAGGCTGTCTGATTGTCCCAAGCGTAAGCGGTTTTAGGCTGCACCAAATCATAGGCCTCTTCACGTGTCATCCCTTTTTCAATCAAGGCTAACATGGCACGTTGGCTGTAAATCAACCCAAAGGTCGATTCCATATTGCGTTTCATATTTTCTGGGAATACCGTCAAGTTTTTGACAATATTTCCAAAGCGGTTGAGCATGTAGTCAATCAAAATGGTCGTATCAGGTGTGATAATCCGCTCTGCCGATGAATGGGAAATATCACGTTCATGCCAGAGTGCTACATTTTCAAAAGCTGTCACCATGTGACCACGAATCACACGTGCAAGACCTGTCATATTTTCAGATCCGATTGGATTGCGTTTGTGCGGCATGGCTGAGCTACCTTTTTGACCCTTGGCGAAGAATTCTTCCACCTCACGTTGTTCAGATTTTTGTAATCCACGGATTTCTGTAGCCATGCGCTCGATAGATGTTGCAATGGTCGCAAGGGCTGCAAAGTATTCTGCGTGAAGGTCACGAGGAAGAACCTGCGTTGAAATTTCCTGCGGATGAATACCTAATTTTTCACAGACATATTCCTCAACAAATGGTGGAATATTAGCAAAATTCCCTACCGCACCAGAGATTTTTCCAGCTTCCACACCTTCAGCAGCACGCTCAAAACGCTCGATATTGCGCTTCATCTCGCTATACCAAGTAGCAAGTTTGAGCCCAAAGGTCGTTGGCTCTGCATGTACACCGTGGGTACGCCCCATCATAATGGTATACTTGTGTTCACGCGCCTTGTCAGCCACAATGTCCGTAAAGCGACGCAAGTCCTCACGAATAATGTCATTGGCCTGCTTGTAGAGGTAACCATAAGCTGTATCTACCACATCTGTCGAAGTCAAGCCATAATGCACCCACTTGCGCTCCTCACCCAAGGTTTCAGATACCGCACGAGTAAAAGCTACCACATCATGGCGAGTTTCCTGTTCAATTTCCAAAATACGGTCGATGTCAAATCCTGCATTCTCACGGATTTTCGCCACATCTTCCTTGGGAATCTCTCCCAATTCAGCCCAAGCCTCGTCAGCCAAGATTTCCACCTCAAGCCAAGCCTTGTATTTATTTTCCTCTGTCCAAATCGCCCCCATTTCAGGACGTGTATAACGTGATAGCATATCATTCCTCCCTACATTACTTCAGCATCAAATTCATTAAAGACATACTCACCTTTCCTATTAACAGAATTTATCAATTCCTGTGGCACATGAGCAGGTTGACTAATCGTAACTCCTTCTTGTTGAGCTTTATTTTCTAAATCACTAATTTTTCGCTTTAAAGTTAATATTTCTTGATCTAACTCTCCATTTTTGTTTTGTATCTTCATAAGAGTTGCTTTCTCTCTTAAAATAAGTACTATACTAGACAAAGCCAATATAGACATTGTAAGAATCATTTCAAGTGGACTATTTTGTTTTATTGAATTCGTTTCTAAAAAGCGACTATTTGAATAAGTGAATTTAGATTGTACAAAAAAGTCACTCCCTATCAACTTTATTTCATCATCCGCTACTTTAATACCAATTATCGGGCGCTCAAATCTATTGAATATATAATGAAACTTCTCAGATTCATGCTTTCCCTGTTCCTCTAATGATTTCTGTAACTGATGAGTCAAATTCTTAAACGTATTCTGTATCTCTTGAATGCATTTTTTCGTGTTATCACTGTTAGCAACATTATTATTTTTAATAGACTCCTCAAAAAAAGTAACCAAATTAAATTCACTAATATTTTCAATTTTTGATTCTTCATACAATTTCAATAAGTTTTCTTTTTTATTTCCAGCATTTAGTTTATGCTTATTTGCAATTGAAAAATACCGTCGATACGCTTCAAAAAACTCATGTAAAATCAAAATTTGTTGGTCTAATCCTAGAGAAACTGGTGAACCTAAATGATAGTATTTAACAATATCACTAGATTTTGTTAAATCTAAAATAGGCTTCTCATATCTTACATATTGACTATTGATATTTATTGAAGAATTAAAAATAATAATGTTTCTTCCTTCAACACCTTGATTAAGGTATTGAGAGAGATCATTCAATAGTATTGTTTTATAATAAAATTCGCTAAAATCATTGGATAATTTTGTAATCTGCCAATTTGTATATAATGTATTGTCATTTTTTTGAGCAGATAACCTTAATCTCAATTTATCTGTCACTTTTCAATCTCCTTATTTAACAACTTTTTTTTGAGTCTTATATTCTCTGTTAATATCTCTTTCTTTTCATTTTTTTCTTGTAAAATTTCTTTTTCCTTCTGAACTTGAACTTGATAGTTTATATAAGCAAGATTTAATAATAAGAGCGAGACTGATATTGCCGAAAATCCTCCTCTCTTAGAAATCGATTGGATGCTAAGAAATATATAGTTATTATAGAAACTTGACATACCAAGAATAAGGCTAGTCACTACACCCAATGTTAATGTAAATAACTTTTTCTTCTTACTTTCTACCCTAAATATTTCTAATATAGGATCAACAATAGCAGATGTCAAGGTTGTAATTGTAGCGTATAAAAAAATAGGGTACTTAGAATTTAAATCAAGTTTTCCATCAAAAATAGTAGAAGTTCCCAACCAGGATAAAATAAGAGCAATAATAATGGTAACAACATTAAACAAGTCATTTGTTGTTACTAGAAATTTCAAGTATTTTTTCATTATTTCCTCCTATCCAGTTATTTTATTTCAAAGTAAGAAAAGTCAATTAATCAATCTTTTTTGTTTGAATAATTTTTTCCTACTAAAACTCACCCACACTCTCCACCTGCTCCGTCAACAGGGTAATATGCCCCATCTTCCGATTGTGCTTGACTTCTGCTTTGCCGTAGAGATGAAGATGAGCTTGTGGATGCTTAGCCAGAAACGTTTGTGCTGCCTCCATATCCTGACCCAAGATATTGAGCATGATTGCTGGTGCATGAAGTTGGATGTCAGGTAAAGGTTCCCCTAATATACCCAAAATATGCGTATCAAACTGGGAAAAATTACAGGCCTCAATGCTGTAATGCCCCGAATTATGAGGGCGTGGTGCGATTTCATTGACCAAAATAGTTGAGCCTGCCACAAACATCTCTATACATAGTGTACCAAAAAGTTGTAAGTCTGTGGCAATTTTTCTTGCCATTTGGACAGCTTTTTCAGCTACATTTTCAGAAATACGAGCTGGGACAATGGTTTTGGAAAGAATATTGTTGCGGTGACTATTTTCTTGAACAGGAAAAACCGTCAATTCTCGGCCGTTTCCTGAAACCAAGACGGAAATTTCCATGTCAAACGGCACAAAATCTTCCAAAACGCAGTCGGTCTGGTTTGCAAAGACTTTTGCCTGTGCTAAACTTGCCTCATCATGAATGACGACTTGACCATGACCGTCATAGCCACCTGTCGCTGTTTTCAACACTCGCTTGGTCGCAAAGTCATAATCTGACAAATCGCTACTTGAAGTAATCACTCGATAAGGGGCTAATCCTACGCCTGCCTTCTTCAAAAAGTTTTTTTCTGCAATACGATTTTGGGAAATTCGTAGCAAGTCCGTTCCTTGAGGCAAAAATGCCTTGTCTGCTACTGCATCAAGACTAGCAGCATCTACATTTTCAAATTCATAGGTCAAGACGTCACAACGCTCTACCAAGGTACGTAGGGCCTCTACATCTGCATAGTCTGCCACGATGACCTCACTCACTCGAGAGGCTGGGCAAGCCGCTACCGGATCAAGCGTAAGCACCTTATGACCACGGTAAATGGCAGCAATTGCCATCATTTGACCCAACTGTCCGCCACCGATAATCCCAATTGTCTTAGATAAGGTCATGACTTGACTCCTCTGCCAGTTTGCTCTGTTTTTCAGCGAATGCTACTAATTTTTTGTTTAATTCTGAGTTTTCCAGAGCCAAAATCCGCACCGCAGACAAGCCTGCATTGGTCGCTCCGCTATCTCCAATTGCCATAGTCATAACAGGCACGCCACCAGGCATCTGCACAATGGAGTAAAGCGAGTCAATCCCGCTCAGCACCCGCGATTTAATCGGCACACCAATGACTGGCAAGGTCGTCTTAGCTGCAACCATTCCTGGTAAATGGGCCGCACCACCTGCACCTGCAATGATTACCTTAATGCCTCGTTCACGAGCTTTTTCGGCATGATCAAACATCAAATCGGGCGTTCTGTGGGCAGAAACAACTTTTTTTTCATAAGAAACCCCAAATTCATCCAATACCTGTGCTGCTTTTTTCATAGTTTCCCAATCTGAAATAGATCCCATGATAAGGGATACCTGTATGTGTTCCATATTTTTCTCCTATTGATTTGCCTTATTGCCAATATCTGTTCGATAAAACAGTCCTGTCGTGTCCTGATTTGCTAACTGCTGATAGATGATATTTTGCGCTTGTGAAACGGTATTTTGTGTCGTAACAAGCATATAGACTCGACCCCCATTTGAAACAAGTTCTTGGTTCTCATTGAAGGTAGCACCTGCATAATAAGTTTCGATGTCTCCGCTAGTCTTTTCTGGCAAGCGTACCCCTTTTTCATAGACAAGAGGATACCCCTCACTTGCCACTACCACACCAAGAGTGATACCTTCTTTAACCCAAGTAAAATTAGGTACTCTTCCTGCTAATAGGTCTGTGATATTTTCTGCAAAATCAGATGTCAACCGGGGTAGAATGACCTGTGTTTCAGGATCCCCAAAGCGAGCATTAAACTCAATAACCTTCGGACCTTCATCGGTCACAATCAAGCCGGCATAAAGCACACCGAGATAGGGACGTCCTTCAGCTATCATCCCTTTTAAAATAGGTCGAATAATCTCAACCACAGACTGCTCAACCACACTAGCTGGTAGATGAGGAACTGGAGCGTAAGCACCCATGCCACCTGTATTTGGTCCTTTATCGCCATCAAAAGCCCGTTTGTGATCCTGTGCTGTCGGCATCAGATAGAAATCCTCTCCATTGACAAAAGCAAAAAGAGAAAATTCTTCGCCGCTCAAATATTCTTCAATAACCACACACGCACCACTATGCCCAAATTTATGATCTAGCAGCATATCCTGCGCCGCTGCGACTGCTTCTTCAACCGTTTCAGCAACGACCACACCTTTACCAAGGGCTAGGCCATCTGCCTTGACCACAATCGGAGCTCCTTGTGCTTCGATGTAAGCCTTGGCCGCTTCAAAATCAGAAAACGTTTCATAGCGAGCTGTTGGTACCCTATATTTTTTCATAATGGATTTGGCAAAATCCTTGGACCACTCTAATTCTGCTGCATTTTTTCTAGGCCCAAAGGCAACTAAACCAGCTGCCTCAAAGGCATCCACGATACCTGCTGCCAAAGCATCATCTGGTCCTACAAAAGTCCAGCTAATAGCTTCTTTTTGGGCAAATGCAATCAATTTTGAATGTTCGGAAATAGCAATATCGACCAACTCAATGCCGTCTGCAATCATTCCGTCATTTCCTGGTGCAACAAACACCCTATCAACACCTTTTGATGCTACTAATTTCTTTGCGATCGCATGTTCACGACCACCTGAACCAACAACCAACAACTTCATCTATATACCTCTAAAAACGTATTTTATAAGGATATTGTAACAGAATCATTCGTTTTTATCTATAAATTATATAAAATAAGCTGTTTTTCAATTCATTTCCGAACAATCGACAAATAGAATGAAAAACATGAAGCCTTTTAACAGACTCCATGCCTTCCTGTATTATGATTTCTTTTTAAAGAGGACAGCTCCAACTAACATCGGCAAGAAGGAAACAAGGCTCAAAATACTCCAATTCGTTCCTGTTTTGGGCAATTGTCTCGGTCTTACGGTTAAGCTAGTAGTTTCTCTGCTAGATAGATGACTCAATCCTACTAGCTCACTATCATTCAGAGCCTCATCAGCCGCATTTTCTGCACCGTCACCACCCAATTCCTTGATAACCCTTGATAAGTCAAGAACTTGACCACCACTTCCTAAGGGCGACAACATATTTGATGAAATGGTTACATCTGTCTTATTCGTTGTAGAATCATTTTTACTGCCAAGTACACCTTTGTTTCCTATCATTCCCTGATTCGAAGAAGATGTATTTTCTGCCTGTGAGGATTGATTACTGGTTGCAGTGTTAGTAGAATTTGAACTTGTCATTGTTGGTTTCTTATCTGAATCATCACCACTTGACGATACAGTGCTATCTGAAGACTGATTTGTAGTATTTTCAGAAGATGACGTGCTAGATTCTGTTGATGGAGCAGTAGATGCAAAGGTTTCTTGGTCGAATTTTTTAAAGATGGATAACAAATTCTCTTTACGACTCTCTGTTTCTTCCTCTGTTACCCCATCTCCAAACCGTAACTCGTCTAATACATACAGATACGGATCTTTTTGATAAATCAAATCCAACCATGTTTGACGGCGTTTTTCCTGCGGTAAAGCATTGATCTTATCAATTAATTGATTATAAGCAGAAACAACTTCCGTCATCGCATCATACTTTTTCTTAGCAAGCGATAGTAGAGATAAGGCAACATTCCTCTTCTCTTCTATCACATGACTATCTCCTGTACGGCTAATCTCATCCAGAGAATATTCAAACTCATATGTTAAAGACACAGACGTAACTTCTACCTTATCAGCAAGGAACTCATCTGTAGGTTGAGATGCTATAATTGTTGGTCTGGTTTCTTCTTTTGATTCAACATAGTTACGAGAAGTAGTATACCGATGTTTTTCTCCACCTTGTTTATCTTCAAATTGATTCGCTTGAATTAAAATATCATTGATGACATTCATTTGCTCCAACAAATGCTCCCATTGCTGAAACTTTGTTTGCTTAGCAGTTTCTAGCTCCTCAAACGTAAGAAATAACCGAGAAAGTTCGTCAACAGTAAAGTCATTATAAGAAGTGTGACCGTTTTCATTTACATATAAATCAGAAATATCACCTTCAATTTGAATATTTTCTAATTTCTGAATGGCTGCGACAATGGTTGATTTCTTATCATTGACTTCTTTCACCGCCTGAGTAATCGCTTTTTCGTCTGCTATTTTACCTTTAATGCGGTTTTCTAGTAAAGTTAATTTTCTTACTATATCTTCCCTATTGAGATAAGCACCTGTACCTTGAATATCGTGCCAAATTGATCTAAAGCTCTCATCAGCAAAATCAGTAAATTGCTCCTTACGAGTTTCTTCTGGCTGTGCATTAAAGTAGGTGACTACTGCATTGTATTTTTCCCGTGCTTCTTTTAATGTAGTATAATTCTCTGTGAAAGTTACCACATCCTTCAAGGCATACCTTTGATCACGAACCATATCATTTTCGTCATAATTACCATATAAATTAAAAGTAGATAAAAGACGAAACGAACTACTTACAGAATCAGTCGGCTCTATCACATTACTAACTGTGGGATAACCATATCGAATTGAGGATTTCGGAGAACTATCATCATATTTCTTTACTCTTTCCAAATCTGAAAATCCTAGTTTATGTTCAATTCCTTTACTCACATAAAACGCATTCCACTGGGTCAAGACTTCATCAATTAAGTCATATTTGAATTGTACAGTAGAAAGCTTCCGCACCAATTCATCTTTTTCTTGACTTGCATATGTGTCAAGACTATCCAGTTGATAAATTTCAGAAGAGAGAATTTCCTTAACCTGATCTTCACTCAAATCATTATTCTTCAACTTCAAAATCGCTGCTACGACTTCATCACGTTTTGCTTCTACTTCTTGAATAGCTACTTGACGGGCTGCTTCATCATTCGTTGACTCGGTATCTGTATCTGCTTTAACAATCTCAACAGAGCCAAGTTGTGTAACTGCCGGAACCATTGCTGTTCCTAGACCAATCGACACCACACCTACTGCTAGCCTTCTCAAGCTAAATCTTTGTTTTTTCATATGACAAAACTCCTTTATTAATTACTCTAATTTTACCCTCCCCCAATATATTTTGTCAATATTTTTTAGGTTTTATCAGCAATTTAAGTAGAAAAATCCCAAGCATAGCAACGCTCGGGATTTCAAGGAGATATATGAAAAAGAAAATTTAGGATGCTTATAGTATACGTCTCGAACCTTAAAGAGGGCTTAAACAAAACTTAGTGCCTGAAATGTCGGACATCTGTGAAAATCATGGTTAGGCCATGTTTATCTGCTGCTGCAATGGATTCTTGGTCACGAACAGAGCCTCCCGGCTGAATAATAGCCTTGATACCAGCTGCCGCGATTTCTTCGATATTATCTGCAAATGGGAAGAAGGCATCACTAGCCAGAACGGCTCCCTCTAGGCGGTCTTTTGCTTGTTCAATGGCAATTTTAACAGAAGCCACACGATTGGTTTGCCCAGGGCCAACTCCTAATACCATATGGTCATTTGTGATGATAATGCCGTTTGACTTGACATATTTGATGGACTTCCAAGCAAACTCAAGGGCTGTTTGCTCTTCAGAACTCGGCTGACGCTTGGTGACAACCGTCCAATCACTTGGGCTTTCTGCTACAACATCTTGATTTTGGACAAGAAGTCCACCTAGCACACCCGTCACTTCTTTTTCAGCTGTACTGGCTAGGTACTGGCTAAAATCAAGCTCCAAAACACGGAGATTTTTCTTTTTATTGGTTAAAATCTCCAAGGCTTCTGGAGTATAACTTGGCGCAATAACGATTTCAAGGAAAATCAGGTGCATTTTTACAGCAGTTGCCGCATCCACCTCACGGTTCAAGACGACAATTCCACCAAAAATTGACACAGGGTCTGATTCGTAGGCGTAGTCCCAAGCTGTTTCAATATCATCTGCCTGCCCAATGCCACATGGGTTCATGTGTTTGAGGGCTACAACAGTTGGACGATCCTGAAAATCACGGATAATACGAATCGCTGCATCGGCATCTCGAATATTATTAAAGGACAACTCTTTTCCATTTAATTGCTTGCTAGCTGCAATCGAGTAAGCAAGGGGCAGGGCTGTTTGATAGAAGTCCGCATCCTGTTGCGGGTTTTCACCGTAGCGCATCGGTTGTTTAAGTTCATAGGTTAGAGTGAGCTTCTCTGGTTTTTCTTCTCCTACTTGATTAGTAAAGTAGTCTGCAATCAGAGCATCATAGGCTGCGGTATGGCGGAAAACCTTAGCTGCTAAGCGTTTGCGGATGGCAAGACTGGTCTCACCTGTTGCGTGCAATTCCTCCAATACCCCTTGATAATCTGCTGGATCAACGACAACTGTTACACTAGCATGATTTTTTGCAGCTGAACGAAGCATAGAGGGCCCACCGATGTCAATATTTTCTACTGCTTCCGCATAGGTGACATCTGTTTTTGTAATTGTTTCTTTGAAGGGATAGAGATTGACCACCACTAAGTCAATCAAGTCAATACCCTGTGATTTTGCAGCTTTTAGGTGACTATGCACATCTCGTCTCGCTAAAAGTCCCCCATGAATCTTAGGATGGAGGGTTTTCACCCGCCCATCCATCATCTCTGGAAATCCTGTCACCTCATCAATTGCAATCGTTGCTACACCTGCCGCATCTAAGGTTGACTTGGTTCCGCCAGTTGAGATAATGTCCCAGCCCAATTGGACTAATTCCTGTGCAAATGCTACAATGCCTGTCTTATCCGATACACTAATCAAGGCTTTTTTTGTCATGATTTCTCCTTATTTTTCTTTGTTATCAATGATTCGTTCTTTTTGCTATTTGATACTGTTCCATATTTATTTTTCAACTTCAAGAGTTCGTCTGGTAAAGATTTCTCGCTCATCTTGACCAAAATTCACAAAGCCTAGTGAGTGCAACAATCGTTCCATTTTCTGATTTCCCTTAACAAAATCAGCCCGAATGGTGTTGTATTTTCCAATCGCCTTAGCTTGTTCCATTAAGGCTAAGATGGCCGTTTTCCCATACCCTTTTCCCTGCTGACTATTATCAATCATCAGGCGCCAAATCATATAACAGGCTTCCTCTTCATCTACGTCAACCAAAGCAAAGCCGACGACTTGATGATTAGCGTAAATAGCATACGGAAAGACATCGCCATTCTCCCGATAAAGCCAACAATCTGCTAATGAGCGAAGGTTAGAAGCCACAAATGACCTATCCTCCTCTGCCAGGCTCAAATCAATGACCTGAGCAAAATTTTCCTCATCCACTAAGCGTAAGGTTACCATAGATGCTACTCCTTTCATCTTATTATCCTTCATGACAGACCATTATTCTATCCTATCAGACGAGAGTAGTTCTCCTATCACCTCTGGATAGAGTTGGTATTCCATCGCATGAATGCGCTCTTCAAAACTCTCAAGGGTATCATCTGCAAAAATCGGCACCCGCTCTTGTCTGATAATCTGACCGCTATCAACACCTGAATCCACCCAATGAACAGTCACGCCAGATTGAGCAACACCTGCATTCCAGGCATCTTCAATGCCGTGAGCTCCTGGAAATTCTGGCAGATAAGCTGGATGAATGTTGATTATCCGCCCCTCATAGCGAGATAGCAAGGTTTCTGCCACAATTTTCATATATCCTGCTAGGACAACCAAGTCTACTTGGTGCTGGTCTAATAGCTCCACAATCGCATGTTCATAAGCTGCTTTATTCTCAAATTCCTTGAGTTCAAAGGCATAAGCTGTCACACCAAGATTCTTGGCTCGCTCGAGTACATAGGCATCTCGGTGATCTGAAAAGACAAATTCAAGAGGAAATCGCTCCGCAATCACTTGAAAATTAGACCCATTCCCTGAAGCAAACACAGCTATTTTCTTCATTGGATGACCACACTTTGATTTGTTTTTTCAACGATACGGCCAATTTCATAGACTTCCTCATCCACAAGTTCCTTGATACGCTCCACATCTTCTGCTGCTACCGCAAGAACCATTCCTAAGCCCATGTTGAAGATTTCAAACATTTCTGCATGAGGAATATGACCGTATTTCTCCAAGGCCTTGAAAATCGGCAAAACAGGCACCTTACTCTCATCAATCACAGCTGCTAGCTCTTCGCCAAACATCCGCGGAATATTTTCGATAAAACCACCGCCTGTAATATGAGCAATCCCATGCACTAAACCTTCCTTAATTAGAGGAAGAAGTGTCTGAACGTAGATTCGTGTTGGTTCAAGCAAGACTTCCTTGAGGGACTTGCCGCCTAATTCAGGTAGAACTTCATCCCCTGTATAGTTAGCAAAGACACGGCGAACAAGAGAGTAGCCATTGGAATGAATACCACTGGAAGCAAGACCTAACAGAACATCGCCTGCCACGACCTTAGAGCCGTCAATAATCTGGGATTTTTCTGCAATACCAACGGCAAAACCAGCTAAATCATAATCATCTTCACCATACATTCCAGGCATTTCAGCTGTTTCTCCACCAATCAGAGCAGCACCTGCTAGACAGCAACCATCTGCAACTCCCTTGACGACCTGCTCAAGTTTTTCAGGGATGTTTTTCCTAGTCGCAATATAATCTAAGAAATAAAGCGGTTCTGCTCCTGCTGCGACAATATCATTGACACACATGGCTACACAATCCTGACCAATGGTATCGTGTTTGTCGTACTGAATAGCCAGCATCAGCTTAGTCCCAACTCCGTCTGTTCCAGAAATCAGGACTGGTTCCTTGACCGAGAGTTTACTCAAATCAAACATGCCTCCAAAGCCCCCGAGAGTCCCCATAACGCCTAAACGCTCTGTCTTTTTAACATGCTTTTTGATGCGCTCAACTACTTCATATCCAGCTTCCACATCCACACCTGATGCTGCGTATGAATTTTTTGACATCCTTTTCTCCTTTTTATCACTAAATACAGCAACTAAACGACTAACATTTAGTAGAAACTCGTTTTCTCTGCCAGACTTTCCAAATACCGCTCCTCGTAATCATACAGCGGAATCGGGTACTTCCCATCAAAATAAGCAACACAGAGACCACCATTTGGAGCATCTGTTTCCATTCCTACTCCCTCAATCAAACCCTCTAAAGACAGAAAGGTCAAGCTATCTGCTCCAATAATCTCGCAAATCTCCTCATTGCTATGATTGGCCGCAATCAATTCGCTCCGATTTTGAATATCAATTCCGAAAAAGCAAGGGTACTTGAGAGGAGGGCTTGCAATCGCTACGTGGACTTCTGCTGCTCCTGCATCTCGCAATAATTGGACAATTCGCCGACTAGTTGTTCCACGAACAATCGAATCATCGACCATGACCACGCGCTTATTTCTGACAATGCTCGATACGGCAGATAATTTCATTCGGACCCCTTGCTCCCGTAATTCCTGGGTTGGTTGAATAAAGGTCCGCTGAGTATATTGGTTCTTGATCAAGCCCATTTCGTAAGGCAAGCCTGATTCTTCCGCATAACCACTCGCTGCAGACAAAGACGAGTTTGGCACACCGACCACAATATCTGCTTCAATTTTTGCTTCTTGTGCCAAACGGCGTCCCATTTTCTTTCGTGCCGCATGAACATTGACCCCATTGATCACACTATCTGGTCGTGCGAAATAGACATATTCCATAGAACAGATAGAGAGCTGGGTGTCGTCTGTGTAGCGATCATGTTGAATTCCTTGATCATCTATGATGACCAACTCCCCTGGTTTTACATCTTCGATCCAATCTGCGCCAACAACTTCAAAGGCACAAGTTTCACTTGAAACAACCCAAGCTCCATTTTTCATCCGACCAATCGAAAGAGGACGAAAACCATTTGGATCAAGCGCTGCAATCAGCTTATCTTCCGCCATAATCAAATAGGCAAACCCACCCTTAACCTGATTGAGAGCCTCCTTTATTTTAGCAAGGAGTGTTTCTTTTTGACTCCGACGAATGAGGTGCATGAGAATTTCTGTATCAGAAGAACTAGCAAAGATAGCCCCTTGCGCTTCTAATTCTCTCTTTAAACTTTGAGTATTGGTCAAATTCCCATTATGAGCTAAGCCTAATTGCATATCAAAAAAGTCAAATAGAAAGGGCTGAACATTATTGATTGACGCGCCGCCTGCTGTTGCATAACGAACATGACCAATAGCTGATTGACCTGTCAAGGCTTCCAAATCTTCTTGATGCTTAAAGACTTCAGAGACCAGGCCTAAGCCACGATGACGGCGCAAGGTTCCTGCTTGATTGGCCAAGATGCCCGCTCCTTCCTGACCACGGTGTTGCAAACTATGCAGTCCAAAATAGGTCACTTGGCTAGCCTGTGGATGACCCCAAATACCAAACAAGCCACATTCCTCATTGAGCGATTTTACTTCGTATGTCATATCATCCTCTTATTTCTTTGTGAAATACCGTACAGCACTTTCAAACAGCTTCTGGTCTTTTTCTCCCGGAATATTTTGGAACAAACCAGTTTCATAACGTTCAGAATGTCCCATTTTTCCAATGATTTGTCCGTTCTTGCTGGTAATCCCTTCAATCGCATAGAAGGAGCCATTTGGATTGTAACGACTATCCATACTTGGCTGCCCTTCAAAATCTACATACTGGCTGAATATCTGCCCTTGATCACGAAGTTCTCTAAATTCTGCTTCTGTCACAACGAATTTCCCCTCTCCATGTGATACTGGAATGGCATGAATAGCACCTACTTCCATACCAGCTAACCACGGTGAATTGGTATTTGCAATACGCGTTTCCACCATTTTCGCTACATGCTGATTGGCATCATTGTAAAAGAGAGTTGGGCTCGTCTCGCCTGCCTCTTCAAAATTACCATAAGGAAGAAGACCTGATTTGACAAGAGCTTGGAATCCATTACAAATACCGATAATCAGACCACCACGCGCAATAAATGCGTCAATCGCAGCCCTTATGTTTTCATTGAGCAAAATATTCACAATAAATTTTGCAGATCCGTCTGGCTCATCTGCCGCTGAAAATCCACCTGCAAAAAAGAGAATGTGGGCTTTGCTAATGGATTGAACCATTCTCTCAACAGACTGAGCCAGTGCTGCTTCATCCAGCGTTACAAATGGTTCTAAGCGCACCTTAGCACCAACTTGTTCAAAGGCCTTAGCAGAATCATACTCTGAGTTTGTTCCTGGAAAAACGGGAATATACACCAAGGGTTGGCTGATTGTTTCTTTATTTTCACGCACAAAATCGGTCACAACTGGTGCTACTTCTGCCATAAGGCTGTCCTGCTCAAATACAGTCGGATAAATATCCTCGAAAGTCCTCTCAAAACTTGCTAACAAATCAGCAATCGGTAAATCAACACCATTGATGACGAGGCTTGCTTCACTCGTTGTCTGTCCGATTTTCAAAACTCCCTCAATCTCATCTGGGCTAGCAAAGACAAAGCCACCCAACTGCCCCTGTAAGCTTCTTTCAAGCTGAGGAAGGTCAACGCTTGCTCCAATCTGGTTGCCAAAGGCCATAAGCGCAAGTGTTTCTGCTACGCCCCCGTATTTCACAGCAGCTGCAGCTGTTATCTTGTGTTTTGCTTGAATGTGAGTGAAGGTTTTGAAATTTTCTTTTATAGTCTCAAAATCAATTTCTGCAGAAATAGAGGTCCCTGGAATGTAATAGATGTATTCTCCAGTAGCCTTAAATTCTGGCGATAAAATCCGTCCAACAGTTGAAGTCGTCACTCCGAAGGCTACTAAGGTCGGAGGAACGGTTAATTCTTCAAATGTTCCAGACATCGAATCTTTTCCCCCAATTGATGGGAGACCTAGTTGAATCTGAGCTTCAATAGAGCCAAGAAGCGCAGCGACTGGTTTTCCAAAACGTTCTGCCTGCTTGTCCATTCTCTCAAAATATTCTTGATAAGAGAAACGGGCTTTTTCCCAATCACTTCCTGTTGCCACCAAGCGACTGGTTGCTTCAATGACCGCATAGGCTGCTCCGTGGTAGGGAGACCATTCTGCAATCAAGGGATTGTACCCTTGTGCCATCACAGAAACGGTTTCTGTCACACCATGCGCAACTGGCAATTTCTGAACGGAACTTTCCGACGGTGTCATTTGATAGCGACCACCAAGAGGATGATTGACCGTTGAACGACCTACGGAACTATCAAAAATGGTTTGTAAGCCCTTTTGACTAGCATGATTTAAATCAGATAATACAAACTGCACATCCTCTTTCAATGTATGGATGGAGGTTACGCATTGCTCTGGCAGAACACATGGACTATCTGTAACCTTCGCATCCACAACTACTCGCACACCATTACTATCAAGGAAAGAACGTTCAATATCGACAATCTTCTGCCCTTTCCAAGTCATGACAAGATTTGCAGTTTCTGTCACAGTTGCTACAGGGACAGCTAGGATATTTTCTTTGGCTGCAAAGGTGATGAAAGTCTTCACATTTTCTGGCGCAACAACGACTGCCATACGCTCTTGACTTTCTGAAATAGCAATTTCTGTCCCATTCAATCCCTGGTATTTGAGTGGTATCTTATCCAAATCAATCTCTAAA
Source organism: Streptococcus sp. zg-86 (assembly GCF_017639855.1). Taxonomy (NCBI): domain Bacteria; kingdom Bacillati; phylum Bacillota; class Bacilli; order Lactobacillales; family Streptococcaceae; genus Streptococcus; species Streptococcus zhangguiae. The sequence goes on along the minus strand of NZ_CP072115.1, from coordinate 35,407 downwards.
CCGTCTGCCAACTCCCCAATTGCAACGCAGACTCCGCCTGCTCCAAAGTCATTGGATTTTTTAATCAGACGGGTCACTTCTTTCTCTCGAAAAAGTCGTTGAATTTTCCGCTCTTCAATGGCATTTCCTTTTTGAACCTCTGCACCGGCTGTTTCAACAGATGTAGCCGTCTGAACTTTTGACGATCCTGTCGCTCCACCAATCCCATCTCGACCAGTTTTCCCACCAAGAAGAATGATGACGTCCCCTGCTACTGGTTTTTCACGAATCACATTTTCACGAGGAGCAGCACCAACAACAGCACCTAACTCCATCCGCTTTGCGACAAAACCTGGATGAAAATATTCTCGGACATAAGTCGTTGCGAGACCAATTTGGTTTCCATAAGAAGAATAACCATGGGCTGCCGTTTTTGAAATAACCTGCTGTGGTAATTTTCCTGAGCGAGTCTGAGACAAGGGTTGGGTAATATCACCCGCCCCTGAAATTCGCATGGCTTGATAGACATAAGAACGACCTGAGAGCGGATCGCGAATAGCTCCGCCAATACAGGTTGCAGCACCACCAAAAGGCTCGATTTCTGTCGGATGATTATGGGTTTCATTTTTAAACATGAGTAGCCATGGCTCTTTTACCCCATTCACATCTACTTCAATCTCTACTGAGCAGGCATTGATTTCATCGGATACTTCAAGGTCATCCAAACGGCCATTTGCTCGTTCATACCGTCCAAAAATCGTTGCCATATCCATCAAGGTTTGTGGTTTATTGTCACGACCTAATTCTGTTCTCATTGCAAGATATTTCTCATAGGTCGCCTGCAATTGATGTTGAAATTGTGATGCTGAAAAATCAATCTGACGCAATTCTGTCTCAAAGGTTGTGTGACGACAATGATCTGACCAATAGGTATCCAAAACCTTCAACTCTGTTTCCGTCGGACAACGCCCAATCGAAGCAAAATAATCTTGAATAAAGAGCAAATCAGCTACTTCCATAGCAAGTCCTTGATCTTGTTTATACTGAGCAAAATCAGCCTCTGTGTAATCCTTGAAAAAATCAAGCACTGGAATAACCGTATTCGAACTGGAGAAATTAGGATCTTCCAACTCTTTCGTAACATCCTTAAAACGAGAATCGACAGGATTGAGCAAATAATCCTGAATCGCTGCTACATCCTCATCGCTCGTATCAGCATTTAAAAGATAGAGCTGAGCAGTTTTTACTAGTACATCACTACCTGCGCCTAAAAGAAACAGGGCTTCCTGACTGCTCGCTGCACGCTGATCAAATTGACCAGGAAGAGCTTCAATCGCAAAGAAACGACTAGCAGCAAGACTTTCTGCCACTTCTTGCTCTGACAATACAATATCTGTTACTTTTTCTGAAAAAACACGCTCCTCAGCTAGTGTCATCAAATCTTCACTCAGACCAAAGACATCATAGACCTGCACCAAGCGTACATTCGTCAATGAGTCAACGCTTAAACGCTCCTGCAATTCCCTCAATAAACTCTCTGCCTTGATTTGAAAACCAGCTTTTTTTTCTACAAAAATTCGTTTCTCCATCTTAATCCAACTCCTGTAATTTTTCCCATACAATTTGATACACATCCGTCATATTTCCTAGCCCACGGCGAAAAACATCCTTATCCATATGGTGTCCTTCGGCATCCCAGAGCCTACAATTATCTGGAGAAAATTCATCTGCTAAAATAATCTTGCCATTCCGATCCTTCCCAAATTCCAGCTTGAAATCAATCAAGGTCAAGCCAATAGCTGCAAACCACTCTATCAATAATTGATTGATTTTCCTCGTTTCTGCCTTGATATAACCAAGTTCTTCGGTTGAAGCAATATCCAGAAAAGCTACATGTTCATCATTGATAAAAGGGTCATCTAGCTCATCTTTCTTGTAATAAAATTCTACAATTGGCTCTACCAACTTGAGCCCTTCTGCCACACCAAAGCGCTTTGAAAATGAGCCCGCTGTATAATTTCGCAATACTACTTCTAGCGGGATAATCGCTACTTTTTTATTCAGTTGCTCCGTATCTGATAGTTTTTCTAAAAAGTGAGTGGCAATTCCTGCTCGATTTAATTTTTCAAAAATCAAAGACGAAATCTGATTGTTCAATTGCCCCTTACCAAGCACTTGTTCCTTTTTTAACCCATTTAAAGCCGTCGCCTGGTCCTTATAAACTGCAACAATCACCTCATCATTTTCTGTTGCATACAGATCCTTAGCTTTTCCCGAATATAACAATGATTGTTTCATATTATTGTTCGCCTTTACTTTTATATTTTTTGTATTTTGCTATATTCTAGCACACAATATTCGCTAATTCAAGAAAATATCGGTTTTATACTATAAAAAACCACAAAACGTCCGTCAAAAGACGAACGTTTTATTTGTTTTCGTAAATAAATATATAGTAGATTGAGAAAGGAATAGGACAAGGAAAAAGCTGCAGATAGAACTGGCGTTCATCAAAGCGACTTAATACTCTATAAAAATCAAAATCTGACTAGCTTCCACAATTGAGAATTGTGGAAGGCTGGAAATAGAACGAGTGTAGCTCGCCCCTTGCAATTGAGAATTGTGGAAGGTGAGAAATAGAGCGAGCATAGCTCGTCTCCACTGAACCACTAGTTCGGACTAATGATAGCTGAGGATTATTGCACAATCCTTATTTCCAACCTTCAACACAACAGTCCACTAAACTGTTGAAGCAAGGTGAGTTAACGACGTCAGACTTTGATTTTTGACGAGTATAACGATGTCCTAACCTTTATTCAATTCACTATAAAAACCTGTATTCACAGCTCAGCAACTCTCTTCAGGGCTTATTTTTCACTACTCATCGTTGCTTTTTTTCGAAATACAGTCAGTATTCCTTCAAAAAAACGCCTTGATTATCGTAAAATAAGCTCCCGATTAGAATTACTTCACTTATGAATACAGGTTCTAATTTAATCCACTCGCTGTTCAATATAGTCTACAATATCTGCTAAGGTTTCAAATTCTTCAATGGCTTCATCCGAAATCGTAATCTGGAATTCATCCTCTAAGGACAACACCAATTCCATCACCTCTACAGAATCTTCTGCTAACTCCTCAGTAACCATTAAATCAGGACGAAGCTCAAGGCCTTCACCTTTTTCTTCTATCAGAATTTCTTCCATTCTCTGATAAATTTCTTCTTTAGTCACTCGTCTCCTCCTCATGTGAAAAACGCTCCACTGATTTCTGGACAATTCCAGCTTCTATCATCATTCTTGTTTGACGAATGGTATAGTAAATTGCTGCCGCATCACTTGAACCATGGGCTTTAATAACAGGAGCTTTCAAGCCTAGCAGTACCGCTCCACCAGCTTTTTTATAGTCCAAAGCCCCTAAGGCTGATTTCAATGTTGGCTTCAAGAGTAAGCCACCTATCTTAGCAAGCAAGCTACCATTTTTAATCGCAGAAGTCAATTGATTGAGGACACTTTTTGCCGTTCCTTCAATCGTTTTTAGGACAGCGTTTCCCGTGAAACCATCGGTAACAACCACATCTGCAACACCATTTAGCAATTCACGCGCCTCAACATTACCGATAAAATGAATGCTTTTATCCTGTGATAACAACTCATAAGCTTCTTTATGAACAGGAGTCCCTTTTGATTCTTCCGTCCCATTGTTTAGTAAGGCCACCCGTGGACAAGCGATTCCTCGTACATATTGAGCATAGAAAGACCCTAAAATCGCATACTGATGTAAATGATGAGCTGTATTTTCTGCATTTGCTCCTAAATCCATCATATCAAAGCCTTTTCCATCCATTGTTGGTAAGGTTGACAATAAACCAGGGCGGTCAATCTGTTTCAAACGGCCAACCACAAATACACCCGCAGCAAGGAGGGCACCCGTATTTCCAGCAGAAATAACCGCATCGGCTTCCCCTGTCTTCACAGCCTTTGTCGCAAGCACCATGGAAGCATTTTTCTTCCGGCGAATGGCCTTGACCGGCTCATCGTTTGATTCAATTTTTTCTTCTGTATGAATAATCGATACTCGGTCCATACTCTTTAAGAGAGGCTTAATTTTCGCCTCATCACCATACAATTGAATGTCAATATCTGAAAAAGCAGCAAGAGCTTGATTTACCCCTTCTACAATAGCCTGTGGAGCACGGTCTCCACCCATTGCATCAACCGCAATCCGTTTCATCTTGATTCCTCATTTTTCTGTTTGTTTCAGTAACTGCCCCCAAGAAGACAGATCATCAATAAATTTCTTTGATTTTAGGTGAATCCCCACATACTCGTCATAAAGTTGATCGATAAATAAGCGTAACTTTCGCTTCATCTCATCCTTAACTGAAATCCGCTCCAAATCCTTAAAGGAAATAGCCTGAAATTGGTCAATCAGATAGAGTACATTGGGATCCAAATGTAGACGCCTCTCATCTTCATGACAATGCTGCGGGCATAAGACTCCCGAATACTGATATGAATAATCAAAGGGAAGGCCTACACGGTGGCAAAAAGCACACTCATGAACATTCAAGGAAACCCCAAATCGGCTTAAAATCTGGATTTCAAAAATATTGGTTAAAATCTCATAATCCAGTCCCGACTCCATTAACTCTAAGGTTTTGACCAAAAAAGCAAATAGAGCTGCATCGTGCATCTTATCCTGCAAACAAGCATCTGCCAAGGCCAAAATATAGGTCGCATAACTTAATCGAAAAATATCCTCATTCAGTTGCCGAAAAGGTTGAACCTGATGAAAATCTTCAATATAACTCAAACCCTCATCATTGATTTTTACAATAAAATCTGCATAAGTCAAGGGCTGAATCGCAGCTGTTAACTTGGACTTAGCTACATGTTTCACGAAAAACATTCGTTTCCCAGCTTGTTCTGTGAAAATTTTGACCAATTTATCCGCTTCACGAAAATCCCGATTATACAGAACGATTCCCCTTGTTTCAATCCGCTCCATATTCTGCCATAAATTCTTTCAACCGTACCATTGCCTGTTCAATAGTCTCCATGCTTGCCGCATAAGAAATGCGAATATAACCCTCACCGTAGCGACCAAAGGCTGCACCTGGAATAAAGGCAACTGCTTTTTTTCGAGCAAATTCTTGCAAGAAGCTAAAGGAATCTTGAGGATATCTGTCAGGAATCTTAGCAAAGATATAAAAAGCCCCTTCTGGTTTGATAATCCCAAATCCAAGCCCTGTCATTTTTTCAATCAGATAATCCCTGCGTTTGACATATTCATGACGCATCGGAAGCGCATCATCTTTTCCATTTTTCAAGGCTTCTAAGGCGCCATATTGCATAGCTGTCGCAGCAGCTGTCACCAAGTATTGATGACTTTTAATCACCTGTGCAACAATCTCCGCACACGACATAATGAGCCCAATCCGCCAGCCAGTCATGGCATGCGATTTAGACAAGCCTTGAATCAAAATCGTCTGCTCAGGTAAGAATTCTGCAATCGACACATGGGGCTCTCCTGTATAGGTCAATTCTGCATAAACCTCATCAGACAAGACAAAGATAGGATATTTCTTCAAGACTTCTGCAAAAGCCTGAATTTGTTCCCGAGAATAGGTCACCCCTGTCGGATTCGCAGGATAATTAAGAATCACTGCCTTGAGTTTCTCTCCTTGCTCAATAATGGTTTTCTCTAACATCTCAGGTGTTAAGACAAAGTCATTTTCGGTCGTATCAATCTCAACAATATCTGCGCCTACCATATTCACAATCGGCTCATAACCCGGATAGGCAGGTGCTGGGAGCAATACCTTATCTCCAGGTTCCAAGATAGCCACTAAACTAGCAGATAGGGCTTCCGTCGCACCAATTGTAACCAAAATTTCATTCATAGGATTGTAGGACAGATTGTATTTTTCTGCTACAAATTCTGCTGCTGCCTGCCGCAACTCCAATAACCCAGCCATCCCTGTGTAATGACTCTGGTTGGCATCAATGGCAGCCTTTGCTGCTTCCTTAACATGATCAGGTGTTGTAAAATCAGGCTCTCCCAGCGTTAGTTTTAAAATACCAGGAATATCTGAAATGGCTTGATCAAACTGACGAATCATTGACACTTCAATCCGGTTCAAATTCTGATTAAAACGATGACGTAAGTTCATACACTACCTCTCTTTCCAGTGCTATATCATTCTTTTTTGACTATACATCACATTATACCACTATTTTTACCTGAGACAAAATCTACTATATGAATAAAAGGCTGAAACCCAGGTTCCAACCTTCCCTTATTATTTATCCTTCACCGTTTCAAACAATGGTGACAATGGACGTTTTTCATGAATCCGAATAATAGCCTCAGCTAATAAGTCAGCTGTCGAAATTCGTTCAATCTTATCAATTAAACGTTCTTCAGGAATTTCAATCGTATCAAGTACAACCAATTTCTTAATCGCAGAGCCTTGAATATTATCCATAGCAGGTCCAGACAAGACCGGATGCGTACAAGAAGCATACACTTCTACCGCACCAGCTTCTGCCAAGGCATCCGCAGCATGGCAAATTGTTCCAGCTGTATCAATCATATCATCAATCAAAATACAAGTCTTGCCTTCAATATTTCCAATAATATTCATGACTTCTGATGTATTCATCTTATCAACACTACGACGTTTATCGATAATCGCAATCGGAGTTTTCAAGAACTGTGCTAACTTACGCGCACGTGTCACCCCTCCATGGTCAGGAGATACGACAACATATCCTTCTCCAACCATACCACGACGCTCGAAGTAATCTGCAATCAATGGAGCTCCCATCAAGTGATCCACTGGAATATCAAAGAAACCTTGAATCTGTGCAGCATGCAAATCAATAGTCAGCAATCGATCTACACCAGCAATTTCTAACATATTTGCAACCAATTTAGAAGTAATTGGCTCGCGCGCACGTGCTTTCCGATCCTGACGTGCATAACCATAATAAGGAATAACGACATTTACTGACTCTGCAGACGCACGCTTCAATGCATCTACCATAATCAAAATCTCCATTAAATGATCATTCACCGGAGAACTTGTTGATTGAAGAATATAGACATGTCTTCCACGAATAGACTCCTCAATATTAACTTGAATTTCACCATCTGAAAATTGACGAACGGTAGACTTCCCTAAAGAAATCCCCATTTTCTCTGCTACCCTAGCTGCTAATTTTTGATTAGAACTAAGGGCAAACAACTTTATGTCAGAAAACGCCATGACAGCCTCCTATTTATTTCTACTTTACTATTTTAAACCTTTTTAAGACAATTTTCAAACAAAAATCAAATCAATTACTAATCATGACCACCCGTCTAACGGATGGTTTGAACTGGGTCTATAAGCCCACATTGCCAGCCAGCGCCTATGCTGCTCTCTTTCACGTTGTTCAAGCCTCACTGCTCTTGACTCGTCACTCGCCTCTCAAAGAGACAATTGTACTACTTGCCACTATCCCTAAAGGGATCTTCATATTCTTTCACACTCAAGAATCCAATCTATATCATGAAGAGGCTGGGCAAAAACTAGCCAGTAAATAAAAAACACAGATAGCTTCAAGCTGATTTTGATGAAATCCAGCCGAACTATTTGTGTTTTTATTTTTATCTCTATTATCTTGGACTAATTTCTTAGCCAATTTCGTGAGATTCATGCTCATTAGGAGGAATCCTATCTCAGTTTCAACCACTTTTTGACCTCTGACATGCACTCTGCGCACGCCAAAAACACCCTTCATCCTACCAAATACAGGTTCGACATCCACCTTGCGTTTGGCATAAATGCGGGCTCCCTCTTTACTTGTCAATTCCTCTTTGACTAAGTTCTTGAAATAGTTCCACGTAGGATTATACTGAATTTGTTTGAGGTTTCCTTTCTCTGTCCGTGCTAATTGGTCTAACTCTTCACTAGCTTGTACAGGATCAGCTTCGTAAATCTTACTATCTTTCTCAAATCCATACTTTTCCGTTCTTCGTGAATAATTCTTAAACGAGTAGACAACTCCATCTGGTTTTATCCACTGGTCAGAATCTTCTAGGTAAGTCCAGTTTTCAGGATTGGCATCACTCTTCTTGTAGCTTTTCTTCTGCTCTTTCTGATATGTTCCGTAGGGAATTAGGGGCGTTTTCTCCAGATTATCAACGATAAAGCTGTAATTTTCTTCACTACCATAACCTGCATCCGCGACAATGTGTTGAAAGAGTTCTAAGGTTTGGATGGATTGAAGAAAAGGTTTGAGTGTACGAGTGTCAGTTGGATTCGGATACAATCCGTAAGCTAAGGCAAACTGGCTATTTGTACCAAGTTGAAGGTTGTAAGCAGGTTTGAGCTGACCATTCCTCATATGATCCTCTTTCATCCTCATAAACGTCGCATCAGGATCTGTTTTAGAATAGGAATTTCGCTCTTGTAAAATCTGTTTATCTCGTTCGTACTTTTGTTTCCGAACAAGAAAATCCTCTTTCAATTTTCTCTTGAGTTTCTTAATTCTTCTTCGTTTCTGTCTGTTGGCCGATCCACCTTTAATGACTTTAGGCTCTTGTGAGATAGCATTTTCCAACTCATCTAGTACTTGTTCGGTCTCTTGTAGGAGTTGGTTTAGTCCCTCGCTAGTGAGACATTCTTCCTTGGACAAGGCAGTATTCACCCCTTCTTGGACTAGCTTGTCATAGAGGGCAGAAATGTTTCCATTCAAGGCATCTTCATAGCGCTCAACGGCCTTTTTCCACGTGAAGGAGTACTTGTTGGCATCAGCTTCTACCTTAGTCCCGTCAATGAAGAGAGCTTTATCTTCAATCAATCCATTCTCTCTGAGGAGGAGAGTGAAGTAGATGAAAGCAGTTTTGATAAGCTGGTTGGCGTGTGTAGAGGCCCGAAAACTATTTATGGTTCGATAACAGACGTAGGTATCCTGACTCAGCCATTTCATAGGAATGACTTCCTCATTCATTTGGAGGATTTTTCTACCAGAGAAAACTTGGCGAGCATAGGCGAATAGGGTCATTTTGAGCAACATAGCTGGATGAAAGGCAGGACGACCTGTGTGGGAAGTTTCTTCTAGGAGAACGGATTGAGGAATAGTATCCACAAACTGACTAATCAGACGTGCCTCATGCGTAGCAGGTAAGTCCCAAGCAATATTTAATTCCAAACTAAGCTGATTTGTGTTATACTGTTTATACATTTTCATGCCTTTCTAGTTGTTTTGTGGTTATTATAATTATAAAGCATGAAATGGAAAACGAGCAACTCCTAATTGGAATTGCTCGTTTTTTATATATGAGCAGCTAGTTTTTGCCCAGCTTCTTACTCTTGAATATATTTCTTTATCGTGGCTTCATTGAGATCAACCGTACTCACATAATATCCTTCTACCCAAAAATGGCGATTCCAAAACTTATATTTGAGATTGGCGTGTTTATCAAACATCATTAAGGCACTTTTCCTTTTAAGTATCCCATGAAACTTGATACACTTATCCGTGGAGGGATACTCACTAACATGTGAACATGATCTGGCATCAGATGTCCTTCTATAATTTCCACCCCCTTGTAACTGCATAATCGGCGAAATATCTCGCCTAAACTGCTTCTATATTGATTATAAATGACTTTTCGTCTATACTTAGGGGTAAACACAATGTGATATTTACACATCCATTTTGTGTGTGATAAACTATGTGCCTTTTGTGCCATAGCATTATCTCCTTTCGCTTTACAGTAGGCTTGAACACCTTTATTGTATCGCGTTTGGAGTTTTTTGTATAACAGTCGATGCGCACCCGCATATCAGGTGGTTGATTTGTCTCGCACCTATCGGAGCGAGACGGGTTAAAACCACATAACTAAAAAAACTTTGGAAAATTCCAAAGTTTTCATCACCTATTACGGATAAATATAGCCTGATACACCATCAGCCGCTGGATTAAACCATCCACGGAAGTCTGATACATATTGATTACCTGCATAGTTAGACTCAACAACTTTAATTTGTGATCCATTCACTGCAGTTACAACTGCTACGTGACCATAAGGACCTGAAGCCCAAACCGCAACTGCTCCAACTTGTGGAGTAGAACCTGTACGGAAACCTGCGGCAGATGCTGAATACAACCATTGGTTTGCATTTCCCCAGTAATTTCCAACCCAAGGAGCTACTTGTTTCGCACCCCAAGTGCATTGACCAACTGGGTATGTATTATTTGCATCATACGAAATTTGTGGAGTTGCTGCCGCTACTGTTTCTGTGGGAGCTGGCGCTACTGCACTAGCTACCATATTCATTACAACTGGTTGCTGTTGCTGTTGTGCTACTGCTACTTGTTGTGCACGGTAAGCTGCTTGAGCTGCCGCCGCTGCTTGAGCTGCTGCTTCTGCCGCTGCTTTTTCAGCAATCAAGGCTTGTTTCTCATCCTCTGCTGTCGCCTTTTCAGCTGCAAGATTTAACTGTGCTACTTTCAAAGCTGCTTTTTGTGTATTCAATTCTTGAGAAGCATCATCTAACTTTTTCCAATTTGCTTCAACAACATTGATTGCTTCTTGATTTGATTTTTGCTTTTCTACAATTGCTTCTTTATCAGCCTTTTGTTGTCCAAGCATACGATTATTTGCAGCAACAATTTCACGCATTGCATTGATACGAGAAATCGCATCTACAATCGACTTAGAATCCAAAATAGTATTGATATAACTAGTTGCTGAGCCATCCGTCTGTGCACTACGCGCTTGCTTTTTCAAAGCCTCATCACGTGATACAATATCCCCTGCCAACTTTTGAATTTCTGCACTTAATGCTTGTGATTCAGCTTGCAAGCGATCATTTTCAGCAGTCAGACTAGCTTGTTCAGCAATAATCTCATCTACTTTTGCTTGAATCTCATCTACTTGAGCTTGTGCACTTGCCTGTTGATTCGCAATTTCTCTAATTTTATTATCTTGTGCTGCAATCTTACTATCTGTATCATTAGCTTTTACTGCCAATACATTTCCAGCACTCGTTAAGATAACCGTACTGAGCAATAAGGTTGCTAAAAGTTTTTTCTTCATAACGTAGTATAGCTCCTCTGTTCTTTCTGACTATATCATTCTATCAAAAAAATCGCGTAAATATATTACGCGATTATTACATTTTTATGTCTTATTCGTGATATAAACTATTCTCTCAAATAAGGGTTGCACTACCAATAATAAGAAAGAATTAAAGACCAATGTTGGTACTAAGCTATAAAATACAAAAATAAACATTGAGAGATTAGTTACTTCAAACAATCGGGCAAACAAGAAGGCTCCGAACTCCACGACAAAGACGACTACTAGCAACAGAATATGATTCGTTACTCGCTTAAATTTTAAACTCTGATAGAAATAATCAATCACATAGACGACTAAAGGAAATAAAGTAATATAAATTCCTACAACATTTAGATAATAAATATCGTATACCAATCCCAAAATTGTAAACAAAAGAAGATTGACGAATAAAGGAAAATAGCTAACAGTAACTAAAGCTAAAATCAATAAAAGATGACTAGAAATAGCTATAATACCCGGTACTAAATTTGTCAATAAAGTAGATAGTTGCCCATCTAACAAAAAAGAGAATAATAAGATAAAGGGAAATAAAAGCGTCACATATTTTTTCATTTTCCATCACCTACTACGAGTACCGAATAGATATTTGAAAAATTAGCTGTTGGCTCAACGTACAATTCCCGATTCAAATCACTCGTACTTGTTTTTACTGTTCTCACTTTTCCAATTTGAACATTAGAAGGAGTAGCTCCAGCCAAATCACTCGTAACCACATTTGTTCCATTTGGAATTTCAGCAACACTATTTAACTGACTGATAATAAAACTGTTAGAATCTGTATCATAACCCGTCAAAATACCATAAATATCTGATGTACCTGCCGAGATTTTCACAGGAATTTTCGTTACCTTATCTGAATTGGTCAGTAATTTGACATCTGATACTTGGTCATAAATATGTTCAATTGTCCCAATCAAACCGCCATTTGATACAACTAACATATCAGTCGTAAGACCATCTTTTTGACCTAGATTAATGGTCAACTGCGTATTCCAAGCAACAGGTGTCCGAACCGATACCAGCCCAACACGAATATCCTTACTTACATAAGTCCCTGCCATTCCTAGTGTCTGCCGTAAGCTATCATTCTCTTTCTTTATAGTGTCCAATTCCGCCAATTGTCCCTCTAAAGAAGATAGGGACTCCTTTAATTCCTTATTTTCATCATAGGTATCAAGTAATTGATTGACTACATCCCGCTGTTCCGAAATAAAGCGAACTGGTTTTGAAATAAAGTTATTCATATACGCAACCGATGTATGAATACTTTCTGAAAGAAAAGGAATCGATAACCGCTTTTGAACGGTTAGAAACAGCAACGAAAATGAAAGAACAAGCAAGACAGAACTTACAACAATCAACTTAGAAATTTTATTCATTTCCAACCTCATCCATACTCAACACGAATTTACAATACAATAAAACGAGAATATCAATTGATAATCTCGTTAACAACGGAGAATAAGGGATTCGAACCCTTGCGCCAGTTACCCGACCTAACGATTTAGCAAACCGTCCTCTTCAGCCTCTTGAGTAATTCTCCACTTATAAATGGGCACGAGTGGAATCGAACCACCGACCTCACGCTTATCAGGCGTGCGCTCTAACCATCTGAGCTACGCGCCCAAACATGTGTTTGGTATTTGGACAAGAATCCAAAAGCGGGTGACGAGAATCGAACTCGCGACAACAGCTTGGAAGGCTGTAGTTTTACCACTAAACTACACCCGCTTATTATTATGGCGCGAGACGGAATCGAACCGCCGACACATGGAGCTTCAATCCATTGCTCTACCAACTGAGCTACCGAGCCAAATCCACAATCAAATTGCGGGAGCAGGATTTGAACCTACGACCTTCGGGTTATGAGCCCGACGAGCTACCTAGCTGCTCCATCCCGCGTTACTATTATCTAAAAGGAGGATGTGGGATTCGAACCCACGCACGCTTTTACACGCCTGACGGTTTTCAAGACCGTTCCCTTCAGCCGGACTTGGGTAATCCTCCAATATTATGGACCTTGTAGGACTTGAACCTACGACCGCTCGGTTATGAGCCGAGAGCTCTAACCAGCTGAGCTAAAGGTCCAGCACAAACAATAGCGGCGAAGGGGATCGAACCCCCGACCTCCCGGGTATGAACCGGACGCTCTAGCCAGCTGAGCTACACCGCCAAATTAGAAATCGGGAAGACAGGATTCGAACCTGCGACACCTTGGTCCCAAACCAAGTACTCTACCAAGCTGAGCTACTTCCCGCTCCTATCTAAAAATAAATCTCCCCTAATGTTCCATTAAGCGAGCGATGCACCCTAGAGGAGTCGAACCTCTAACCGCCTGATTCGTAGTCAGGTACTCTATCCAGTTGAGCTAAGGGTGCCTATCTTTGAATGCCGAGGACCGGAATCGAACCGGTACGATGTTGCCATCGCAGGATTTTAAGTCCTGTGCGTCTGCCAGTTCCGCCACCCCGGCCTCTTCAAGCGAACGACGGGATTCGAACCCGCGACCCCCACCTTGGCAAGGTGGTGTTCTACCACTGAACTACGTTCGCATTTATCCCTCTATGCCGGCTACATGACTTGAACACGCGACCCTCTGATTACAAATCAGATGCTCTACCAACTGAGCTAAGCCGGCCTATTTTCCTATTTATGCGGGTTAAGGGACTTGAACCCCCACGCCCGAAAGCGCCAGATCCTAAATCTGGTGCGTCTGCCAATTCCGCCAAACCCGCAATGACCCGTGCTGGGCTCGAACCAGCGACCCTTTGATTAAAAGTCAAATGCTCTACCAACTGAGCTAACGAGTCGATTTATTAATCGCTATCGTATCATAAGGATACAAACTTCAATCAATCTATTACATTAATTGAACGGTCCCGACGGGAATCGAACCCGCGATCTTCGCCGTGACAGGGCGACGTGATAACCGCTACACTACGGGACCTTCCTACGTTTTATAACGTATGGGAGTTAACGGGATCGAACCGCTGACCCTCTGCTTGTAAGGCAGATGCTCTCCCAGCTGAGCTAAACTCCCTTGATGTGAGGAGAGTATCTCTCCTCCGTTGCTAAGCGACTACCATATCTCACAGGGGGCAACCCCCAACTACTTCCGGCGTTCTAGGGCTTAACTGCTGTGTTCGGCATGGGTACAGGTGTATCTCCTAGGCTATCGTCACTTAACTATCTTGAGTATACGCGAGGTTTCCCTCTTTGTCAACTCAAAATTGAATATCTACTCTTCTTTAACAAGTTCTTCACCTCTTCCACTGTGATTCTCGTTGAATTTTACCTATCTAGGATAAGTCCTCGAGCGATTAGTATTGGTCCGCTCCATTGCTCACACAACTTCCACTCCCAACCTATCTACCTGATCTTCTCTCAGGGCTCTTACTAACTTAACGTTATGGGAAATCTCATCTTGAGGTGGGTTTCACACTTAGATGCTTTCAGCGTTTATCCCTTCCCTACATAGCTACCCAGCGATGCCTCTGGCGAGACAACTGGTACACCAGCGGTAAGTCCACTCTGGTCCTCTCGTACTAGGAGCAGATCCTCTCAAATTTCCTACGCCCGCGACGGATAGGGACCGAACTGTCTCACGACGTTCTGAACCCAGCTCGCGTGCCGCTTTAATGGGCGAACAGCCCAACCCTTGGGACCGACTACAGCCCCAGGATGCGACGAGCCGACATCGAGGTGCCAAACCTCCCCGTCGATGTGAACTCTTGGGGGAGATAAGCCTGTTATCCCCAGGGTAGCTTTTATCCGTTGAGCGATGGCCCTTCCATACGGAACCACCGGATCACTAAGCCCGACTTTCGTCCCTGCTCGAGTTGTTGCTCTCGCAGTCAAGCTCCCTTATACCTTTACACTCTTCGATTGATTTCCAACCAATCTGAGGGAACCTTTGGGCGCCTCCGTTACCTTTTAGGAGGCGACCGCCCCAGTCAAACTGCCCGTCAGACACTGTCTCCGATAGGGATCACCTATCCGGGTTAGAGTGGCCATAACACAAGGGTAGTATCCCAACAACGCCTCCTTCGAAACTGACGTCCCGATCTCTTAGGCTCCTACCTATCCTGTACATGTGGTACAGACACTCAATATCAAACTGCAGTAAAGCTCCATGGGGTCTTTCCGTCCTGTCGCGGGTAACCTGCATCTTCACAGGTACTAAAATTTCACCGAGTCTCTCGTTGAGACAGTGCCCAAATCATTACGCCTTTCGTGCGGGTCGGAACTTACCCGACAAGGAATTTCGCTACCTTAGGACCGTTATAGTTACGGCCGCCGTTTACTGGGGCTTCAATTCAGATCTTCGCGTTACCGCTAAACCCTCCTCTTAACCTTCCAGCACCGGGCAGGCGTCACCCCCTATACATCATCTTACGATTTAGCAGAGAGCTGTGTTTTTGATAAACAGTTGCTTGGGCCTATTCACTGCGGCTCAGTCTAGCTGAGCACCCCTTCTCCCGAAGTTACGGGGTCATTTTGCCGAGTTCCTTAACGAGAGTTCTCTCGCTCACCTGAGGCTACTCGCCTCGACTACCTGTGTCGGTTTGCGGTACGGGTAGAGTATGATACATCGCTAGAAGCTTTTCTTGGCAGTGTGACATCACTCACTTCGCTACTAATCTTCGCTCCCCATCACAGCTCAACGTTACAGGTATAAGCATTTGACTCATACCACGCCTCACTGATTAGCCGGACTCTTCCAATCGTCCGGTTGAGTTAGCCTACTGCGTCCCTCCATCACTTCATACTCTAGTACAGGAATATCAACCTGTTGGCCATCGGATACACCTTTCGGTCTCTCCTTAGGTCCCGACTAACCCAGGGCGGACGAGCCTTCCCCTGGAAACCTTAGTCTTACGGTGGATGGGATTCTCACCCATCTTTCGCTACTCATACCGGCATTCTCACTTCTATGCGTTCCAGCGCTCCTCACGGTACACCTTCTCCACACATAGAACGCTCTCCTACCATACCTATAAATAGGTATCCACAGCTTCGGTAAATTGTTTTAGCCCCGGTACATTTTCGGCGCAGGGTCACTCGACTAGTGAGCTATTACGCACTCTTTGAATGAATAGCTGCTTCTAAGCTAACATCCTAGTTGTCTGTGCAACCCCACATCCTTTTCCACTTAACAATTATTTTGGGACCTTAGCTGGTGGTCTGGGCTGTTTCCCTTTCGACTACGGATCTTAGCACTCGCAGTCTGACTGCCGATTATATCTCGTTGGCATTCGGAGTTTATCTGAGATTGGTAATCCGAGATGGACCCCTCACCCAAACAGTGCTCTACCTCCAAGAGACTTAACATCGACGCTAGCCCTAAAGCTATTTCGGAGAGAACCAGCTATCTCCAAGTTCGTTTGGAATTTCTCCGCTACCCACAAGTCATCCAAGCACTTTTCAACGTGCCCTGGTTCGGTCCTCCAGTGCGTTTTACCGCACCTTCAACCTGCTCATGGGTAGGTCACATGGTTTCGGGTCTATAACATGATACTAATTCGCCCTATTCAGACTCGGTTTCCCTGCGGCTCCGTCTCTTCAACTTAACCTCGCATCATATCATAACTCGCCGGTTCATTCTACAAAAGGCACGCTCTCACCCATTAACGGGCTCGAACTTGTTGTAGGCACACGGTTTCAGGTTCTATTTCACTCCCCTCCCGGGGTGCTTTTCACCTTTCCCTCACGGTACTGGTTCACTATCGGTCACTAGGGAGTATTTAGGGTTGGGAGATGGTCCTCCCAGATTCCGACGGGATTTCGCGTGTCCCGCCGTACTCAGGATTCTGCTAGGTACAGATTCTGTTTCGAATACGAGGCTCTTACTCTCTTTGGCTCCCCTTCCCAGAGGATTCTTCTACAAATTCTGAGTCCACATTGCAGTCCTACAACCCCGAAGAGTAAACTCTTCGGTTTGCCCTCCTGCCGTTTCGCTCGCCGCTACTAAGGCAATCGCTTTTGCTTTCTCTTCCTGCAGCTACTTAGATGTTTCAGTTCACTGCGTCTTCCTTCGCATGACCTTAACAGTCATGGATAACATGCATTACATGTTGGGTTCCCCCATTCGGACATCCCTGGATCAATGCTTACTTACAGCTCCCCAAGGCATTTCGTCGTTAGTCACGTCCTTCTTCGGCTCCTAGTGCCAAGGCATCCACCGTGCGCCCTTATTAACTTAACCTTATTTAACCTAATTCTTTCAAATTAGAAAACTCATTAATTCACAGCGTTTTCGGTTTATTTTCTTGTTACTATTTGATATAGATATTCAATTTTCAATGGACAATTCCTACAATCACATCCAGTGACTGTATGGAGCCTAGCGGGATCGAACCGCTGACCTCCTGCGTGCAAAGCAGGCGCTCTCCCAGCTGAGCTAAGGCCCCACAAGACCTCTCAAAATTAAAGAAGACTACGTACAGAGTTCCGTTTCCTTAGAAAGGAGGTGATCCAGCCGCACCTTCCGATACGGCTACCTTGTTACGACTTCACCCCAATCATCTATCCCACCTTAGGCGGCTGGCTCCTTTCGGTTACCTCACCGACTTCGGGTGTTACAAACTCTCGTGGTGTGACGGGCGGTGTGTACAAGGCCCGGGAACGTATTCACCGCGGCGTGCTGATCCGCGATTACTAGCGATTCCGACTTCATGTAGGCGAGTTGCAGCCTACAATCCGAACTGAGACTGGCTTTAAGAGATTAGCTTGTCGTCACCGACTTGCGACTCGTTGTACCAGCCATTGTAGCACGTGTGTAGCCCAGGTCATAAGGGGCATGATGATTTGACGTCATCCCCACCTTCCTCCGGTTTATTACCGGCAGTCTCGCTAGAGTGCCCAACTTAATGATGGCAACTAACAATAGGGGTTGCGCTCGTTGCGGGACTTAACCCAACATCTCACGACACGAGCTGACGACAACCATGCACCACCTGTCACCAGTGTTCCGAAGAAAAATCCTATCTCTAGGACGGTCACTGGGATGTCAAGACCTGGTAAGGTTCTTCGCGTTGCTTCGAATTAAACCACATGCTCCACCGCTTGTGCGGGCCCCCGTCAATTCCTTTGAGTTTCAACCTTGCGGTCGTACTCCCCAGGCGGAGTGCTTAATGCGTTAGCTACGGCACTGAGTCCCGGAAAGGACCCAACACCTAGCACTCATCGTTTACGGCGTGGACTACCAGGGTATCTAATCCTGTTCGCTCCCCACGCTTTCGAGACTCAGCGTCAGTTACAGACCAGAGAGCCGCTTTCGCCACCGGTGTTCCTCCATATATCTACGCATTTCACCGCTACACATGGAATTCCACTCCCCCCTTCTGCACTCAAGTTCGACAGTTTCAAAAGCATACTATGGTTAAGCCACAGCCTTTTACTTCTGACTTATCAAACCGCCTGCTCTCGCTTTACGCCCAATAAATCCGGACAACGCTCGGGACCTACGTATTACCGCGGCTGCTGGCACGTAGTTAGCCGTCCCTTTCTGGTAAGTTACCGTCACTTAGCGGATTTTCCACTCCCGCTAACGTTCTTCTCTTACAACAGAGCTTTACGATCCGAAAACCTTCTTCACTCACGCGGCGTTGCTCGGTCAGGGTTCCCCCCATTGCCGAAGATTCCCTACTGCTGCCTCCCGTAGGAGTCTGGGCCGTGTCTCAGTCCCAGTGTGGCCGATCACCCTCTCAGGTCGGCTATGTATCGTCGCCTTGGTGAGCCGTTACCTCACCAACTAGCTAATACAACGCAGGTCCATCTAGTAGTGGTGCACTTGCACCTTTCAAATACTTACCATGCAGTAAGTACTATTATGCGGTATTAGCTATCGTTTCCAATAGTTATCCCCCGCTACCAGGCAGGTTACCTACGCGTTACTCACCCGTTCGCAACTCCTCCGCTCGGTGCAAGCACCAAGCTTCAGCGTTCTACTTGCATGTATTAGGCACGCCGCCAGCGTTCGTCCTGAGCCAGGATCAAACTCTCATCAAAAGTTTGAGTCTTCACTCATTCTGTTCATCTGACAGATTTATGTTCTTTTTGTTCATTGACGGTTTATGTCTCCATAAACCACCCTGCACGTTTGGTTCGTCTTCTTTAATTTTCAAAGGTCTTGTTTGCCGCTCTCTCAAGCGACAACTATATCAGTATATCACTTCTTGTTCCTCTTGTCAACACCTTTTTGAAACTTTTTTATCTTTTTTCAATTTTTTCTTTTCGGCAAGAGGGACACTATATACCTATCGCTGTTTTTTCAGCTAATCTAATATACTATATTCTATACCTGATTGTCAAGGGGATAAAAAGAAAGACTGAAGAAAAATTCTATACAACATAGACTTCCTCTCCAATCTTTTTTAAATTTTATTTCGTATCTTGCATTTTTTCTTTGATTTCATCATATGAAAGTGGACGAACATCTTCATTTTCTTGGTGCTCTGAATCGGTAGGCATTTGGCCAGTTTCATAAAGCGATTTAATTTGGACACTATCCAATGTTTCATATTTCAGTAAAGCTTCCGCAATCAATTTATGAGTTTCTCTATTTGCTTGAATGATTTCAGCTGCTTTATCACGCGCTTCATTTAATAATGTACGAACTTCATTATCTAATTCATAAGCTGTTTGTTCAGAGATATGTTTCGGTGTAGTATAACCACCAAACATAGCATGATTTCCTTCATACTGCATTGGTCCCATCTTGTCACTCATTCCATATTCTGCTACCATGGCACGAGCCATTTGAGTTGCTTGCTCAAAATCATTTGAAGCCCCTGTTGTCTGAGCATTAAATATAATTTCTTCTGCTACACGACCACCCATAAGACCTGCCAACTGCTCTTTCATATCTTCTTTAGATAACAGCATTTGGTCCTCTTTTGGCAAGGCTATCATATAACCACCAGCACGTCCACGAGGAACAATAGTTACCTTATGTACCTCACGCGCATTTGAAAGAACAAGTCCAACAATGGTGTGTCCAGCTTCATGATATGCAACCATCTCACGCTCACGTTTTGAAATCTGACGGTCTTTCTTAGATGGTCCTGCAATGACACGATCTTCTGCTTCATCGATATCAGACGCATCAATAACAGATTTGTTTTGACGTGCTGCAACGAGAGCTGCCTCATTTAATACATTTTCTAAATCAGCCCCTACAAAACCTGGTGTTTGTTGTGCTACTAATTTCAAGTCAACATCATCCGCCAATGGTTTATTTTTGGCATGGACTTTCAAAATAGCTTCACGACCTTTGACATCTGGCCTTCCAACTAATACTTTGCGGTCAAAACGTCCAGGTCGAAGAAGGGCTGGATCTAATACATCACTACGGTTAGTTGCCGCAATAACAATGATACCTTCGTTACCAGCAAATCCATCCATTTCAATCAACAATTGGTTAAGAGTCTGTTCACGTTCATCGTTTCCACCACCCATACCAACTCCACGTTGGCGGCCAACAGCATCAATTTCATCAATAAAAATAATAGCTGGTGCTGCTTTTTTAGCATCTTCAAAGAGAGAACGAACACGGCTAGCACCCACTCCGACAAACATTTCTACAAAGTCAGAGCCAGAAATACTAAAGAACGGGACACCTGCTTCTCCAGCAACAGCTTTTGCAAGTAATGTTTTACCAGTTCCTGGAGGTCCCTCAAGTAGGACACCTGCAGGAATCCGTGCACCTAATTTTGTAAAGCGTTTTGGATCTTTTAAAAACTCAACAACTTCTACTAATTCTTGCTTTTCTTCCTCTGCTCCAGCTACATCTGAAAAACGCACTTTAACATTACTTTTTTCCAATGCCTTCGCTTTATTCCGACCAAAGTTCATGGCGCCACGAGCGCCACCGCCACCTTGATTCATCATCATGACGAAAAAGACACCGAAAATAATAAGTGGGAAAATATTGATTAAAATATTTAACCATAGGCTATTGGAGCTTTCTGGTTTAACGGTCACTTTTACATCATGGTCGCTAGCTAGGGATTGTAAATCAGCCAATGTAGAATCAGCTGCTAATATAGTAGAAGTAAACTTACTATAACTTACCTTGTCAGAAATCTGGAATAGTTTAATAGACTCTGCCGCTTTGCTCTCACTAACTCTCGCATTCTTATAGGTTCCAGATACTTCTACTATGCTACCATTTGGCTGATACGTAATATCTGTAACATTTCCCTCTTTTAACTCTTTTACAACTTGTGAATAGCTGATTTCATGGGATGAAATTTGGTTACCAGCTTTTAAAAACTGGTAACCTGTCAGAATGGTAGCAATTAATAATATAATGAGAAAAGGATTTCGGATTAATCCTTTATTGTGTTTATTTTTCATAAATACTATAGTAACCTTTTTCTATTTTGAGTAAACTTCCTCTTTTAAGACTCCTACATAAGGAATATTGCGGTAGTTTTCATCATAATCTAGACCGAATCCTACAACAAATTCATTTGGGATTGTAAAGCAAGTATAGTCTGGTTCAATTTCAACTACGCGACCTTCTGGTTTATCAAGTAATGTCACAATTTTAATAGAAGCTGCTTGGCGCAAAGCAAACAATTCCTTCAATTCTTTCAGTGTGCGTCCTGTATCAATAATATCTTCAATGAACAAAACATCACGACCTGCAACATTTGTATCTAAATCCTTAATGATTTTGACAGTACCACTGCTCTCAGTACCTCCATGATAACTAGATACAACCATGAAGTCCATTTCAATATGAGTGTCAATATGTTTCACAAGTTCTGCCATAAAAGGAATAGAACCTTTTAAAATACCAACCAATAAAGGATTTTTTCCAGCATATTCTTCTGTTAAAATCTTTCCCAATTCCTTGCTTTTAGCAACAATTTCTTCTTCTGAAATAAGGATCTTTTTGATATCTTTTTCCAACATATTCCATTCACTCTTTCATTTTTATATATAATGTAGCTTTGATTATATCATTTTTTAATGATTTACTCAAATCACTGATAGCCATATTGGCAATTCCATAGATTTTTCCATCTTGTTCAATCAAAACAGCTTCATCTCGTACTTTTTTTGGTACTTTTTCATCAATAAAGTAGCGACGAATTTTCTTATGAAGGGAGTTAAGTAAAATTCTATCTCCTGCTCTTCTCCCTCGCAAAATAACAGGCTTATTCGCTTGAAGATATAGAATCTGTGTAGCTTGCTCTAACGGTTTATTCAATGAAAAAATGAACGATCCATATTGAAAAACACCTTCTGATTCTATCACGTATTGTTCTGCTTGCCTATCCGTCTTAGGTTGTATTTTTGTAATAGCAAAATGCTGATAATCCTTTACCAAGTAATAATCTCCTTTTAGATGATGATGATAGTTCGCCTTGGTTTCAAGAATTGTCAATAGTTGTTCAAATTGATTGCGTGTCAACTGGAGTTCTGGAAATTGTTCCACATACTGTTGCAGTAAGATATAGCGAACAGCTTGCGATTGTGCTTGAAATACTGTCACATCGGTAATGTCGATAGGACGAGTTAATTCTATAACAGCTTGATAGAGTATTTCTGCTTCTCTTCCAAGATTGAGTAGGGTATGGGTAAACTGAGGGTTTTCTTTTTCCAACATCGGAATATAATCATTACGGACGCGATTTCGTAGATAAATAGGAGAACTGTTACTCCTATCTTCCATATGTTCCACTTCCAACAATTCTTCTTTCTTGAAAGATAGCAAGGGACGAATCAATTCTCCTGTCGCAAATGGTTGAACCGATTTTATCCCAGACATATGCATAAAACGACTACCTCGAATCAAGCGCATAAAAATCGTTTCTGCTTGGTCACCGGCATGATGAGCTGTTACCAAAGCTGTATACTGATAATCTCTCATGATAGTGGCAAAAAACTCATATCGCATTTTACGAGCTGCTTCTTCAGAAAATTTTCCCTCAAAATAAGAAACATGAAAAGGAAGTCCTCTCTTCTCTGCCCAATTTTTTACAAAAACTTCTTCTGCAATGGATTCGGATCGCTGCTGATGATTGACATGAGCAATTCCAATTCGTATGCCAAGAAATGCCTGGTATTTATAAAGAATATGAGCGAGATTCATCGAATCATTTCCGCCTGAAACAGCAATGAGAACAGACTCATGTTTATCAAAAAAGTGACCTTCTTGCGTCACTTTTAAAAATTTTTCTTCCATTATTTTAAAATTCCATATACATCATTTGCAATCTGTGAAATAATATCATAACCTAATTGATCCGTAAAAATAGACAGAATAAAAGGCTCTTTTGCATAGACAACAGCTACATCATGTTTAAAATCATAGGCATCACCAATTTTATGGGCAACCTTAACATCTATATCACGTGCAATCCGTTGGTCATCAAAATTAGTAGCAGACAAACTTTCAAGTACATAACCATTCTGACGGTAAATAGCCTCCATCATTAGTCCTGCCATTTCAGCCGAAGCCATTCGTGATACCATATCCCATTTTTGACCAACAATTCTAGTTGCTTCTTGATAAAAGCGTTTGTCAAATTTATCTGCTACATAATAACCTAGTAAGTTACTCGCTACATTATCTGATTCTTTTGCAGTTCGATTAATCAAATCATCCATTCGATACTGCTGATTATCTGGTGTTTTATTGATTGAGCCACTTCCTTCAGACTCATATGCACCATCAAAATCTTCTGTCTCCTTGACATACTTTACAGTATCTGTCAATTTTATTTTTTCTTCATCTAGTTTTACTTGAGTATAGTAAAGAGTAGGAAGTTTTGTTACACTTGCAGCATACATCATTGTATCCTGATTGACACCTGCTGTTTCTCCTGTTGACAACTTCTTGACATAGACAGCTATATTTTTAGAAGAATATTTGGTTGTCAACAAATCCTGAACAGCCTCGATACGATTATCTGTTTCGGATAAATCATTGATGTTAACCCAGCCTTTAGAATTAATCTTGGCAAAGAATCCCAAATGAGTTTCAGCAATTTCTGACACAGTTACTTCTTGATAAGGTTTTAAATCAAGAGTTAGTTTTTTAGCTTGGTTAGCAATAGGACTGGAATAAACAGTAAAATTTTTCTTAGTCCAGACTTTTTCTGAAAGAACCGTACGATGTAAGACAATATCATCATATATACTTGTCTGATCAGCAACCACATAACTCTTATCTTTTAATTGAAAGACCAATTGATTTTGATCATTAACCTCAACACTTGTAATTGAAAAAGATTGGTTTGGCTTAATTTTTTTGAAAGGAACTGTCAACTCTTTGTCAAGGTAGCTGTCAACTTCTTCATATACATTTGGATTGGTTGGAACAGTTTGAAAATCGCTACTATACTCTTTATAATTCAACTGATAGTTCATTTGATTCGATAATTCAAATGGAATTTCGGTACTTCCAACTGATGTAGCTGCAAATAAGATTGGACTAATGAGCCATAATAACTGTTTTTTCATGTTCCCTCCTTTCCTATTATTTTGTTTCGTTCTTTTCTATTTTTAAGGTTTGATTTTTCTCAGCTAATTCTTCTAATTTTTCATCAGAATAGGCCAAGAATTTTTCAACAATGTCTACAATCGTTTCTGTCATCGTGGTAATAATCCTGGAATATTATAGATAAATTCCCCGTCCTTTGAATATTGAATTTTTGCTCGAATATATTTTGCAACATATTCCTCATCTTCTAATTTTTTTACCAATGAAGATTCCATTTTTTGCTGTCTGGCTAATTCCTTGTATCGGTCTTCTAATTCAATCAACTGTGCTTCACGTTTTTGAAGGGTTTGATAGCTAGCAACTAAATTATAAGTCGGTAAAACAAAGAGAAAAACAACCAAAATCAGAATAGACCCCATAAATCGATTCTTTTGCTTTTTTTCTTGCCGATAACGTTGACTTTTTTGCAATTCTTCCTGAATATAGTGATTATTAATTTGGAGAATATTCGATTTTTTCATCTGCCTCAATCCTTGTTTCGCTGATGATTTCATACATCTTCAGTGCATCTTCTTTCTTGGTGCTATCTTTCATTTCAAGCACCTTGACAACCAGCAATTTATTTCCAAAACGAATGTCAATTTGGTCATTTTCTTTTAAGTCTGTCGATGATTTAGCCAAAATGCCATTGACCTTTATTCTTCCCTTATCCGCTACTTCTTTTGCCACTGTACGGCGTTTGATGATACGGGAAACTTTTAAATACTTATCTAACCTCATTTTTTCACCTCATTTCTTTATTGTATCACTTTTTAATTACTTTTAACACTTTAGGAGTTTTTTCGAGCCTTAATTTCTAGCATTTTTTCAGCAAAATGCACGAGCTCCTCGATAATTTGATAATCTTTCTTCTTATCTGATAAAAAGACTAATTCTACACGGCCCATATTTTCAGAAATACGAGCTTTTAACTTGGTCGCAGAAAGTGCCTCAAAATAATCTTGCATTAGGAAAATTTGACCCGATATTTCTTCAAATGTTACGATAATTTGCTCTTGTTTTCTTTCCACTTTTTGAGCAAATAGTTGATCGAAATAAGATTTTAATAAGCCAATTTCCAAAAGATAGGCAACTACATCTGGATATTCTCCGAATCGATCAATCAATTCATCCTGTAATTCTTCATAATCCACACGATTTTCAAGTTGCTTAATGCGCTTATAAATTTCAATTTTTTGACGTTGGTCTGTAATATACTCGCTTGGCAAATAAGCATCAATCGATAAATTAAGTTCCGTATTACTTTTTTCCCGTCTAGCTTGTTTTCCTTGCTTTTCCAAAATAGCATTTTCTAACAATTGAGAATAGAGTTCATATCCAACTGAATCAATAAAACCACTTTGCGCAGCTCCTAAGATATTGCCAGCACCTCGAATAGATAAATCTTGCATGGCAATTTTAAAACCAGACCCTAACTCGGTAAATCCTTTTATGGCTTCCAATCTCTTTTCTGCAACTTCTGTCAAATTTTTATCTGGACGATACATTAAATAGGCATAGGCAATACGATTTGAACGACCAACACGTCCTCTTAATTGATACAAGGTTGACAGTCCCATGTGATCTGCATTTTCAATAAATAGGGTATTGGCATTTGGAATATCAACCCCTGTTTCAATAATAGTGGTTGTCACTAACACATCATATTCCCCTTCAATAAAGGATAGGAGCGTATTTTCCAGTTGAATCTCTGACATTTGCCCATGAACAAAACCAATTGTTGCTTCTGGTACCAAATCTCTCAATTCAGACACTTTTTGTTCAATAGTGTCAACTTTATTGTAAAGATAGTAAACTTGTCCACCTCTATCCATCTCTCGTAAAATAGCATCGCGAATAATCGTTGGATTTGTTTCTAAAACATAAGTTTGAACAGGATAGCGATTTGTCGGTGGTGTTTCAATAACAGATAAATCGCGAATTCCCAACATAGACATCTGCAATGTTCTTGGAATAGGCGTTGCTGTTAATGTCAGAACATCAATTTTACTTTTCAATTCTTTCAAGCGTTCTTTATGCTTTACTCCAAAACGCTGCTCTTCATCAATGACTAAAAGCCCCAAATCAGCAAATTCAACATCTTTTGACAATAAGCGGTGGGTTCCAATCAAAATATCTACTTGACCTTTTTTGAGTTTTTCAAGTGTCGCTTCTTGCTCAGCCTTGGTCTTAAAACGGCTCATCACATCAATATTAACGGGAAACTCTGCAAAACGACTTTGGAAATTCGCAAAATGTTGCTGAGCTAAAACTGTTGTCGGAACTAAAATAGCAACTTGTTTACCATCATTGACTGCTTTAAAGGCAGCACGCATGGCAACTTCTGTTTTACCAAAACCAACATCTCCTACCAATAGACGATCCATTGGAGATGATTTTTCCATATCTTTTTTGATTTCTTGTATGGAACGAAGTTGGTCTTCTGTTTCAACATAAGTGAAATGCTGGTCAAACTCGACTTGATTTTCATCATCAGGTGAGAAAGCAAAGCCTTTTAATTGACTACGCTCTGCATAAAGACGAATCAAATCATCCGCAATATCTTCAACCTGTTTTACTACCTTCTGCTTGGTTCGTTGGAAACGACCATCATTTAATTTATTGAGTTTGGGTGTTTTACCATCTGAAGCAAGATACTTGGACAATACATCAATTTGTTCAACTGGTAGGGAAATACGATCATTGTTCTGGTATTGAATACTCAAATAATCGCGATGAATTCCCGATATTTCAATTGTTTCAATTCCAAGGTATTGCCCAACACCGTGAACAGAGTGGACTACATAATCGCCTACAGACAATTCACTATAATCCTTTAATCGTTCGGCATTTGAAATCGTATTCCGACGGGCTTTTCGTTTAATCTTTTTATGAAAAATTTCATGCTCAGTAATCAAGGCAATCTTCTCATCTAAGAAATGAAAGCCCGTTGATAACTGACCAATGGTAATTTGCTGCTGACCTATTTTTATAGCATTAGGCTCAACAAAAGGCAATTCAATCTCATATTCCTGTAATGTTTTTTGTAAACGTTGTAAAGAAGAATATGACTCTGTTTGAAGAATAACCGTATGTGAAGACTTAGCATAGTGTCTCAATTCGTCTTGCAATAACGGAATTTGATTGAAGAACTCCTGCATGGAATGTTGATTAAATTGATAAATTGCATCAAATGTGAGATTGCCTAATCCTTTTTGAAAGACAGAAAAGTAGGTTGCAGGTTTGTATTTTCTAAAAGATGAGTAGGTAGATCCAAAATAATGTAACGTTGACAGAGACTTGTTATTTTGTAAATCTTGTGTCAATAGTTCTGCAACTTCTACATCAAATTGAGCATGTCGATCAGCTATTTTATGAAAATCATCAAAAAATACTGGTGTGTGTCTAGGAAGATAATCGAGTAAAGTCCATTCTTTTTCATAGAAATAAGATAGAAATTTCCGACTATCTGGATGACGGTAGGTCTGTCTGACATCTGCCAAGACCTCCTCTATATAAGAAATCTGTTCTTGTTGCTGTAGTTTCTGTAAACTATCTGTCAATTTTTTTTCAGCACGCAAAAAATCTTCTGAAGAAAAAATCATATCAGAAGCTGGTGTGATAAACAATTCTTCAATTGTTTCAATTGACAATTGACTCTCAGTATCAAACTGACGCATACCGTCAATCTCATCACCAAAAAATTCCAAACGATAGGGATGTTCTTGACCCATTTCAAAAATATCAAGAATGTCTCCACGTTGACTAAATTCACCTTGGGATAAGACACGAGAAACTTTTTTATAGCCGATTTCTTGTAATTTCTTTACAAGTTTGTCAACTTCACATTCTTCTCCTATTGCTAATTGAATCCTAGCTTGTTGATAAGACAAAGGATTAGGCAATAGAATACGGCAGGCAGCCATACTAGCTACAATAATCCCTGATTTCTTTCTATCTAGAAGAAAGTTCAGACTGTCTAATCGAGCCTTTGTGCGGTCATTAGAGGCAAAAACAAATTCAGCTACAGGATTGTCATCTGTAAAGAAGTTGTAAACAAAATCACTTCCCAAGATATTTATTAATTCTTGAGTTAGTTTCTCAGCTTCATTCTGAGTTGGTGTTACAATCAAACATTTTTCATCCATTACATCAAATACTGATGCCATGACGAGGGCCTTCATCGTTCCTGAAAGTCCCATGATGAGCTGACGCTTTGATTGATATAAACCTGCTTGCCACTTGTCAATTTGCCTATTGCGATTGACTAATTCAATGATATTCATCTTAATTGTTATACCTTCTCATTATCTTTTCTGCATCGTTTTCTTGTAAATAAAAGTTTACAAAGGTATCCAGTTTTTCTAAGCTTAAGTCAATCTGAATTCGGTCATCTGTGTCAAATGAAGACAGGACATGATGAACCACTGTCATGCCAGCCTTTGGTCTTCCAATCCCAATTTTTATACGATCAAATTCTTGACTGCCAATGTGCTTAATGATACTTTTTATCCCATTATGCCCGCCTGCTGAGCCTTTTTGACGAAACCGTACTTTGCCAACAGCCATGTCTAAATCATCATAGATGACCAATAAATCCTCTATTTCTAATCCATAATAGGCTAACAAGGCATGAACAGCCTTACCAGATTCATTCATAAAGGTCGTCGGCTTAACGAGATAGATTTTTTCACCATTTATAAAGGTTGAAGCAATCTCTGCCTGAAAAATCTTATCATGACTAAAGGTCACATTTTCTTTCTTTGCAATCCGGTCAATAAACATAAAACCAACATTATGCTTGGTATTCTCATAACGATCTCCTGGATTTCCTAAGCCTACAATTAATTTGGTCATGATTTCTCCTCTTCACATACTATTTTAAGCGAAAAAAGAAGAAGGAGGGAACAAATTATCCCAGCCTCTTCACTATTCTGTATTCGTTACACATTAAAGCGGAATTCCATAATGTCACCATCTTGGACAATGTATTCTTTTCCTTCCTCACGAAGACGTCCTGCTTCTTTAACAGCTTTTTCACTACCATAGGTCATCAAATCATCATAAGACATGGTTACCGCACGGATAAAGCCTTTTTCAAAGTCTGAATGGATGATACCAGCAGCTTGTGGTGCTTTAATGCCACGTTTAAAGGTCCAAGCACGCACTTCCTTTTCGCCTGCTGTAAAGTAGGTTCCTAGACCTAGCAAATGATAGGCAGCTCGTGTTAATTTATCAACACCTGATTCCGTTAAGCCCATTGCTTCTAAAAATTCAGCCTTATCTGCTTCATCAAGTTCAGAAATTTCTTCTTCTGCACGCGCCGAAATAACGACAACTTCTGCATTTTCTGTCGCTGCAAACTCACGAATTTGCTTCACGTAGTCAATATTATCTGGATCTGCTACTTCATCTTCGCTAACATTTGCCACATAAAGAACTGGTTTTGTCGTTAAAAGGAATAAGCCTTTCACAACCTTTTGCTCTTCTTCTGTGAAATCAATGGTTCGAGCAGATTTACCATCTTCTAAAACTGGTTTGATTTTTTGTAAAACAGTAAATTCTGCCACTGAATCCTTATCTTTTTGCGTACGGGCCATTTTTTCCACACGCGCATAGCGTTTGTTGACACTCTCTAAATCTGCCAAGATCAATTCTAAATTGATTGTTTCAATATCGGCCATTGGATCTACAAAAGCAGACTCACGCCCTTGTTCCCGCATGACATTTTCATCATCAAATGCACGAACAACATGGACAATCGCATCTACCTCACGGATATTGGCCAAGAATTTATTTCCAAGACCTTCCCCCTTAGAAGCCCCTTTTACAATTCCTGCAATATCTGTAAATTCAAAAGTTGTTGGGACTGTCTTTTTAGGAGTAATCAGTTCTGTTAATTTCTGCAAGCGCTCATCTGGTACTTCTACCATTCCGACATTGGGATCAATGGTCGCAAAGGGATAGTTTGCTGCTTCTGCTCCTGCCTTTGTAATCGCATTAAATAGGGTTGATTTTCCAACATTTGGCAAGCCAACGATACCTGCTGTTAAAGCCATTTCTTATTCTCCATTCAAAAATTTCAATCAAGATTATTATAGCAGAAAAATTTGAAAAAAGCTTGCTAAATGAAGAGAAATTCAACTACCACACAACACTTTTAAACTAGTTTGAAAAATAGCGAACCCATGCTACTACGAAAAAAAAATACAACTAGAATGCCAATGAGCATCCAAGTTTCGCTTTTGCCACTTCTGAACTTGCTTTACTCACATCAATCCCAAATACTGTACGCATGATACTACCTCTTTATCTTGTTTGATCCCTTGTTTTAGTGATGTCATTTTCAATACTCGACGTTTAGCGTCCCACATACTTTGATAACATTCTCCCTAAAACAGATGTCTTGCCAGTTTTTATTACGACGTCTAGCGTCAAAAGACCCCACGACTTAACAAGACACCTCTACTTTAACATAAAGAAAAAGTAGTGAGCACTCTCTCCCGTCGGAGATTTTCTCACTACTAATCTTAGTATGTTTTTTTACATTTTTTGTCCACTAGAGCTTGCAAAATGTTGCAAAAATTGCTTAAAATCAGACTTTCTACGGTTGCAAGACTTTCTTCATCTTGTATTCAAAATCATGACGACTCATCATAACGAGATGATCGCAGTTGGTGCAACGAATTTTAATATCTGCTCCTACGCGCATGACTTCCCAGGCATTTGCTTTTTTACCAGTTGATTTGATGACACAAGCATGTGGCTTTCTCATTTCAACGATACTTCCTAATTCGTACATCTTTATTCCTTTCCAAGATAATAATAACGTGTTTGACAGCTAATGGTCAGCTGTTGAATCGTCTGTAATTCTCCGTCTACCTGAGTAACTATTTCATGAGGTAATGTCAATTTGATAGTTTCTGCTGTGACATGATGCAACACAGAAGAGGTCTTGTGACGTTTTAAAATCAATTCTAACAAGGCCTTGATACGCTGGAAAATCGAAGGTGCTGAAACATAGACAAGATCCATTTGTGGCTTTGTAATATGAGCATCTGGCCAAATCATAATCCCACCACCAAAGTAAGTGTTGTTTGCAATAGAAAGAAAAAAGAGATGCTCCAATTCCATCTTTTGATGATTGACTTCAATACAAGCTGACAATTGGGAAGAATTAAATAAACCAAGAACCCCAAAGAAAATATAGGTCAACTTTCCGATTTTTAGCCGATTAAAGCATTTTTTTAAGGCTGTTTTTTCAGAATGTGCAATAACACGGGCAGGATAGCCAATATCCAAACTATTGATGACCACTCCTTCTGGCATACTTAACACACAAACTGATACAGGTGGAGTTGTCAGTATTGTCTCCATCACTTGCTGCCACGACCGAATGCCAACAGCACGCGCAAAATCATTTCCTGATCCAGTAGGAAAGTAGGCAAAAGGAAGCTCTTGTGGCCAAACAGACAACACTTTCGATAAAGTTCCATCTCCACCTAAAATCAAGAAACGGTCCTGTTCTTTCCGAAAAACGGATAAAATCGCTTCTACTTGTGCATATTCATCATTTTTACTCGTTGTAACATAACTTTCTATCCGCACTTGTGGATAAGTTCTTCGAATGTCTTTCACGATTGTAAAAGCCTGACCATTTCCGGCATGAGGATTTGCTAAAATATATACAATCATATCTCTAATCGTTTTCATTTTTACCCTAGTATAACATAAAAGGCACTGGGAAAAAAGTCATAATTCCAGCGATATCAACTTTCTTCATTTTGTTACAAGATATGAGGAAGTAAAGGAAACTAGTAACTATCTTGTTTTTGTAATATTAGATATTACTAGTCACTCCCCTAACTGTTGATTAGATTATCCTGTCAATCACATACTATGTCATTCTGCTTTTTACGAAATTTGATAAAAGCTGTACTTTTTATACAAAAAATCCCTTACTAAAAATAGTATCTTAGTAAGAGATTTGTGATGTTTTGCGTTGTTTTGTTGGTGAGGGTGCATCTTGTCCCACTCCCTTTTTCATTAATTGGTCCGTACTGGTGTAATCAATTGGATAAAATCAAGCTCATTCGAATTTGGTACCAGCGTAAATGGACGAACTGGAGAAATAAAGCTAATCTTAATTTGTTCGCTATTAGCCGCTTTTAAAGCATCGATGAGATAGGTCGGATTAAAGCTAATCACCAAATCTTCCCCTGTCACTTCAAGTGTGTCCAATTCTTCATTAACTCGACCAACTTCTGGCGAATAAACATGGGCTGATACTTGTCCTTCTACGATTTCTAATTTTACAGTACCATTTTGGGTAGCATTTGATAGCAAACGAGCCCGCTCCATTGCTTGACGTAATTTAGCTGTATCAAAAATTGCTGTTGTATTGAATTCTGTTGGAATTAAACGATCAGTATCTGGGTAAGTTCCTTCAAGTAGACGAGTATAGAAACTAATATGCTCACTTCTAAAGAGCATTTGATTATTAGAGAAGAACACCTCTACAGTTTCAATATCATCTGTAAAAACAGTCACAAATTCACGTAAAGAGCGACTTGGAATGACAACGTTAAAGTTATCCCCAGCTTTGTCCAAAATCAATTTTCGTTGACTCATCCGATGAGAATCTGTTGCTACTGTTTTGAGAGAATGATTTTCTGTTAAAACAAAGTGAACACCTGTTAAAATAGGGCGACTTTCTTGTGTCGAAGCAGCAAAAGCTGTTTCATTAATGGTTTCTTTCAGAACACTTGTTTTTAAAGTAAGAGGTTTAGCAGTCGATACTTCCTGCAAACGAGGATAGTGTTCTGCTTCTTTTCCTTTTAGAGTAATTTCTGACTTCCCACTTGTTAAGACAACTTGTTGCTGCTCGATTTCACGTACTTCTAAGACAATATCTGGTAAACTAGATACTACGTTAATAAAGAAAGACGCTTCTAGCAAGATTGATCCTGGGGAAGAAATTAATAAACCAGCATTTTCATCTTGAATGGATATAAAGTTTTCAATGGAAATCTGTCCGTTTGAACCTGTTAGGGTAATTCCTTCTGCTGATACTTCTATTTTTACAGTAGATAAAATAGGAATGGCATTTTTACTACTGATAGCTCTTTTTGTAATGGTTAAGGCTTGTAAAAATACAGTTTTATTAATAGAAAATTGAATCATGGATTCTCCTTTATTTATAAATTATAAGGTTAGTAGTAATAGTAGGCTCTGTGTATTCTGTGGAAAATAGGAGGCTAGTGCCTGTTTTCTAAGAAAATCATATGTGTATAGATTGTGGAAAACTGTGGATGTTTTCTTTCAGTTATCCTCAGTGACGAATTTTGTTTTTTATAGTGGTCAGTTCAATTTCGAGATTTTTATCATCTATCAACATATTTTTGATTTTATTATGCGCGTGCATCACCGTTGTATGATCTCGTTTACCAAATTCTTTGCCAATTTTTGGTAAGGAATTATCGGTCATTTCTCGTGCGAGATACATAGCAACCTGTCTAGCATGGACGATATGTTGGACACGTTTGGCTCCCTTAATTTCCTTGAGGCTAATCCCATAAAAATTTCCAACCTCTTGTTGAATGGTTTCAATCGCAATGACAGTATTAGTAGGACTTGTCTGTTTTCGAGCACGAATGGCTTCTGCTGCAACATCAACAGTAATTTCGGTTAGTTGTTTGAGGTTTGCTAAAAGATGAACATCCTTTAAGGCGCCTTCTAAATCACGGACATTGGAATCAAATTGACCAGCCAAATAAGAAAGGGTATCGTCTGTAAAGTCGTAGGGATAATCTTCACATTTATTACGCAAAATGGCAATTCGTGTCTCCAAATCTGGCGGTGTAATATCAGAAGTTGTTCCCCACTTAAAACGTGTCACAAGCCGTTCCTCGAGATTATCTAAATAGTCAGGACTACGGTCACTTGTTAAGACAATCTGTTTGTTTTTTCCATAAAGTGCTTCAAAGGTATGGAAGAATTCTTCCTGAGTCGATGCCTTATTTCGTAGAAATTGAACATCATCAATTAGTAGGACATCTAAATTACGATAAATTTTCTTAAAGTTTTCCATATCGTTCAAGCGAAGATGTTCTAAAAAATCGTTGATGAAGGTCTCGGTTGAAACATATTTAATACGAGCATGAGGATTATTTCCCAGTATCCAATTCCCAATCGCATTCAAGAGGTGTGTCTTTCCTAAACCAGGGCCACCATAGATAAAGAGAGGATTATATAAACTTCCAGGATTATCAGCGACCGCTAAAGCTCCTGCTTTAGCCATTTGATTATTGTCTCCTTGGACAAAATTTTCAAAGGTATATTGCGGTTTGATGTCTGGATGAAGGGGTTGTTGTGACTTCTGTTGCATGACTGATTGTAGCTGCTCTATTGGTTCGCTAACGACTTCTCTTTCAGGAGTATCATGAGTAAATTGATAATCAATAGAAATCTGGCTATCAAAAATTTCAAATCCTGCAGTGATAAGAATATCTTTTAGATTTTGATCCCAGAAAAGTTGTTTGTAAGGACTATCTAAGAAGATTTGTGCTCGATTGGAGGAGATGCTGAGTAATTGAGCATTTTCTACGTAAAAATCATATGCTCCTTGATTGAGCTTATTCTTAGCTAGTTGCAATACCCGACTCCAAAATACTTGCTGTTTGTTCATAGTTTCCTCCTCTCTTTCTGTTTGATTTGTTTTATTAGTGTATCATAAAATGGGAAAGTTTTCCACAAGTTAACTATTTTTTCCACACCTTTATATTACTT